>JAWOHL010000106.1:0-12378 GCA_046485185.1 Candidatus Fermentibacteraceae bacterium
CCTCTCCGGTGGTCTGGCTTCGGGACTGGAACCCCTTCGTCATAATCTTTCCCTTTCTCCTCTTCGTTCTGGCCTGCGCCGCGGTGACCTCGGGAAGGACGGGCTGGTTCCCGGCGGCTGTCATCTGCGGCTCACTGGTGGCCCAAACCCACCTGGGGGGCGCGCCGGTCGTTCTGGCCCTGCTTCTTTTCATTCTTCCTGCGCGCAGGCTTTTCGGCCCGGTCATGCCCGGGAGGGAACGCATGGTGGCAAGACCCGTTGTGGCGGGAGTGGTTTTGGGAGTGGCGCTCTGGCTTCCCGTTCTTGTTCAGGAACTTGCTTCGGGAGAGGGGAACGTGACCAGGATCATCCGGTTCATGGGCGAGAACCCGTCCGGAGTCGGGTTCAAGGCAGCCCTTCGGGAATGGTCCGGAGCCCTCACATTGTCTGAAATGGGGTTCCTTGCCCCGCGTTTTTTTCGATCCCATGGGATCCTGTATCAGTTTGTTCTTGTTGCAGCGCTTTTCAGGCTGTTCATCATCACGGGCTGCGCGGTCCTCCTTCGGAAAACCGGGAAAAGCCCTTTCATCGGCTCTCTGGCCGCACTTCTCATTCTCGCCCACCTTGTGATGTTTCTCGGGGTCCTGCAGGTAAGGGGGGACCTTCATGAGTACCTGTTCTGCTGGTTCTCGGTGACGTCACCCCTTTCGTGGCTTGTTCTGGGCGGCACTCTGGCTGTGTCCGCGCCGGGGGTAATCTCCCGCATCAGGGTGGTCCCGCTGATCATGACCCTTCTTGCGGTTCCCATCGCAGGCTCAGTGGTGAGACGCCTCGAGCTTTACGATTCAGGTGTTTTCGATCCTCTGTCCTACCACCATGAAGGGGTCGAATGCCTTTCAGAGGGGCTTGAGGCTTTCCTCGACCATCACGGCGGGCGTAGCTGGTTCCTCCAGCCCGATCCGGGGGAGCTCTGGCCCGTGTCGGCGGGAGTGGTGAACCGCCTTTCCAGAAGGGGGCTCGACGTCCATCTCGACCCGTACTTCGGCTCACTTGTTGGAACAGCCGTGCCGGCCGCAGCGATGCCCCTGGTGCTCACCGGAACGGGTTCTTCCGGTGCCATGAACCTCGATACCGTTTTCGTCCATGGTGAGTTCATTCTGGGACTGCCCGGCGGTTCGATATGACAGCCCGTGTTTTCCGCTTTCACGGCTCTTCAGTCATGGCGGTAACCCTTCTTCTGATGGCGGCCCTCGCGGGTGCTTCGCTCATTCTCTGCAAAGGGTCACTGGTCTACAGCCTCGATGACGCCTACATTCATCTCAGCGTCAGTGAGCAGATAGCCCGGGGCGGCTACGGGATAAACCCCGGCGAACTCAGTGCCCCGTCATCATCCGTGATCTGGGATTTCCTGCTGGCGCCTTTTGCGGACACCCCTTTCCACTTCGCCGTTCCACTTCTCATCAACACCGCCGCGCTGTTCTGGTCGGTTCTCGTTCTGCGCAGACTGTTCGGAAAGATGTTCTCCGGCTCGGGCCCTTTCATCCCGGGCCTTTTCGCGGTTTGTTTCGCACTGGTGGCCAACCTCTTCGGCCTTGTGATGACGGGGATGGAGCACAGCCTTCAGATCGCTCTGTGTCTATCAGTGCTTATGGGGGTTACGGTTTTGGCGTCGGGTGGTCCAATGCCCCGAAGCATGGCCGTCGCGATGGTATTGGGACCCGCGGTGCGCTACGAGATGCTCGCGGTGACCTTCGCAGCCGCATTTGTGCTTTATCTGCGGGGGAAGCGGGGTGCTGCTTTTCTTCTCCCTGCCGTCTCGATCGTGCCGCTTGCGGTCTTCTCTCTATTCCTTGTGTCCCGGGGGCTGCCGCCCCTGCCCGGTTCCGTCCTGGCGAAGCTTGCTGAAGGCGGGCTGACGGGAGGGCTGGCCGGATCGGTGGCGAACCGGCTTCGGATGTACTCCTCCGACACTGATGCCCTGAGGTTTGCCGCGCTTCTTATCGTTGCTCCCGTGGTCTGGTTCGCCCGCCGGAGGGACCGTCTCGTTACGCTTTTCGGCTTCTCCGTTGGCCTGGGTCACATGGTACTGGGAAGGTTCGGGTGGTTCGGCCGATACCACGTCTACTCCATGGTGATACTTCTCATCGCCCTGGCCTGGCCCTTCAGGGAGACTCTGAAGCGTTTCGTGCTCTCCGGGAACTCTCTGCGGAGGGCGTTCATTCTTCTGTTGCCCCTGGCCCTGCTCATGCTGCCCGAGATAGGAACCACCCTGAAGACACCCCTGGCCTCCAGGGTCATTCACCTGCAGCACGGCGTCATGCGAAAGATAGCGCTGGCGTACGGTGACAGGATCGCGGTCAACGACATAGGGTGGGTTTCGTACGGCAATCCGAGCCATGTTCTCGACCTCTGGGGGCTCGCCAACGAGGAATCCAGAAAGCACCACCTCGAAAGGGGAACGGGCTGGATGCGACGCATGGTGGAAGCTGACGGCGCGGGTCTTGTGATGATCTACGGCAGCGTTTTCAGAGAAGAGATACCCGAGGAATGGGAGAGGGTGGCAGTTCTTGAAACCGCCGGCCCCATTGTTGTCGGCTTTTCCGGCGTTGACATCTTCGTCACTCCGCGGGGCGATTCGGAAAGGGTCAGAGCCGTTCTGAGAACAGTTTCTGAAGACCTTCCGGAAGGCGCGCTGATCCGAATGACGGACCGACATTGACCCCGGCGTACGCCGGCCTTAAAGTACGGTTCTGCAACCGGCGTGTTTCGCGTTTTCCCCTTACCGGCGAAACGCCCGTATCACAATCCTGAAAGAACGGAACAAAGGCTGTGGATGATTCCCGCCGGCTCAGCGACAACGCGGTCTCGGCCCTGCGACTTGCGAGCGCCGTGGCCGGCGCCGCACTCTGTCTTGCCGGTCTGTTCGGCCGTTTTCTCGGGCTGGGTTCAGGGTCGTCCTTCAACCTGAACCAGGGACTTGTGGTGCTTTCAGGCCTCATACTCGTTCTGGCGGGGGTTCTGGGCAGGCGGTTCTCCGGGGCCTACCGGGCGCTCTCGGTAATCCTTCTGAACATGCTGATGGTTTTACTGGTTATCGAACTGGCCTCCTTCGGGGTCATGAAGGCTTTCATCGCGTTCGGGAACGACGCCTCCCCGGGAACCGTGTCGTCCCGCGGGGTGGAACTGCCCGACAGGAGCAGTGAACCACCCAACCGGTACGAACCCTACCTTCTGTGGAAAACGGTTCCCGACCTTCCGCCCCCGGAGAGTTCCGATTCACTGGGTCGGCGGATGACGACAGGCTCATCCCCGGACCCCGGGGCGCTCAGCATACACGTTTTCGGGTCATCCCTTGTGTGGGGTCTGGGCGTTCCCGATTCCTCCACCATACCATCACTGATGGCGTCAATTCTGGGCGAGACATTTCAAAGACCCGTGCGGATCGTGAATCACGGAGTCGTGGGGTGGGTGTCCACCCAGGAGGTCATTCACCTGATGCTTCTCCTCCGGGACGGTCTGAGACCGGACATCGTGGTCTTTATCAACGGTTTCAACGATGTGGTGTCAGCGTATCAGTCCGGTGTGCCCGGAGCGCACTACAAGCTCTTCATCATCGGCGCAAGGGTCGAGGGCAGGGCCGGTCAGGCTCCCGCACCTTCCATCATCGAGCAGTTGATCTGGGGAACCAACACCGCCGACCTGGCGCTGGCGCTCGGTTATGACCGTCCCGTGAGGACCGAAGTAACGGAAAGGGAGGGCAGCGAAGCCACCACGGCTCAGGCCGGCATCCTGGCTGCAGAAACGGCTGCTCTCTACGCCAGGAACCTTGACCTTGCAACCCGGCTCTCCGAGGCCTACGGGTTCCAGTGCTACTTCCTGCTTCAACCGGCGATCTGGGCCGGTGACAAGCCGTTGACCGAACACGAGCTGCAGGTCGAGGCGGGCGGGTTCCCGGGCTACCCTGACGGCTCCGATACCTTCTACACCGAGCTGTTCACGTCCGCGTACGGATCGATGGATTCCATCATGGGCTCCCGCGACAACGCGCTGTCTCTGGTCGGGGCCTTCGACACGGTTACTGCAACCCTTTTCCAATCCCCATCCGGTTGTCATGTGACGTCCGAGGCGAACCGGATCCTCGCCGAGGCGGTGTGCAGCCTGATCATGCCCGAGCTCCCGGACAGGCTGGCTGAGCGATAGACCTTATCGGCCATCAGCTTGGCATGCTTCTTTTCCGTGGTTAGAATAGGGCTTCCGCAGTGGTCATGGAGGTTTTTTATGGGTGGCAGGGGCTTTATTGACAGACTGGGAATACTCGGGGAACTGATACGGTTTCTCTGGTCCCGGAAGCTTTGGTGGATGATACCCATGGTTCTCGTGCTCATTCTGCTTGTGGGAGTTCTTGTTTTCGCACAGGGCTCAGCAATGGCCCCCTTCATCTACACGCTGTTCTAGGAGGATCGGATGCTCGGCGGTCTGGCCATAGTTCTTCTGACCCTTGTAGGGTACACATCCGGAGCCGCCCTGCTTGCTCCCCGGCGTCAGCCGGTGCCCTTCCTCATCGATATCTTCATTCTTTCGGCTCTCTGGGCGGCGGGTTTCCTGCTGAAACCCGTTCTCGCATCCCACTGGCTGAGCGTGGCGCAATCCTTCGCACTTTCCTTCGCCGTTTCGGCGGTGATAACACTTTTTCGCAGAAGCGCTCTTCCCCCGGCCCGGACGATCCCCGAAGAAGGCGGGAAACCCTCGTCACTCCGCAGGATCAAAACGGCCTGGACAGGCTTTGCGCACCGCATGGGAAACTACCAGGGAAGGCTCATCCTTGCATTCTTCTATTTCACTGTCGTGCTTCCCTTCGGCATTCCCGTAAGGCTCTTCTCCGATCCCCTCGCTCTGAGAAAACCTCCGGCCTGGCACGCGAGACAGCAGCACAAGCCGGACATCAGCCGTTCCAGGCTGCAGTTTTAGGTAGGAATACCATGCATATTCTGGGAATATCCTGTCACTATCACGATTCCGCCGCAGCTCTTCTTCGGGATGGGGAGCTTGTTGCCGCATCCCAGGAAGAGAGGCTCAGCCGGATAAAGCAGGACGAAAGCTACCCCGCCCTGGCTATCGAGTTCTGCCTTAAAAAAGCCGGCATCGAAGCCGCCGATCTCGACTACGTTGTTTTCTACGAAAAGCCGCTGGTCAAGTTTGAAAGGATACTGCAGAGTTCGCTGGCCACTTATCCAAGGTCGTGGCGCTCGTTCGGAGAGGCCATGGTCAACTGGCTTGACGAGAAACTCTGGATAAAATCCCACCTGAAGAAACACCTGGGGGTACCCCCCTCGAAGATCCTCTTCGTCGATCATCACATGGCCCATGCAGCCAGCACGCTCTACAGCTCCCCCTTCACCGACGCCGCGATCCTCACTCTCGACGGAGTGGGTGAGTGGACCACCACCGCCAGGGGGCATGGTACGGCGGACTGGGGAACCGGCGCCGGCAACTCCATAAACCTCGACGCAGAGTTGAGGTTCCCTCACTCGATCGGTCTTCTTTACTCGGCGTTCACGGCATTCCTTGGCTTTCATGTGAACGAGGGTGAGTACAAGGTGATGGGAATGGCTCCCTACGGCCAACCCAGGTACGTCGACGATATTTTTGCAAAGATCGTGCGCAGAGGACCGGGAGGAAGCTTTTCCCTCAACATGGACTGGTTCAGCTACCACTACTCCCCCGAGAAGAGCTTCAGCAAGGCACTTGAGAAGCTGTTCGGTCCGGCACGCACACCCGAATCGCTTTTCGTCACCCACGAGACCGATCCGTCCCGAAGCCCGAACGATTCCGAAGTCAAAAAATGTCTGCACTACGCCGATGTCGCGGCGAGCATCCAGAAGGTGACTGAAGAACTTATTCTGGGCCTCGCGGGAAGCCTGCAGCAGGAAACGGGGGCAAAACGCCTTTGCATGGCGGGGGGTGTCGCCCTCAACTCGGTGGCCAACGGCAGGATCGCACGTGAGCTGAACTACGAACAGATCTTCATCCAGCCCGCGGCGGGCGATGCCGGAGGCGCACTTGGGGCAGCTTTGTACGCATGGCATGTGCTGCTGGGCAAACCCAGGAAGTTCACCATGGACACCGCTTACTTCGGGGAAGAGTACGACGACGACCAGGCCGCCATGGCGCTTTCGAAGGCACCTGTGGAGTTTCAGCGCCACGCCGACGAGGCCTCTCTGGTCGACCGCACGGTCGATTCGCTTCTGAAGGGCAGGGTGCTGGGTTTTTTCCAGGGCCGTTACGAGTGGGGTCCCAGGGCGCTTGGCAACAGGTCCATCATCGCCGACCCCCGAAAGGCCGAGATGAAGGACATCATCAACCACAAGATCAAGTTCAGGGAACCCTTCCGGCCATTCGCACCTGCGGTCTGCGAGGAGACGGCGGAAGAGTATTTCCAGGGGTTGAACCTCGCGCGCGAAAGCTATCCGGCCAGGTTCATGATAACCGTGGTCCCCTGGAAGGAAAAGTACTCCGAGATGGCTCCGGCGGTGAATCACGGGGGCACGGGGCGCCTCCAGACGGTGAGGCGCGAGTGGAACCCCAGGTACTACGACGTGATAAAAGCCTTCGGCCAGGCCACGGGCACCGAGGTCCTCGTGAACACCAGTTTCAACCTGCGTGGTGAGCCGATAGTGAGCAGCCCCACCGACGCCCTGAAGACCTACCTCAACAGCGGGATCGACAACATGGTAATGGGTTCCTACTGGGTGTCGAAGAAAAAGGTCTGAGCCGGTTGTTCCCGGGAGGAGAAGCAATGCCTCGAAGCAGGTCCCGGGCTTTTTCCTGGCGGACCATCCTCGTTCTCGCGGGTATCTTCCTGTTTTCGGAGCTGGCCTCCCGGGCATACCTCCTTGTCCGGGGTTTTCCCGCTTACAGGTACGTGCAGACCAACTCGGCCCTGCGTCAGGCCCGAGCCAGGGGAGCCGACGAGTTCGACACAGACTATCCCTACCTTTCCTTCACACCCGCTGCCGGACACTCGGCGGGAGGGCTCAGCGTGAACTCAATGGGCTTTATCGGTCCCGAAACAGGCTGGTTACCTGAACAGGGTGTGTTCAGGGTGCTTTGCATGGGCGGGTCGATGGTTTACGATGGTGTGTTTCCCCTGGTGATGGGGCAGAGACTTGACAGCCTTCTGGCTTCTGGGGAGCTTCCCTACGGGTCCTGCGAGGTTCTGATGCTGACCGCCCCCACCTGGACATCGGCCGAGAACCTTGCGGCGTACTGCGCCATGGGAGTGTACGCCCAACCCCACGCCATAGTGCTCTATGTTGCCGTCAACGACGTGTACGCCATGTTCAGGCCCGACACCGTGGTTGCCCAGCCCGATTACAGCCACTTCAGGGAACGCTGGAATCCGGTTCCCGCAGTACCGTGGGACATCATCCCGGGATGGGCCGACAGCTCAAGGGCGGTGGCACTTGCACGGTACGGGCTCGACAGGGTCTTCCAGGCAAGGTACCAGGCCGCGCCTCCGAAACGCCTCGGCCTGCGCTACGATTTCAACCCCGAACAGGTTCTTGACACCACCTTCGCATCCTACGAGTGCAATCTGGAAGCCATCACCACCATCGCGGAATCCCGCGGAACAATTGTTTTCCTCGTGAGCGAGCTTCAGCTTCCCGGGGAGAGCGGTGGCGATGCCATGGTTGCCGGTGTGGAAAGGCTCAATACGATCGCCGGAAGGGTTGCTGGCAGGCACTCCCGAAGCGGTCTGACGCACTTCGTCGATGCCGCCGGGATAATCCCCGCCACTGAACTGACACTTTCCGACAAGTCCCACCTCACGCCGGAAGGCAACCGTCTTCTGGGAGAACTGATAGCGGACTCGCTCCATTCAGCGCTCAGGACGGGGGGGGTTCGATGAGCGGTCCCTCAAGGGCGAAGAAGGCGTTTTTCACCGTGATCGGTCTGCTCATGGCGCTTGTTCTTCTCGAACTGCTTGCCAGGGCTGCTCTGTTCGTCTCGGGAAGGGACTACGCCCAGTTCAGGGAATACAATGACTGGGTTCACAGAACTTCCACCGCCACACCTCCCGCCGAGCACGATGTGAGCCATCCCTTCCTGCCCTACAGGCCAAGGCCGGGCTACGAAGACATCAACGCAATAGGGCTGAGGGGCCCCGAAGCCCGGTGGGAACCCGCGCCCGGCGTTCTCAGGATCGCCTGTCTGGGCGGCTCCACGACCTGGGACAACTGGTACCCCAGGGCGCTGGAGGCAAGCATGAACGCCTTTCTCGAGAGCCACGACACTCCCTTTGACAGCTGTGAGGTGCTCAATTTCGGAATGGCTTCCTGGACCTCCATGGAGAGCCTTCTGAACTACACCCTGCGCGGCGTTCACCTGAAACCCCGCATAATCGTGATCTATCACGGCATCAACGACGCGTTCGCGGGCTGTATCCTTTCCGGTGAAACGGCCCGGCCCGACTACAGCCACTGGAGAACCCCGTGGACTGTGGTACCCAGACCGGTCTGGGACCTGCTTCCCGGAAGCCTTGACAGGTCCAGGCTTCTGGGTCTGACCCGTTACGGGCTCAACAAGCTGTTCCTGTCAGAGCTTGACCCCAACCAACTGGTCCGCTGCGGCATACGCTACCCTTACGAGCCCGGTCTGGGGGAAACCCCGTTCAACACCTTCGGCTCGAACCTGTCCGCCATGATAAACGTTGCACTGAACTGCAGTACAACGGTTTTCGTGGTAAGCCAGGTCCACGTGAGAGAACTCACCGAGGAGGTGTTCGGTTCCGGAGACCTGGCGGACAGGGTCGCCGCGATTAACCATGAGGCTGAGGAAGTCGCGTTGCAGTTCTCGAGCACCGGCAGTGTGTTTTTCATCGATGCCGCTCAGGAGTTTCCTGTCCAGCGGGATCAGATGCAGGACAACTGCCATTTCACACCTGAAGGGTACGCCGTTCTGGGCAGCTTCATCGCCGGTGAGATGCTCGCGGTGCTGGACAGCCTGCAGTGGGACCTTTCAGAACCTCTGGACTTCCGGTGACCGGATACCGCTCACCGGCTCGGGGAAGGATCATGCCCGTTCTTCTTCTGGCGGGCCTCCTGCTGTTCATGGCTTACTCTCCTCTATTGCGGGCCTTCTTCGATCCCCAGGATTTTTTCACGATCATGGTTCCAAGGGCTGCGGGCTGGAGCCTCGAACGCTACCTTGCCGAGGGTTGGATCTACACCGAAAGCGACGGAACCGTTGGAGGTTTCTTCAGACCGCTCTCGAGCCTGCTCTACATCCCCGAGTACGAACTCTTCGGGACCCGCCCCATACCATGGATGGCCGTCAGTGTCCTCATCCACTTCACCTGCTGCGCCGCGGTGGGCTGGCTTGCCCTGCGCATGGGGATGTCGCGGGCCTCGGCGGTTATCGCAACGCTCCTTCTGGCGGCCCATCCCAGGGCAGTCATGGCCGTTCAGATGGTGAACACCAGGCCCGATGTCCTGGCTACCCTTTTCATCGTACTGGCCTCGGGCTTTACGGTAAAACCCGGAACACGACCCGGCTTGAGACACGCTGTTCCGGCGCTGCTGGCCCTGACCGCCATGGGCTTCAAGGAACTGGGTTTTGTTTCGGTGATCCTGCTGCCAATGTTGTACTTCGCCTGGCCCCGGGAGACGCCTGAACGGTTTTCGGCACTTCCCGTCCTGCTCCCCGTTGCCGCCCTTCTTCTGATGTTTCTCCTCAGATCAATTGTTCTCGACTATGTGGGAGGATACAAGGTCTACAATCCTCCCGGGGTCATGGCCGCCAACATCATGCTTCTCTTCGGAAACCTTACGGGAGTGTCCTGGGTCGTTCCCAAGGCGGCGAAGATCGTTTCCGGCGTGATCGTCGCCGCGTTCCTGGCCGTTCCCCTTCTTCTGAGCGACAAGGGGTGGCGCCGTCTGGCGGTTCTGGCAGTGGGAACGGCGCTTCTTGGGGCTCAGGCCCTGATCAACTTCGGCCCCGTGCACTACGAGTACGGAGCATGCGTATTTTTCTGCCTTCTCGTCGCAGCCTCCGCGGGGGAGGTCATCAAAAGGCTGAGGATCAGCGAACTTGCTCTGGCGGTCTTCTGCGCCATCGCCCTCATTCCTCCCGCTCTGCTGGGAAGGCGCATGAACGAACGCTACGCAGAATCCACTGATGTCCATAGAACGCTGTTCGAGGCCGCAGGCAGGAGCTTTCGCATGATCGACCCATCGATCCCCTGGCTGGTTGAACTCGGTTCGGTGCGCGACGAAAAAATCCTTCCCTACTATCTTGCGTACTTCAGGCGCTCGGAAGACCTTGATCTGCGTTTCATCGCGCCCGGGACGCCGGTCGAGCCTGGCGCCGGGCTCATAAGGTTCGACGGCGCGGAACTGGTGCTGACGCCGCCGCAGGGGTTGCGGGAGCCATGAAGGTACTGCTTCTCAACCCGCCCTCATCACCCCCCGTTCTCAGGGACATGTCGTGCGGCGAGACCGTGAAGGCATCTTACTACTGGGCTCCCATCGATCTGCTGGTTCTCAGCGCGGCCATCCCGCCGGATGTGGAAAGGGCTGTGCTCGATGCCACAGCCGAACGTCTCGATCCCGGGCAGGCCCTTTCGAGGGCTTGTGCGCACAGACCTGACGTTGTTGCGTCACTTGTTTCGGCTGTCAGCATCGAATCGGACCTTGCATTCCTGACCGGGATCAAAGGGAAAACAGGCGCATCAGTGGCGGTCATGGGTGACCTGCCTTCGTTCTCTCCCGGAACACTCCTTAAAAGGGGGATCGACGCCGAGATCCCGGACTTCACCGATGAGCGCATCCTGCCTTACTTCCGTGGGGAGATGGGCATGGCCGGCGGTCTTCTGTCACCCGCGGGCAGCCCGGAAGCACGATCACGGACAGGGCGCGAACTCTCCTACGGCATTCCCAGGCACGATCTGTTTCCCATGCGGCGCTACGCCATGCCGTACAGCCTTCACAGGCCCGTGGCCACCATGATGATGTCTTACGGATGCCCCTTCAGGTGCAGCTTCTGCGCCTCCGGGAAACTGGGGTACCGCCCGAGGAACCTGGCCGACTTCCTGGCTGAGTATGATTTCGTGGCATCCCTCGGCATCAGGGAGTTCTTTCTGCGCGACCTCACCTTCGGTGTTGAGCGGGACAGAGCCATTGACTTCTGCGATCAGCTCGCCAGAAGAAGGAAGATGGTCTGGTCGTGCGAAGCCCGGCTGGATACCGTTGACCCCGAGCTTCTCAGTTCCATGAAGAACGCGGGCTGCCACCTGGTCATGCTGGGCGTTGAAACCCCTGATCCCGAAGCCCTGAAGGCGTCATCCAAGGGCTACGGCACGTCGGACCGGGCCACTCCTGTTTTCAGGGCCGCCCGCAGGGCCGGGCTCTCAACCCTGGCGCACTTCATCATCGGTTTTCCCGGTGACACGGAAGACTCGATCAGAAGGATGATCGCATACGCCTCCTCGCTGGAGTGCGACTTCGCCTCGTTCAACCTGATGGTGCCCAGGCTTGGAAGCGACCTGAGGGTGGGGCTTACCGGAGACGGTGTCATCGATGAATCCGATCTCTCGAACCTCGACTGCTCCACTGGGGGGAGGTCGCTCTGCTCCATCCCCGTTGCGAGGCTAGAGAAACTCAGACGGAGCGCCCTTCGAAGCTTCTACGGAAAGCCGGCGCGCCTCTTCCGTCTTGCGCGAAGGTCAATGACCCCGTCAGGCATCGCCAACCTGGCAAGGAACGCGGCGGGTGTCGTGAGAAGTGCTCGCAACACTCCCCGAACCCCTCACTAAAGGCTTTGGGATAATGTCTGGAGTATTCGGCGCGATCATGGCCTCCCTGGTGACAAACCCCAGGATCCTTTTTGCGAAACCGGCCTTGAACATGTTTCTTGCCGGATACATCCGTAAATTCAAGCCTCGCCGCGTTAATGGTCAACTCATTCTGCATTCTCATCTTCCACCCCTGAACAGCTCCGCTTACGCCCGGTTCGTTGACAGGCACATCCTGGGAAGATGCCATGGTCCTTCCCATGCCCAGATAGGTATCACCAACGCCTGTCCCCAGAACTGCGGGTACTGCTACAACCGTGACCGAACCGGTGACCCCATGGACACGTCAACCATCCTCCGGATAATCGGGGAGCTTCAGCAGATGGGAGTGGTCTGGCTTGGTCTGACAGGCGGTGAACCGCTTCTCAATCCCGATATTGCGCATCTAGTTCGCAAGGCTGCGGAGAAGTGCGCAGTGAAGCTCTTCACTACAGGCTGCGGTCTTACGGACCCACAGGCTCTGTAACTCAAACAGGCCGGCCTGTTTTCAGTGTCATTCAGTCTTGTTCATTGGGATCCCGAAGTACATGACCGGTACAGGGGTTATG
>JAWOHL010000080.1:0-13410 GCA_046485185.1 Candidatus Fermentibacteraceae bacterium
GACGAGACAGCGCACACCCCGAACAAGCACAAGGTTATCCCGATCCCGCTCGGGAGGATCCCCGGCGATTCCGCAGAACACGCATCCCTTTCTCTCCTGGGAACTTACATAACCATAGCGCCAGGGGGCCCACAGGCTTTTCAAGCACCGCTCCTCACTGAACCCTCGGTTATCTCGCAGTCAACCGAAGCGTTTTCCACAACGCAGAAATCCAGAAGTCTGGCGGAGGAGGCCAGAAAAGAGTCCCCCGAAACCCTGCAGCACCTTCCGATGTACGCGCCGGGCTCGATTACCGCGCTGTCCTCGATCCAGACACTGTCCGGGTCGGGAATGGAAACCCCCGATAGAAGCAGTTCGTTCACAACCCTTTTCTTCATGGCCCTTGTACACTCAGCGAGGTGAAGGGGGTCGTTGACACCACGAACCTCGAGCCAGTCCGGTGATGCAACGGCGGAAACCCTGCGACCGCCACCCAGCGCGACTTCCACGGCATCCGTCAGGTAATACTCACCCTGGGCGTTACCGTTCCCTATTCCGGAGAGGAGGCCGGCAATGCAGGTCGCATCGAAGACCATAATGCCTGTGTTGATCTCGGTGCATAAGAGTTCGGTCGGCGTCGCGTCCCGGTGTTCAACGATCTTCATGACCGAACGGTCCCCACCCCTGATGACCCTGCCGTAACCGGAGGGATCGGGTGGAACCGCGGTGAGTACGGACATGGCCGCACCGGATGACCGCCGCGAGTCAAGAAGCGCCCTGATGGTCTCGATCCTGAGAAGTGGGACATCTCCAAGAAGAACAAGGACCTCGGTGGCTTCGGCGATCCGGGGCACGGCGCACTGAAGCGCGTGAGCAGTGCCGAGTTGAGGTTCCTGCACGACCCAGGAGACACCTGCGCCGTCAAGCAGCGGTGTCACGATCTCCCTGCCGAAGCCAACAACAACGGTGACCCCCTCGCAACCTGCCCTTGCCGCGGTTTCCACGACCCTGAGTATCATTGGTTTTCCCAGAACCGGGTGAAGCACCTTTGGCAACGGTGACTTCATGCGCGTTCCCTTGCCGGCGGCCAGGAGCACGGCGTGAACCATTCAGAGCACCACCGGGGATAGATTGTCGCCGTCGGCCACCACTACCACGGGAACGGGCGGACTCTCATCGGCGGTATCGACAAGCATGTACTGAAGGATGATCACAAGATCGCCAGGGGCACAGAGCCTTGCGGCGGCGCCGTTTATGCAGATAACGCCGCTTCCCGCAGAGCCCTCGACCACATAGGTCTCGAACCTGGCCCCGGTGTTCACGCAGGCAACAAGCACCCTTTCCCCGGGCATGATCCCCGAAAGCGAAAGCAGGTCGCTATCGATGGTGATCGATCCCACATAGTTGAGGTTGGCTTCAGTTACCTTCATCCGGTGGAGCTTGGCTCCCAGAAAAGTTCTCAGCATCCTGTCCTCCGTGAGGGATGAGGGGGCTCCAGGGAGATGTTGTCGATGAGCCTCGTGGAACCGGCGTAGACAGCCGCAAGGAGTCTCACCGTTCTGTCAAGGTTTTCCGCCGGTTCCAGAGAATCGGGGTCAACCGCCTCGAGATATGAGAGCGAAAGCAGTGAAGCCCGGGAAAGAACATTTCTGAAGACGGCTTTCAGCGCCTCCAGATCCGTCTCTCCCTCACCCGCCGCATCGGATACGGCCGTGAGCCCCCGGTAAATCAGCGCTGCCTGCGCCCTCTCATCAGGGGAAAGGTAGGCGTTCCTGCTGCTCATGGCAAGCCCATCAGGCTCCCTCACGATCGGGCACTGAACGATCTCGGGTTTGAGCCTCAGGTCGCTCACCATTCTGCGGATGACGGCGAGCTGCTGGAAGTCCTTCTCTCCGAATACTGCCACATCGGGTCCGATGATGTTGAACAGCGCGCAGCACACCGTGGTGACTCCCCTGAAGTGGCCCGGACGGGAGGCCCCGCAGAGCCCGGACGTGAGCCCCGTGACCTCCACTAATGTGGAAAACCCCGGGGGATAGACGGTTTCCGGTGTGGGTGCGAATACAAGGTCAGCCCCCTCACCCGCAAGAAGACCATAATCGGCGTCAGGCATCCGGGGATACCTGCCGAGGTCTTCCCCCGGGCCGAACTGGATGGGGTTGACGAAGATCGAGACCACGACCTTTCCGCATCTGGCCCTTGCCTCGCGAACCAGGCTGACGTGACCCTCGTGCAGCGCGCCCATCGTTGGCACGAAACCGATCGTGCTCCCACCGGCACTCCATTCATGAGTAATGGCAGCGGCTTCGCACTCGAGGTTGACGATCCTCATTGCAGGAACCTTTCGAACACCGGTGAAAAACTCGAAAGCCCTCCACGGTGATTCCCTATGGACTCCACCAGGGCCGACAAAGCCCTGGGCTCGTCAAGAGGCCTTTCGGCGCTCACTACAAGGGTCGGAAAATGCTTCTCCCGGAGAAAGAAACTGTTATATGAATCAACAAGCCTCTCGATCCAGCTTCTGCTCACATCCTTCTCAAAAGGCCTTCCGTGCCTGAAGAGCCTCTCCGTAAGAAAACCCGGGGAAGCCTGGAGATAGATCACGAGGTCAGGATCGACGGCGGAAGGCGCAAGCACTCCGGAGAGTTTCGCGTAAAGCTGCTGCTCCCTCTCGGAGAGGGTTGCCCTGGCGAATATCCCATCCCTGTGGAAGCAGAAGTCACTAACTGTCAGCCCGTGAAAAAGGTCGGCCCGACTAAGCTCACCCAGGCGCTCATACCGTTGGAGAAGAAAAGCTATCTGGGTCTGAAAAGCCCACTTGCCCGTGTCACGGTGAAAAAGGGGAAGAAACGGGTTGTCCTCCGGCTTTTCAAGAACCAGCCGTCCATTCAGCCTTTCGGCCAGAAGCCTGGCAAGTGCTGTCTTGCCTGCGCCCGGGGGGCCCTCGACCACCAGGGTTGACGGAACTCGGAAATCAGTCAAAACTGAATCCTTCACACAGTGTAATATGTGATTCATCAGGGGTTTGTGCCAGCAATTCCCCCACGGTCCGCGAAAAGCCGGGGACCAGGCCGTCAAAGACCTCTCCGAGGGGAACAAGAACGAAACGCCTGAGGTGCATCCTGGGGTGGGGAAGCCAAAGCTCAGGGCCGGTCACCCCGTCCTCGATGAACAGAATGTCCGCGTCGATGGAGCGGGAATCCCCCAGTTTGTTCACCGGTGCACCGCACAGGGCCTCAATCTCCCTGCAAAGCTCAAGAAGCCCATGATCCGATCCCGACCATTCCCCTGCCGCCACGAAGTTCATGAAGTCGCCTCCCGCTGCATTCCCCCAAGGCGGGGTCAAGTAAACGCGGGAGATCCTGACTTTCGTCACACCGGCAGCGCTTCCCAGGTAAGTGGCAGCTCTCCGGAAACATGCGGGAGTCTCCGGTGTGTTGCCTCCGAACCCCAGGCCGAACACCCTAGTCCGCAATTGTGTACTCCGCGCTCTCCAAGGTCGGGTTCACCGGAGGGAAGGGTTTTCTTACCGTTACCCTCCAGTCTCCGGGCCAGCGGTTTTTCAGAACCCGGAAAACCCTGTCGGCGACCTGTTCGATAAAGTCGAAGCTCTCTCCGGAAATGGGGGCCAGCGAGGAACAGACTTCGGCGTAGTCGATCAAAGACATTGGATAAGCGTTTCCGGTATAGGAAACATCAACACCGAGCCGCCTGGGAAAGAGCTTCTCGAATGGAAGTGCACCGAGGAAGACGGTCAGAATAACGCCACGCAGCTCAAGGGTTCCTGTCACTCTCTGTCCTGCTCTTTTCTCAACCACTGAAGAAGCCTGTTCCGGTACAGCTCCATCTCCTCGAGCCTCCCCACTGCCTGGTGGATCCTGGCTTCCGGAACAGTCAGGGCGAACCTGATGAAGCCCTCGCCCCAGCACCCGAAACCGCTTCCCGGCGTTACCATTATGCCGGCGCGGTTCACAAGCTTGCCGGCGAATACCATGGAATCAGCCCCCCGGGGCAGCCTGACCCACAGGTAAAAGGTTCCTGGTGAATCGAACACCTCCCAGCCAAGCTTGTTCAGGCCCGCTCGAAGTGTTTCCCTCCGGCTGCGGTACACCGACAGCAGATCAGTGAGATGGCCGGGGGGGAGTGACATTGCTGCCGCGCCCGCCGCCTGCACCGCGGTGAAGACCCCCGAATCGATGTTTTCCTTGGCGCCCAGAAAGGTCTCGACAAGTCTCTTCGAACCGGCCACGAAGCCCACCCGCCATCCCGTCATGTTGAAGGTCTTGGAGAGGCTGTGGAACTCAAGCACTACATCCTGCGCTCCGGGAACCTGAAGGAAGGAAAGGGGGGGCACGCCATCGAAACGCATGTGACTGTATGAGTTATCGCTTGCCAAAAGGATGTTGTGCTCCCTCGCGAAGCTTACGAAGCGTTGCATCTGCTCAATGGAAAGCACTGCCCCGGTAGGATTGTTGGGGTAGTTCAGAAAAAGCACCTTGGCCTGCCTGAGCACTTCGGGGGGGATTCTGTCAAGCGCGGGAACAAAGCCCTTGTCCCACAGAATGGGAACATCCACTGGAATTGCGTCTGCCAGGATCGCTGAGGCCCTGTAGACCGGGTAGCCGGGGTTGGGCACCAAAACGATGTCCCCCCGGTTGCAGAACACCATGGGAACGTGCGCCAGACCTTCCTTGGAGCCGATCAGCGCGGCGACGGACTCGTTCCCCGACAGACCGAAATCCCTCTTCAGAAATGCTCTTGCCGCCTCGATGAAGAAATCGCTTCCCCTGTTCCGTGGATACCTGTGGAAAGAGGGTTCGAGCAAGGCTTTACGGCCCGCTTCCACAACCGCGGCGGGGGTGGGAAGGTCAGGGTCTCCTATCCCGAAATCAATGATGTCAAGCCCCCGCTTGACAGCGGCAGCCCTTTTTCTGTCAAGTTCCGCGAAGAGGTAGGGGGGAAGCTTGCTCAGCCTTTCCGAAGCGCTTATCAGAGCCCTTTTCTCCAAGGCTTCTCCTTTCATCCGGCAGCCCGTAATATACTCGGGTCGGTTATCCCGTGAACTCCCCGGAAGGCGGCATGATTCTTCCATTCGATCCCGAAACCATGACCGTTAGGTGCGCCATCGGCATCCTTCTGGACCTGTGTCTGCTTCCTGAAAGCCTTCGCATGGGTGATGACACGGTCGACCAGAGAACACGGCTTACAGTTCACAATCAGGCTCAGAAGCGTATGGCAGAGGCAACGGGGGGCCTTACCGAGGTGCGGACCGAGCTTCGAACCACTTCAGGCGGCATCCGCTTTCACCTCTCGGGGAGGGCGGATGTGGCCTGTCCGGATGGTGTCTGGGAGATCAAGACCTGCTCGCCCCTCAGGGAAACAACCGCGAGAAGTCACAAACTGCAGCTCTTCTTCTACATGAAGGCACTGAAGGCAACCTCCGGCCACCTTCTCTACATCGACCCCGACACCATGGAGGAAAGGGTCCTGGAACAGGATTACGGGGAGCTCAACTGCCTCTGGAAGGCATTCGTGAAGGAAGCGGCGGGGTTGGTGAAAAGCGAGTGGCATCACCACCGGAAACTGAAGGAATCCCTTGAGGTTTTCAGTTTCCCCTATCCGGGATGGCGCCCGGGGCAGGAGGAGCTTGCGGTTTCCACTTCGCGGGCCGTCGAGTCGTCCGGGGAAACCATGATCCAGGCCCCGACGGGAACCGGCAAAACCGCCGCTCTTCTGTTCGGCGCAGTGCCCCCGGCAATTCGTTCGTGGAACACGGTGTTCTTCCTCACCGCAAAGAACACCCAGAAGAAGCTTGCTCTGGAAACAGGGACCCGGTTCCGCGAAGGAGGCCTGCCACTGCGTGTCGTGACCCTTTCGTCCCGGCAGGACAGTTGCCCGATGGAAACAGACCGCTGTTCGCCGGAGGCATGCCCCCTGGCGGATGTCTTCGAGGAGAGAGTGCGAAGCGCCGGTCTGCTCGATGCGCTCCTCGAGCGAGGCGCGGTTGACACCGCGACCATAGTTGAAAGATCCGTCAAGGCAGGGGTATGCCCCTTCGAGACGGCTCTCTGCCTGGCTCAGCGCTGTGACCTTGTGATTTGCGACTACAACCACGTGTTCGATCCCTCAGCGAGCCTGAAGAGGTTTTTCGCCGAGGAGGAGACTGCTGCCCGGATCGACCTTCTTGTTGACGAGGCGGGAAACCTTCCGGACCGGGTGATGAAGATCTGGTCGCCGGAGATCAGGGCTTCATGGCTGAAAACAACGGCATCTTACGCCCGAACGACGAAGAACGGCAAACTCACCGCGATCCTGCGTCCGTGGAAGAAGCTGATGAAGGCGGCGGAAGCCTTCCTGCCCGAAGGCTTTACAGACGACGTGGTTCTTCCTCCACACCTCTCACCTCCAAGAGTGGACTCCGTTCGCTTTCGAAAGGTACTCGGCGCAGCCGCGGAACTGCCCCTGGAGACATTGGAGCTATCCCGGGCCGCAGCGCGCTTTGCCCTGGTTGCAGAGCGGCTCGACTCCAGGTTTCATCTCCTTGTCCGGTCGGAGAAAGGTGACACGATCCTGCAGTGGTTCTGCTCGGACCCTTCTGAACTCACCAAAGAAGTGCACAGGCGATGCAGGTCTGTAACCGCTTTCAGCGCAACACTGTCCCCGGCTGAGCATTTCAGGCCGCTCCTGGGCCTCACTGATTCGGCGGGCTGGACCGAGACGGAGTGGCCCTTCCCCCGGGAAAACCTGAAGGTGTGGATTGACTCGACTATAGATACGCGCTGGAAGGCACGAAAGACCTCCACGGTACAGGTCGCCGGACGGGTGAAGGGCGCATGGAACAAAACACCCGGGACATGGCTCGCCTGGTTTCCGTCCTTCAGCTGGATGGAGGAAGTTGCCTGTCTTCTCGGTGAGTGCAAACCCCTTGTTCAGCCCAGGGTGACAACGCCGGATGAGAGGGAGGCATTCCTCGAAAGGGCATGCTCCGGTGGGCAACTCATCCTCGCCGTGGCTGGCGGTGTGTTCTCTGAAGGAGTGGACATGACCTTTCCCGATCTGAGGGGGGGCTTTGTGGCGGGACCTTCCCTGCCTTCAGTGAACACCAGACAGGAGCTTGTTCGGGCAATGCATGACCGTATCTTCGGCGACGGGTTCCTCCACGCCTACGTCATTCCCGGAATGAACCGCGTGATACAGGCGGCGGGCAGGCTCGTCAGAAACCCGGTTCAGAGGGCCGATCTGATCCTTCTCGGGGAAAGGTTCGTGCACAGCCCCTACCTTGAACTGCTTCCGAAACACTGGCTTCCCGCGCGTGTCATCACCAGGTACGGCGTGAGAACGGAAAAAGGGGGAGGCCGAAACCTCCCCCCTAAACTTCGATGATCCGAGTTACTGGGTGACGGGCTGCTCGCCCTCGACGGCTTCGTCGACCTCTTCACCCTCGACGACCTCTTCGACCGGGGTCTCGGTGGTAACGATCTCTTCGGTAACGGTCTCGGTGGTGACGGTCTCTTCGGTGATGGTCTCGGTGGTGACGACTTCCTCGACGACCTCGACGCTGTCTTCGACCACAACGGCCTGATCGGTCTCGGTGGCGGGCTCATCGCAGGCAAGGCTTGCAAAGGCCATGAAAACGGTAAGAAGAGTGATTACAAGGTACTTCATTTCCCGGATCCTCCTGTAGCATACACTGCCAAAGAATTGTCTGAAGCTGAGATTTTCAGTTCAGAATTTTTAACCCCGAACCATGGCCCTTTCAGGGCCTCATGGGGTTGTAATATCAACACAACCCCCGGGCAGTGTCAAGGGGTGGCGATTCGAGAGTAATTACCGAAATGCACCTTGGCGCACTGGTATAAAACGCCGATTCCCCTAGCTTTCACCAGTTGCCTGCCTGTCGTGTCGGCGGGAGCGCCCGACCCCGGGGCGATTGCAACGCCGAGTTCAAGGGAAAGGGCTTCCAACGATTGAAGGTACAGGCCGCGTGCGATTATCGAGGCGGCAGCCACAACCGGGTCGTCCTCAGCCCGACAGCGAAGTGACAGGGTAAAACCTGTCCCGGTGATCCAGGGAGCAAGCCGTTCCCCGGGGCAGAACCGATCCACGACCACCTGCTTCGCGCCTGTCCTGCATAGAAGGTCGGTGATTACCTCTCCGTGGGCCATGGCCTGTATGTCCAGACTGTTCATTCCCCGGACGGCAAAGTCAGAGAAAAGCCTGTTGTACTCCGGGGGGGGGACAACCCGGGATGACCAGAAAACCCCATTCATATCCCTGACGACATCAAGGAGCTCAAGGACCCTTCGGTTCGAAAGGGTTTTGGAGTCAGCCACGCCCGCGGATGCCAGCCCCGCAGCGACAGTGTCATCACAGGCTACGCCGGCGGCAACGAGGGGGCCGAACCAGTCCCCCTTCCCCGCCTCATCGGTACCTATGCGCAAACCAGTGATCGCCCCGGGTACAGGTTTACCGGATAGAACGCCTGAAACCAAGGACAGGAGGTGTGAATCCCCTCCTGCGGGAACATGGGAAAAACCCTTCTTTACCGACCAGTAGTAGTTGATCCTGCAGGTTTTCCCCTCTTTCTCCAGCGTGGCCTGCATGCCATTGACAAGCCTCTTCTCCCTGACGGTAACGATACCCTTCCCGGCGAGAGCAATTCCTGCAAGACGGGCGCACTCGGACAGCCCTGAACACAGAGTGTCCGTCATTCCCATCCTATTCCTGCACGAAGGGGTTTTCGACTTCCAGTACGGTTCCCTGAGTGTAGGAATCAAGCAGGCATGATATCTCTCCGATGATCATCGAAGCCGTCATCAGCACGGGCATATGCCTGCTGTCGTCGGTGACCCAGATGAATATCTCGCCCTCCTGCTTGAAGATGCCGTCACCCCGAAGCTCGGGTTTGAGAAGAAGGCACACGAAGGTGCCGGCGGGAGTCCTTATGGTATTGCGCTCGAGCACATTCACCCAGAGTGGGTAGTTGTCGTTGTCAACATGGACGTCCATGCTGAACCTGTCACCGAGTTCGAAGGATAGTGTTCTGGCATAGTAGAAGGCTCCAAGCACATCCAGGGCATGGGGCGGTATCGGGTCTTCCATTTTTTCCGGGTCGGTTTCACCGGGGTATCTGGCAACGCCCTCTTCCTGGTAGAAAAGCGTCTCCTCGGAGCGGGAGTAGCTGCCCTCCCTGATGTCCTTGAAATACCTGAGGGTGTGGAGTTGCACTATGTCGAGGTGGGACCTGTTCACATCCCTCACGGCGAAGAAACTGTCGAACACCGGATTGCTCCGTGCTTCGGCGGTGATCCGGTACGCCAGCAACCCGTCCAGGTCTTCGGGACCCGTCACGGATAGCGAGGCTGTGCCGGCCTTCATGATGCCGTATTGAACGTTGAAGACAAGCCTTTCACCAGGACCCCATGAGTCATTCGGCACGTATCTCCGGGTGTAATCGCCCCATTCCCAGACCGTCGCCGCCTGAAGGCAGGAGAAGAGTACCATGGCGCTAAGGATGAACTTCATACATCCGCCTTTCGGATAGTGCTTCCGGGTGTGATACACCAGCGGGAGAGGACTTGTTCCCATTTTCTTCCCACGGATTCCAGCGAGAACTCACGGCAAACATATTCCCTGGCATTGGCACCGAGGTAGCAACCAATTTCGGGGTTTTCCGCCAGGTGGCGCATCTGGGCAGCAAGCTGCACGTGGTTGCCCGGGGAGTGAAGAAGCCCATTCAAGCCGTCTCGGACGATGTCGCACAGCCCGTTCGTGGCCGCAGCCAGGAGCGGAAGGCCTGAACTCATCATCTCCAGCCCCGCTCGACTCACGACTTCGCTTCCAAGGCTTGTCACCACGCCGATGGAAGCCCTTGCCAGAAGGGGTCTCACATCCGGCAGTCGCCCGGCGAAAACGATCCTGTCCCTCACGCCGTGCGAGTCCGCGTATTCTGAAAGCTCCCCGGAAGTCTGCTGGTCGTTCTCACCTGCGATTACAGCCCGCCAGTCCGGGGGCATCAAGGTCATTGCCTTAATCAAAACCCTGTGTCCCTTGACCGGACTGAGGCGCCCCAGCGACACCACTACCTTCTCCCCGGGAAGTCGCGATGGAGTGAAAAGATCGGTGTCAACAGGAAAAGGGACGACATCCACGGCTCCCCGCCTGGTCCCCTGATAACCCCGGGCGGCCATGAAGGGCGAGGGGAAGACGACAAGTGAGGTGCGACTGTCGACAAGCCTCCAGAGTAAACCAGTTGAAGCCCTGCGCTGGTCGTTGCGAACCCTCACCAGAGGAACTCCGGGCAAAAGCACAGCTGCGGCTGTCTGCCCCTCGCCCCGGTGGACGCAGATAGCATCGGGGTGGTGTCGACGGGCCGATACCATGAAGCTCCAGACATTCCCGGGTACAACACGCAAAACCCCGGAGTACCGCGCATAAGAAGCCAGTGGACCGGATGAAGGCACCTGCAGCAGCACATCGTGCCCGATCCGCGACATCGCCAGCGCCTGCATCACGGCACCCTGGGCCGAGGCGTTCCACCAGCGGCAGTTCACTGTAACGATGACCTTCAAGGCTTGCCCTCCTTCAGAACCGTTTTATACTGCACCCCGCGGGGGATGAAAACACCGGGAGGGTGAATGAAGGTTTCACGAAGGCTGGAAGCGGTCCGAATGCCGCCCATACACCCCATGATGAACCGCATCAGGGAAATGCGTCTGGCTGGTGAAACCGTTTACTCGATGGCTCAGGCTGTTCCATGGTACGGCCCTCCTGAAGAAGCCCTCTCATCATTGACGGATGAGATGCACGATCCCATGACTCACCTCTACAGCCCCGACCCCGGAATGGCTTCCGCCAGGTTCGCTCTGGCCCGCGACATGCATCAGCGCCGGGGCATCCACATCGACTTCGAGACCGAGCTGCATCTTACATGCGGCGCGAGCCAGGCCTTCCTTGGGGCGCTTCTTTCCGTAGCGGATCAGGGGGACAGGGTGATTGTGCTCGAGCCTTATTACTTCGACCACGTTTTCGCCCTTCAGTTCTCGGGCATAACTCCTGACCTGATACCGATGCGAGAGACCACGGGCTGGGAGTTTCCGTGGGAGACCGTCAAAACCCGCATCCCGGGCGCGAAGGCAGTGGTGCTCGTGAACCCCGGAAACCCCACCGGCGCGGTACTCTGCCATGAGCACCTGAAACAGCTCACTGAAGCAACCGCAAAAGAGGGTTGCGCACTCATCATCGACGAAACTTACGAGAGGTTCAACTTCACCGGGAGCTCCTGGCACCCATGGATGAACGAAAAAGCCGGCCATGTGCTCACGCTGGGCAGTTTCTCCAAAAGCTTCGGTATACCGGGGTGGCGACTGGGGTACCTTTTCGGTCCGGGCATTATTCTGGAAGAAGCCCTGAAGGTGCAGGATTCGGTGGTTATCTGCCCTCCCACTCCTGCCCAGATCATTCTTGAAAAATGCCTCGCTCTCCCGGGTTTCGTGGAGGAGAAGTCACTGAAAGTCAGGGAACGGCTGAACCTTTGCCGGAATGCTCTCGAATCCGCAGAAGGGCTCCAGTGGCGGGACGCGGGCGGCGGCTTCTTCACCCTCGCAGCTTGTCCGGGTCTCGAAAGCTACAAGGCATCCGAGATCCTTCTCTCCAGGTATCGTATAGGAACCATTCCCGGCGGAGCCTTCGGCGACGCAGGGGAGAACCATGTCAGGATAAGCTTCGGCTGCCTGCCCGACGACTTGCTTCACGAAGCCATGGACGCTCTGGCCTCGGTCAGGTTGTGACTGTTGACGTGTAAAAACCGGTAAAGGGGAAACATGAAACAAGTCATCTCCGTTCTCATCATTGTGGCGTTCTTCACGCCCCTTGGCGCTTCCGCGGTTCCCGCTTCCCAGGCAGGACAGGTGGCCCTGGAAAGAGTGGAAAGGGATGGTCACGGGAGCACCCATGCCATTGCCGGCATGACCGAGCTTGTCAGCCCGGTTCTCGACATGCCGGTAGCGTTCGTCTTCGAGCTTCATCCCACAGGATTTGTCGTGACAGGCGCCGATACCGGCCTGCCCCCGGTGGTTTGCTACAGCTACGATAACGGGTGCCCGGATGACGGGCAGGGCCGAAACCCTCTTCTTGAAATGGTCCTCACGGACATGGAGGTAAGACTCGCCCACATCGATCAGACTCCGGGGCAGATCATCATGCTCAATCACGCAATGTGGGACGATTACTCATCGGGAGTGTTCTCCGTCCTGTCCCCCGCTCTTCTGGAACAATGGCCCCCCGAAGGGTCCACCCCCACCGGGGGGTGGCTGATGGAGAACTGGCACCAGAGCGCGCCTTACAATCAGTATTGCCCCATGGACCTCATTGCAGGCGCCAGAAGTGTCGCGGGTTGCCCGGCGGTTGCGATGGCGGCTATCGTTAATCTGCGCGAGGAAACCAACGGAACAAGGTTCGAAGACTCCGACGACTACTATCACAACTACCACGAGTACTACTGGATCGACGACGACTTCGTGGCCCACGATTTTCCGTCCTGGCCTGTTCTTAACGGCTATCTGGAAACAATCGAAAACCTGTACTCGACCCAGCAGCCCCTAACCCCGCAGGACAAGGCAGCCCTCGTCTACGCTTCTGGTGCAGCCTGCAGGCAGGTCTACACCGCTTCTGTCTCGGGCACTTTCGGCGTGGATCAGGCCTACGACGCCTACTTCAGGTTCGGATTCGAAGAGTGCGAGCTTCTCGACGGCTCCTCAGACAGCCTTTATGAAAGGCTTTCCCAGAACATGATAGACGCCCTCCCCGCTCATCTGGCCATTGTGGACTCAGGTCCCACCTACGGTCACAATGTGGTGGTGGACGGTTACAACACCGACGATTTCTACCACATCAACTTCGGATGGAACGGGCCATACAACGGATGGTACCAGTTCCCCCTTACCGAAATGCCTTACGGCATGAACATCATCGAGGGAATCATCATCGATATAGGCGCCGATCCACTGTCCACGGAAGGCGGCGCGATCCCCGACGTCCCGTCGGTCGCGCTTTCATCAAGCGCAAACCCTGCGGCAAGCCCGGTATTCATCGATTTGACCGCAACCTGTGAGTCCATGGTCACCGTCAGCTCCTACAGCGTCTCCGGCCGACTGCTTGGCACGATAGCCAGCGGCAGTTTCAGCGCGGGAACCCACAGACTCACCTGGAACACAGAAGGCGTGCCGACCGGGATGTGCTTCATCGTGGCTACGGGTCCCTGGGGAACCGAATCGATCCGGGTTACGGTTCTTCGCTGAAAGGTACAGTGGGATATCCGGGGAAGGCTTTCTCACCGAGGCGGGCTGCCGGAACGGTGTACCACCTTTTTAAAAAGGTACGTTTACTGGTACGTTTCGGGAACTCGTTTCGCAACTGATAGGCTTTCCCGGC
>JAWOHL010000038.1:0-16481 GCA_046485185.1 Candidatus Fermentibacteraceae bacterium
ATCGTCCACGCTGCGGCGCCCAGCACCAGCCCGGCAAGCGCGGTCTCCAGGATGTACGTGAGATTCATGCCGGGGGCCCTGCGCGCCGGGCGACCCGGCCGATCAACTGGCCGACGGTAGCGCTGGCCAGCAGCACCAGCAGCCAGACCAGCAGCAGCCCGTAGCTCACGTAGCCGACGGAGGCAGCGAATGCGTTGCGCGCCAGGATCGTCCACGCTGCGACGCCCAGCACCAGCCCGGCGAGGGCGGTCTCCAGGATGTAGGCGAGATTCATGCCGGGGGCTCTGCGCGCCGGGCGACCCGGCCGATCAACTGGGCAACGGTAGCGCTGGCCAGCAGCACCAGCAGCCAGATCAGCAGCAGCTTGACCCCTGTGCCGATGCTTCCGGCCTGCGGCAGCAGGGCGATCACGACCAGCCCCAGCCCGACGTTGTCGGCCTTGGTCAAGGCGTGGACGCGGGACAGCGTGTCGGGGAAGCGCAGCAGGCCGACGACCCCGCATGACATCATTCCCGTTCAGAGGGTACTGGTCCGACATCGGAACCATTAAGAGCTTCTTCAAGGCCAACATCGATCTCGCGATGCCCGACCCGGCCTTCGACATGTACAGCCAGTTCTCTCCCCTGTACACAAGGGCCCGGGCGCTTCCGGGCGCCCGGCTGCGGAACTGCACCCTCAACAACGCGATAGTCTGCGATGCCTCTGACCTCAACGGTGCCGATGTGAGGAACTCGGTGGTGGGGATCAGAAGTTATCTGGGCAAGGGGTGCATTCTGGAGGACACCGTGCTGATGGGGGCGGACTTCTGGCGGGGCCATCCGCAGGACCCCGCAAGCGTCGACCCGACCCTTCCTCCAATGGGGGTGGGGGAAGGCTCGGTGATACGCCGGGCCATAATCGACAAGAACGCGAGGATCGGTTCGAATGTAAGGCTTGTGAACGAAACGGGGCTGGAAGAGGCCGACGGCGACTCATGGTTCATCCGGGACGGGATAATCGTGATACCCAAGGGCGCCGTTATTCCCGACGGGACAGTTGTGTAAGGAAACGCAATCAGTTGCGAGAATTCAGTGATGTGCCTTGTCAGGTAATGGCCCGAGGTCGTTGATGCATAGCTTCAAGAAGCCTGTCGAGCAGTGTGGCTTCGTCGGCAATCTCATCAAGGTCGATCGCCAGTGATGACAGAGCGTCTATGTAAGCCCTCATCAGTGTTGCCTTTGTGATCCGCTGGCTTCGGTTCTGCCTTGAACGGGTCTGGGAGATAGTGCGGACCATTCTGGACAGAACCTCTTCCTGATCAGGTCTGACGGGCACCGTGAGCCTCACCGAAGGTTCACTGTGAACTTCAATGTCATTGAACCTCACAACTGGACCGTTTCCGTTGCCGTTCTCTTTTGCCATTTCAGCCTCCCATGCGGGAAAGATACGGAATGGTGATTGAGTGTCAAGGGAAAATATGAAATTCGATACTTATGAAATTAGGGTATTGACGCAGGCTTTTCCATGTACTAAACTCCGGATGGAGTTATGGTAAATGTGTCGCAAGTATCTTGCGGCCGATAATAGATCCGGCAGGGTCCGGATCGGTTCCCGGGAGGGAGAAGATGCTGATCTTGGGAGGTTCGGGAAAAACCACCGTCGGCCTCGATATCGGTAGTCACTCCGTCAAGGTTGTTGAGCTTACAAGGTCCGGCAAGGCAATGAAGCTCAGCAGGTACGCGGTTGTGGAACTTGCTCCCGGCACCGTTGTCGACGGAGAAGTTGTCAACAGGGACCATCTTGTATCAACGATCGGAGACGCAGTCACCAAGGCGGGCATCAAGCCCCGGGCGGTGAACTCAGCGGTTTCCGGAAGAAGCGTGATCGTTCGGCGCATCCCCATGGAAAAGATGACCGAAGCCCAGGCCCGGCAGGCAATTCACTGGGAGGCCGAGCAGCACATCCCCTTCAGGGTGGACGAGGTCAGCATTGATTTCAAGATAATCAATGAAGAGGCGGGACCCGGTCAGATGGAGGTCCTGCTCGTCGCGGCCAAGAAGGAGGTCATCCACCTGCACCGGGGGATCATCCAGGGCGCAGGCCTTCGCACCGCCAGTGTGGACCTCGAACAGTTCGCTCTGCTCCGTGCCTACCAGTTCGCCTACAACCCGTCCGAGGACGAGTGCGTGACCATCCTGAACATAGGCGCCGACAACACCAACCTGGTCATCGCGAAGAACGGGATCCCCAGTTTCAACCGCGACCTCGCCATCGGGGGAACCCGGTTCGTCGAAGCCGTACAGAGGTTCCTGGGGTTCGACTACGAGACTGCTGAAGGGGTCCTTCGGGGCAACCTTCCCGAGGGCGTCAGCCCCGATGACGTCAAAAACGCCGTCAGCAGCGTGATACAGGAGCTTTCCACCAGCGTCAGAAGGTCTTTCATCAGCTTCCAGGCATCCGGTGAGAGCACCCGGATCGACAAGATGTATATCAGTGGCGGTTGCTCGCTCATGCCTGATCTGGCTTCCATACTCTCAGAACAGCACGGGCTTCCGGTGGAACGGTTCAGCCCCTTCAGGAACATTCAGGTTGAACCCGGTCTCGTGTCGGAAGACGAACAGCCCACGCTCGACGCCCTGCTGTCCGTAGCCACCGGCCTGGCCCTTCGGGGCTTCGTTCCCGGCGACATGGACATCAACATCCTGCCCGAGGAGGAGAAACAGAAGACAAAGGCCTCCGCTGCAGCATCCGAGGCCTCTCCCATGGCGGCCGTCATCAGCTGGCTTCCCCTGGGGCTGGTCGTCGTGTGCGTCATCCTTCTGGGGCTTCACTACATGAACATGCAGAAAAAGCGTGACGACATCAGGGAAGAGGTGGCTGCCGTCAACGTTGAGATCGCCAGGATGGAGGAACAGCTCTCCCGGCAGCAGGAGGTCACCGCTCTGGAGCAGGCCGTTACTCAGAAGCGGGCGGCCATAGCCAGCCTCAGCCTTCAGCAGAAAAGCACGGTCTACGTACTCGAGTACCTGTGCAGGGCCCTTTACCCCCAGCAGTCCGCGCTGGCGGAAGAGTCGGGCAAGAACATCTACCTCACCGACCTTTCACTTATGGGCACCGATCTTCATATAACCGGTATCGCACGGTCATGGGGGGATGTGATCGAGTTCCAGCGGCGACTCTCCGAGATCTCCCCCGACGGAACCCAGACCCTTTTCCTCACCGGCGATTTCGGTCAGAGCTACGATGTCGCCCCTTTTATGGAAGGGGCCGGGAATGAAACAAGGTATCGCTTTTCAATGAGTGTCGGAATCAACCTGTCGTCCCTTGAACCTCTGGTGGGCGACTACGCCGGAATGTGACGGAGGAGTCATGAAAAGAAAATTGTTGTTCTTCGTCGTGGTCGCAGCGGTTCTTCTCGCAGCCGGCTGCGATCCCTTCGGCACCAGTGAGACCAAGGCATACATCACGGGCAGGGTCTACGCCGACTCGACCATGACAACACCCTTCGAAGGTGCGATGATCGTCCTGGATGTGAACCCTGACAGCGTCTCCATGCCCACCGTATCGACCCTCACCAATGCCAGCGGGGTATTCATGCTGGAGATCCCCTTCTACCCCACAATGGGTGAGGAAGGGATAGGCGGGTACAGCTTCTCCGGAACGGGGACCTGCGGTGTCCTGGCTTACGCGCTGGGCAAGAGCTACACCTACAGGACCTACGACGAGTCCCCCTTCACTGTCACCGCGGGTGACACTCTGGTGGTGTGGGACATTGCCATCACCGAGTTCCAGTAAGGGATCGTGATCCAATGAAGGGCACGGTCACCCTGGAATCAAGAGGAAAGGATTCACCATGGCGATAGATTTTCGCGATGCGCGGGTCCTGAGGTTCATCATCGGTATCCTTCTTCTCGCGGCCATCGTCGTTGGTTACTTCATGTTCCTGGCCAAGGGCCTTAGTGAGGAGATCGCCGTCGAGGAGCAGAACCTCGAAATGCGGAGGATCGAACACCAGAGCCTCAGAAGCAGAACCTCCGAGGACCTTGCGGTGATGGCGCAGAGAATAGAGATGTACACTCAGGAGCTGAACACGCTCGACAGGCTTCTTCCAAGGGTCTACGACCAGGAGGAAGTGATGGAGATGCTCACCAACGGGGCCGGCAGAAGCGGTCTCACGATACTGTCCCTCACTCCCATGCAGTACGTCCCCGAGGGCGAGTATCTGGTTTACGACTGGCAGGTCAGGTTGACGGGGCGCTTTCACCGGCTGGGTGTCTTTCTCGACCAGCTCACACAGGAGATGCTCATGAGCGCCGTCACGAACCTCGAAATTCATCAACAGAAGGCAGCCGAGGGCAAGTTCGACAATATCGAGGCGTCGTTCACCTTCAGGGCCTTCGTGCAACCCTGAGCGGGAAGGAGGTCAGGAAATCATGCTGAAGACCGTTACAGTTCCTGCAGCCGCGGTCGCCCTCCTTCTCCTTGTGCCGGCGTGCGGCCCCGGAGGAGGGGATGAAACCACCGGCTCGCAGGGGGGCACGGTGACCATCGTGCAGCCGGAATCGGTTGCGGGGTGGCTCTCGGTTGACACACCGGGTCCGGTCATCTCGATGCAGGCCGATGAAAACGGTGCGCATCTGCTTGGCGCATCAGGGCTTCTTCTTTTCTGGTCCCGGGAAACCGGAGTATGGAACCCCGCCTGGGTCCAGGGCGCGGAAGACGCCTTCGATATCGCTCTTCTCCACGGCGAACCGGTCCTTCTCACACCGCAGGAAGTCATCATCGTCTCCGAAGGTCAGGCCGAGGTCATCCCATTCCAGAAAACCTCGCCTTCGATCGATATGGCTTCGTCGAACGGCGACCTTCTGGTCCTTTTCCGAGACGGATCGGTCCTGCTCAACCCCCAGACCGATTCCCTTGAGAGTTTCCAACCCGGAGACGTCCCTCCCCTTGGCGGGCTCATCCGCGCCGGGCAGGACTGGGCCTGGATCAACACGGACGGCACTATGACCCTGCTGGACTCGAGGGTCGGTCTTTGCCGGACCGAAGACCTTCCGGACAGCGTGACGGTTATCGCCCATGAAGGGCAGGACATTTACGCAGGCGACGGCTCCACGGTGTACCTCCGGACCGCTCCCGGCGAGTGGGCTTTCCATGGACCCGGCAGCCTTCACCAGTCGGCCCTCGTAATGAGTGAGAGCGGCATCCGTTCCCTTTCCGGGGGCGCGGCTCTCGCGGGCCATTTTTTGGAAAGCCCCATTCAGATCTGCGCCAGCGGCTCATCCCCGATCTGGCTGCTGACCGATCAGGGGTTGTCCGTGTGGTCCAGGCTTGACCAGGTGGAAACCCTCCTTCCCGATTACGACCTTGCACGGATCGAACTCAGCCTCGCGGGGCAGACCGGCGCTCAACACCCCCCGGGGGCAACGGGTGTCGTCGCGTCCGGAGTGGCGGTAAGCGGCCTTTTTCGGATCTACGAATCCGTCTCAAGCAGGCCGGACCCTTTCACCGAGTTCCCGGCCGCAAGGCGGGACCTCAGGCGGTCCCTGATCGAGCTGAGCATAGAGGAACTTCATCTGGTGGGAATCACACTTGATCCGTCGGGTGGGGATCAGGCAATGGTGGAAGATGCCAACGGGGTCGCGTACATCCTCCAGGAGGGCAGCGTTCTGGCGAACAACACCCACATTGCAGAGATTACAAGCAATGAGGTCATAGTGGTACAGGAAGTAACAGTCGGATCGGCGATGCAGGATGGAACCACAACCTCCATTCCAACCATCTACTCGATGCGGCTGCATGAAGAAGGTGGTATCTGATGCGAAGAATCAGCCCTTTGCTTCTTCTGCTCCTGTGGGTTCCTTTGATGGCCTACAGGGTGACAGACATCTCGGTTGTTCCCAGCGGTGACAGAACCCAGGTGACCATCGTAGCCGATGGCGCCATCACCTACGAGAAATTCCTCCTCACAGACCCGATGCGCGTGGTCATCGACCTTGGGGACGCGGTCCACGCACTTCCGGCCACCGACTTCGCGGTCGCGAGGGGCGGCGTGGGGACCGTCCGCACCAGTCAGTACAAGGCGCCCCCTGACGGCATAGTCAGGGTGATAGTGGATGTGAACGGCGAACTGCTCAACTACAGCACAAGCCTCCAGGAAGACAACCGTCTGGTGCTGACCCTGTTCACGGACCCCGCGGGGACCCCCTTCACATCATGGTCCGCCACGTCCCAGTCGACCGGGTCCATTGTGGTGAGCGGAAGCGTTCCACCCCTTTCCGCCCCCGTGGGCTTATCTACAATTTCCACGATCAGCGGTACGGTCTCAGGGGTGAGGGTATCCGAGTCCGGAAGGCACGTTGAAGACGGCTTTCCCGTGACCTGGAGCGGCTCAGGCGGCCGCCGGATCACCATCGACGTGGTCGAGGCCGACATAAGAACCGTGATGCGCTCGATAAGCGACGTGAGCGGAATGAACATCATCATCCCCGAAACCTATCAGGGAACCGTGACAGCCAGGCTTCGCAACATAGGCTGGTGCGACGCCCTCACCGCCATTCTCGCCAGCCAGGACCTGGTTGCGACCCAGAGCGGCCACAACACGCTCAGAGTGGCGAGACGCAGTGATTTCTACTCACAGGTCAACGAAATGGCCACGACGCAGGCCCAGCGGGAAAACCTGCAGGACCTCCACACCGAGGTCTTCATCATCAGGTACGCCAAGGCTGAAGACATCCAGGCCGCAACCCAGGGTGTCCTCTCGAACAGGGGCGAGATAAGCATCGATTCCCGCACCAACTCACTGATCGTCACCGATGTCCCCAGGAAGCTGAACGAGATAGGCCGGATGCTTCCCATCCTCGACAGCCCGACCGCTCAGGTGATGATCGAAGCCAAGCTGGTGGAGATCGACGCAACGGCCCGTCGCGAGTTCGGTATTGACTGGTCCATCGGCAACCTCAACCGGACAGACGACCTCACCCGGGGCGGGATGAACACCAACCTGTCGGTTGGCGACCCCGTGGGGAGCATCTCGTTCGGCACCATCACCGACATGTTCGATCTCGACGCCACGCTCAGCTACCTCGAATCCGAGAACATGGCGCACATCCTCTCCGAGCCGAGGATCGCCATCTGCGACAACATGACGGGCTTCGTGATGAGCGGAAAGCAGGTTCCCCTAACTCTCAAGGACGAGTCGGGCAACTCCTACGTCCAGCTATTCAGTGTGGGCGTGAGCCTCGAGGTGACGCCGCACATCAATGCCAACAACAACGTCACGCTCGAACTCAGACCCATTGTGAGCGATCTTTCCGGCGAGTCCACATCGGCGGACCAGCCCATAATCCTCACACAGGAGGCCAACACCACACTGATGATCGACGACGGCGCAACGGCAGTCATCGGCGGCATAATGCGAAGCAAGACGACAACCGTCAGAAGAAGGGTTCCCATACTCGGCCATATACCCTTCCTGGGCGACCTTCTCTTCAGCTACTCCTCCGACAACGTCGAGAGCACCGAGCTTGTGATTTTCGTAACCCCGCACATCATCCGGCCCTACTAGGCGGGAGACATTGACGAGGATCGGCCGGGGGACATGGAAAGGCCATGTCCTCCGGCCTTGCGCGTCCGGGGTGAGACCCACCTCCTCGATGATGAGGGAGGCGGTGTTCAGCATCCTCGGGGGAGACCTTGAAGGCATGGTATTCTGGGACCTGTTCTGCGGGACGGGCGCCATGGGTCTCGAGGCCCTGAGCTGCGGAGCGGCGAAGAGCGTTTTTGTCGACTCGAACCAGGCCAGCCTCAACATGATAATGCAGTTCCTGGAAAAGCACGGAAGCCGGCAGCGAGGTGAAGCACTTCGCAGAACACTTCCGGGTGACATGACCGGGCTCTCCGGTCCGCCGGGTGCCGTTTACCTTGACCCACCGTACAGGGCTTCCGAAGTATATTCGTGGATCGGTTCGCTGTCATGGGAAGAGATCTGCGCCCCAGGCGCCGTGATCATGGCCGAAGCCGGCGGGGCGGGCGCCCTTTCGGGCTGGGAAAAGAGAAGGTATGGAAGCTCCTGGCTTTTCATCAACAGGGTGTGAGTGCGTGGGCATGAAAGTCGTCTATCCCGGCACCTTCGACCCGATAACCCTTGGTCACATCGACATTATTAAAAGGGCCGTTCCTATCTTCGGCAACCTGATCGTCGCCGTGGCCGACGCGACCCCCAAGCAGACCCTGTTCAGCACTGCGGAAAGGGTGGAGCTGGTCACACGCTCCATCACCGAGGCCGAGCTCACGGGCGACATCGTGGTCGAGTCTTTCCAGGGCCTGCTGGTGAACCATATGCAGAAGATAGGTGCTTCGGTCTTTATCAGGGGGCTTCGGGCCATGTCCGACTTCGAGTACGAGTTCCAGCTTCAGCTCATGAACAGGCGTCTCGCCCCTGAGATAACCGGGATCTACATGATGCCATCTGAAAACAATATTTATCTCTCGTCCACCCTTGTGAAAGAGATCGCCAGGCACGACGGCGACATTTCAAGCCTTGTTCTGCCCTGCGTCCGCAGGGCACTTGAGGAGCGTGGGAAGAATGGCTGACATCAGGTTTGCGCCAAGGGCGGAATCCCTTCTCGGTTCCGCGACCCTTCAGATCACCGCCAGGGCTGCTGAACTCCGGGCCTCGGGACGGGACATCGTTTCACTGTCCGCGGGTCAGCCCGACTTTCAATCGCCTCCCGCCGCCATCGAGGCCGCGGAAAAGGCCATGCGGGAAGGCAGGACCGGTTACACCGCCAATGCCGGGCTTCCCGAACTCAGAAAGGCCGTTGCCCATAAGTGGGGCACGCTTCACGGAGTGTGGAACGACCCGGCATGCGTGCTCGTCTCGTGCGGGGCAAAGCACAGCATCGCCAACCTGATGGAAGCGGTTGTCCGTGAGGGCGACAGGGTCCTCATACCCCGGCCCTGGTGGGTGAGCTATCCCGAGATGGTGAAAAGGCTCGGCGGCGTTCCGGTGGCGGGTGAGAGCAACCACCTCACAGCATCCGAGGTGAGACATGCCGCGGCCGAAGGGGCGAAGGGGATGATCTTCAACTCGCCCAGCAACCCGACGGGAAGGGTTCACAGCGAAAAGGAGATATCGGAGATAGCCGACGCCATAGCCGAAGCCGGGATGTGGGTCATCTCCGACGACATCTACGAGTTCCTCCACTACGGCGACAAGCCCGTTCCGCACCTTCTGCACGCAAGACCTGACCTGGCGCCCAGACTCGCGGTGGTCACGGGTGTTTCCAAGACCTGGAGCATGACGGGCTGGAGGATAGGGTTCGCCCTGGCCGACCCCAAGTGGATCGCCATGGCCGGTAGAATTCAGTCGCACACCACGTCGAACGCCCCGACCATGTGCCAGTACGGTTCCCTCGCCGTGGTCGAGGGCAAGGCGGAGAAGGAGAGGCTCGAAATGCTCAGTGCCTTCCACATCCGCCGTGACCTCATGTGTTCGTTGCTCGCCCAGGACGACAGGCTTTCCTTTCCCGAGCCGCTTGGTGCTTTCTATGTCTTCGTCGACCTTGCCAAAGCCTGCGGAAAACTTGACACCGCCGCCTTCTGTATTAGTCTACTGGAGGAGGAGGGGCTTGCCCTCATCCCGGGAAGCGCCTTCGGTGCCGAAGGGTGCGTAAGGCTTTCCTTCGCGGCTTCGAACAGCGATATTGAGAAGGGTGTGAAACGCCTCCGCGATTTCATCTCCGGGAGGGTGTGATATGGTCGTTACATGTCCGAGTTGCGGAAAGACTTACCAGATAGCCGCCGAGAAGCTGGGGGGCAGGGCAAAACGGATCCGTTGCCGTAACTGCACCGAGGTCTTCATCGTTCAACCGGAAACTCCCGAGAAGGCACCCGAAGCTTCCGCCGAACCCGCACCGGACCCCGGCCGCCAGATCGACGAGCGTGCCGCAAGGTTCGCCAGGGTTCTGGCCAGCGACATGCTGGTCTACAACCAGGACATGGTCGAAAAGGCCAGGATGGAGGGAAACCTGGCCACAGTTATGGTCGGCGACATGAAGAGGTCGTGGGACCTCTGGAAGTCGCGCTTCCCCGAAGCCGCCCAGGGCGACGGCATCGAAACGTTCCGCGACGCCCTCAGAAAGATACTGGCCGCGGGAGGGCCCGATTTCGACGGCTGGACCCCCGAAGACTAGGCCTGACTTGATATCTCATGTTTCACGCACCTGAAGATGATATGCGCGAGGATCAGGTGCACATCCTCGATCTGCTGCATGTCCTCCGATGGGACCACAAGCGACTCCGAGGCCACTTTCACCGCCTCGCCACCGGTGTAACCCGACAGAAGCACTGAAGTTGCTCCCGCTTCACTTGCCACCCTGAAGGCGTTTATCACGTTGGGGCTCATTCCACTGCCCGAAAGCCCGATGACGACATCCCCGGGTTCAACGAGGTTGCGCAACTGCTCGCCGAACGTGTTCGTGTAGTCGGTGTCGTTCGCCCACGCGGTGATGAGGGGCATGTTTTCCGCCAGAGAAATGGCCTTCAGCCTGGGCTTTCCGGGCATGGCCGTGCCCTTGGCCAGATCGCACACGAAGTGGGCGCTGGTGGCGCTTCCGCCGCCGTTTCCGAACACGAACACGCGATTTCCCGACCTGTACGCCCCGAGGATGATCCCCGTGATCCGTTCGATGCCGTCGGGGGGGATCTGAAGGACCAGGCTGCTCACCTGGTCGAGGTACGTTCTGATGTTCTCAAGCATTGCATTCTCCAAGAAAGCTCGGGTATTTGTCTTCCATGACGGTGCCCGCGGAAACCCGTGTCCCGGCTTCCACAAGGGTGTTTCTGAGCCTGCACCCGGGTCCCACCACGGCATTGTCCAGTACAACGCTGTTCTCAAGAAGGCACCCTTCGCCAACGGTGGAACCGGCTGCGGTCCAGAGTGTGCCCTCGATCGAGCATGACGGGTCAACGAACCCCTGCGTGAATGTCCCGTTCTTCGGGGAGCAACCCGCAAGGCCCGGCTTGAAGTGCCCGGAAAGAACGGTGTGGCACGCGCGGAGCTGCTCCTCCCCGGAACATACGATGAACGCCCGTTGTGTGAAAAGCTCGGCCCCGATCACCGCTCCCTCAGCAAGGGCAGCGGCCAGGGTTTCCTCGAGGGTGGGCCTGAGAGGGGGAAGCTTTGAAAACCAGCACGCCCCGGCAAGGCAGATGTTGGTGCGGGCATGCTCGGGGCCGGGGTTTCTGTCGAGGCCGGTCACGATGCCGGAGGGGTCGGTGAAAACGCAGGTGAAGTTCCAGGGCCTTCCGGTGCACGTGAGGGCTGCCACACCGTCCAGCCCGGCACGGGGAAGCCGTTCGAGGGGCTGCCTTGTCAGCAGGTCTGCCCGGACAGCGAGAACCCCGCCCTGGTCATCCGTCCTCCGCAGATGGGCTGAAAGGTCATCCTCAGGGAAAACGCCGCATACTTCGCGCCCGGGGCCGGGCAGGCGGAAGAAATGGATCTCCATCACCTGTCACCCGCATCGAACCTGGCGTAGCGGATGAGGCCGTTGCCCCATCCCACCCGTCGGGCCGCGCCGTAAAGGAGGCCCTGAACGCCCAGCCTGAAGTAGAAAAGACGGAAGAGCCTTTCGAGGGGAGAACCGGTGTTGAGCAGGGGGGGGGTTACCTTTCTTCGAACGGCCCCGTAGTTGCCGCTCTCACGGCGCACCACCCTGAACCCTCCCGCTTTGAGCATGGCCTCGAGCGTCCGGGGACCGAAGAAGTAAAGGTGCGCGGGAACGGCGTCGGGGTTCATCCGGCCGGTCTTCCTGCCCCTCAGAAAGGTCTCCATGACCTCTTCCCAGTGCGTAAGCTCCCAGGGGCATTGAACCAGAAGGACTCCGCCTGGTTTCAGTATTCTGCCGATTTCCCGAAGTACCGGCCCGGGTCTGTGAAGGTGTTCCAGAACGTCAAGCATCATGACTATGTCGTACTGGCCCCCCGGGAGAGCGGCTGACTCAAGCGAGCCCGTATGAACGTCGAGTTTGAGCACGTCCCCGGCGTACCCCGAAGCGACGGGGCTCACCTCGACGCCGGACACGCTGTAGCCCTGACGTCGAAGATGGTCGAGAAGGAAGCCGTGGGCGCAACCGAGTTCCAGAAGGCGGCCAGAGCCCCTGAACGGTTCGAGGCTCTTTACCCTTGCCCGGAACAGCCCTTCGAAAATGCTTCTGTACTTCTCGAAGTTGCCGACGTACCCCCCGTACCCGACCTCGGCGCGGTCGTAGTACTCGTTCGAGTACATGGTGGCAAGGGAGGCTTCGGTCGGCCTTTCGGACAGGTAGACAAGCCCGCAGACCGGGCATTTCGATACCGGCCAGCCGCTGGACTGTTTGAGGAGGATGGGTGAATCGCTGCCGCAGAGTGCGCAGACAACGCTTTCACGGGGAAGATCGCCCCACTTCACGTCAACCCCTTGACAATCCGTCAAGACTTGACATCTTTGCCACCAATTCGGTTTTTTTCTGGAACAAGTCATACATTTTTCAAATATACGGTATCTGAAAGGCGGCGGAATGGCTACCAGAAGAACAGAGGGCCGGTCACTCGAGCTATATCTGCGTGAGATCGGCACCCGCGACACACTCACCTCAGAAGAGGAGGCCTCTCTCGCAAGGCGCATCCGCGAGGGCGACCAGGAGGCTCTGAACGAGCTCACCGAGGCCAACCTCAGGTTCGTCGTCAGCATAGCAAAGCAGTACGCGAACCAGGGCGTCGCTCTTGAAGACCTCATCAACGAGGGCAACGTAGGCCTCATAAGAGCAGCCAAGGGTTTCGACGAGGGCAAGGGCTGCCGTTTCATCACCTACGCGGTCTGGTGGATCAGGCAGGCCATCCTTCAGGCTCTCGCCGAGCAGTCCCGAATCGTCAGGCTCCCACTCAACAGGGTGGGCGAGCTTTACAAGATGGGCCGCGCGACGCGTGAGCTCGGCCACGCCCTGGGGCGCGACCCCTCAACCGAAGAGATCGCAAAGGAACTCGACCTCAGCCGCGACGAGATCGAAGGCATGATGTCCATCCACAGCACCCACCTATCGCTCGACAGCCCGGTCTACGAAGGCAGCGACAAGACCTTTCAGGAGATGATCGCTTCCGACGACGGCGTTGCACCCAACGAGGCAGTCCTCCACGAGGCCCTGAAGCGCAGCGTGGGCGACATGCTCGACATACTCGACCATCGCGAACGCACCATAATCCAGCTCTTCTTCGGCATACACACCGACAGAAGGCATACGCTGGCCGAGATAGGGCGCACCATGGGCATCAGCCGTGAGCGCGTGAGGCAACTAAAGAACAGGGCCATAGTGAAATTGCACGAATGCGGCGAGAGCGGCTCTCTGCTTCATTTTCTGAAGTAACGGAAGCGGCGGGTTTTGCTCAGGGGCTCACTTGACTGGATACCTGAAGACCCTTCGGGCCATCGCAGGCGCCTTCGTCTGAACGCACACCGGATGAGGCTCTACATCTTTCTTGCTGCGGGAGTTCTCAGCCTTCTTCTTGGTGGCGCTTTCTCGCTTGGCAGACGGGCGCGTGCGCTTTCGGGCGACGGGGCCGGCCAGGATTACGCCATACTCCAGGGCGAGCTGCTTCAGCTCGGGGTCAGGGTTCAGAACCTTCAGGAACAGATCCACCAAATGGCCCAGATCGAAGAGCGGGTCTTCATGGCCGCCGCCGACCTCAATCTGGACTTTTCGAGCCTTCGGGAAGGTGAACCTGCCCGTGAACCCATGAACATGTTCCAGTACATTGAAGACCTCGAACTGAAGCTTCTCTTGTCCGAGAAACTCGCCGAAGCCGAACTCATGGCTTACGATTCGCTGGCAGTGCTTCTTGTTGAAAAGGCCGATCTTCTCAGGAAAACACCGTCGATCTGGCCGGTTCACGGAATATTCGTCAGTGATTTCGGCGCCCGGATCGACCCGTTCACCGGCGCAGTCAGGTACCATCAGGGCATCGATATCTCCGCCGACACAGGAACCCCCATTCACGCCCCCGCCGACGGCGTGGTGAGCTTCTGCGGCTGGAGCGGCGGCTGGGGGCTCAACATGGTCATCAAGCACACCGACGAGTTATCCACAAGGTACGCCCACTGCTCAAGGCTGGACGTGGCAGTGGGGCAGCACGTTCAAAGGGGCGACATAATTGCCAGGCTGGGCAGCACCGGCCGTTCGGTCGGGCCTCACCTTCATTACGAGGTCCTGCGGAACGGCGTGCAGATCGATCCCGAAAACTTCATAATCAGGGCAGGGCCGCGGGCCGCCGTTTTCTAAGCCTCCCCCTTGCGAAAGGTATTCGCGGGATGACAACGAGAAACCTTCAGCAGCTCCCGATGCGCACCTCCCTCATGGGTGTGGTGGCAGGTGCGGCCGAGTACCACGGGTACTCCCACTCCGACCAGTTCCTGTTCGGCGGTTCGGGGCTTGCCTTCCTGCTCAACGCCGACCGCGGCATCAGCCGTCAGTCCATCCACAACTGGCCTTTCGGCGGATTCGACGGGCTCCTTGTCAATCTAGGCATCCTTCACGAAGATCTGGGCCATTTCGGTCCCGACATCACCGCAGGTGAAAGGAACAGGCTCGAACGGGGCATCAGGCGCCTGGCATCGAGAGGTGTGCCCTGCTCCGTGAAGGGGCTTGAACACCAGCTCATAACCGGCTTCGACGACCACGGCTTTCTTCTGGCGGCACCCTCAGTCCTCGAGAGCGAGACCTTTCCCGACCGCCTTGATTACGGCACATGGGAACAGCTCAGGGGATGCCGGTCCCTTTCTTTCCACGGTTTCGGAACGACCGGCCCGGTTTCCACTGAAAAGGTTGTCATCGAAAGCCTGCGGTATTTCGTGTCGAGCAGGTCCAATCCGGCACGCTACGCCTGGTACGGTTGTGTGAGCGGCCCCAGGGTGTACGACCGCTGGATCGCCGCCCTGGCAAGGTCTGAGGGTCACATTTTCCCGGGGAAAACTCTTGCCATTGTGCTGGGGGAATGCAGGCACATGGCGGCCGGGTTCGTTCGGGAATCAGCCCTTTTGAAGCCTTGCTCCACCGAAGCCGCCCTGGAGCTGGCCCGTGCGTTCGATGAGGTGTCATCGGGTCTGGCCGGCCTGCCGTCCCTCCCCACCAGCGACGCCGGGAGAGCCCTTCAAGACCTGAAGAAAAGGGAGAAGGAGTGTCTCGGGGGTGTTGAAAGATTCCTTCGCGCCTTCATCGTCTGACGTCTGGGACGACTACGCTCCCTTTTTCAACGCCGAGGAGGGAACGGTTTTCTCCCACGACGTGAGGGAGATGGAGTTCTACCGGCACGTTCGAAAAAGCTATCCGGGGAGCTGTCTGGAGATCGGAGCCGGCGCGGGAAGGCTTGCGGCCAGCCTTGCCGACGGCAGCTTGATGGCCGCTCTCGAACCCAGCGCCGCAATGCTCGACTCGTGGGCACCCGATGATAGCAGGCTTGCATCAAGGGTCAGGGGTTACGGGCAGCACATGCCCTTTCTTTCCTGCAGCTTCACTTTTGCGTGTTTTCCCTACAACGGGCTTCAGTGCATTCTGGACAGGGACGTCAGGCTTGCTGTCCTCATTGAGGCTTGCCGTGTCCTTCGGCCGGGTGGCGCGCTCATCACCGAGGTCAGCCCGGCATTTGCCCGGCGGTACCCCGAGGGCAGAACACGCCGCTATCAGGTCATCCTGCCCGACGGTGGCCGTCTTTCCCTCGACGAGGAAGTTCTCCGCCCCGAAGGGCGTAACACGGTAGTGTACGACATGATCTACACCACGGAACAACCCCGGGGGGGCGGGGATGTCCGCAGGGTACTCCTCGAACTTGCCGCTTTCGATATCATTGAAGCGGTCGAGGATACTGAGCGGGCCGGCCTCGCGATAAGCGACCTCTGGGGTGATTACGACGGGTCCCCCTTCGACCCGGAATGCTCGCCAAGGCTTTTAATACATGCGATGAAGGAGTAGCGAATGCTTTTTCTTGTTCTTCTTCTCGGGCTTTCGGTACCGCCGGTAACCGATTCGAGGTACCCCGCCCCGTCGCCCGACGGGACTGAGACAGCCTTCGTATGGCGGGGCATGCTTTTTCTGGTGGACGCCCGGGGGGGCGATCCCAGGTGCGTGACGCCCGGCGGGGGTGTCGCCGCCAACCCCGAATGGAGCCCCGACGGCCTCTGGATAGCGTTCACGAGTTCGGTCACAGGAGGTGGCGATGTCTACGTCATGCCTTCGTCCGGCGGAATCGCCACAAGGCTGACCTTTCACAGCGGTGAAGACCTGGTGCTGGGGTGGGAGGATGACCGCATCCTTTTCACCAGCTCAAGGGAAGGCGGCAGCGAATGGGTTTATACGGTGCCGCCTTCCCTTGAGCTGGTGAAAAGGATGCGGTCATCCTCCCACCCCAGCACCAGGTCTTCACCGCTGTGAAAGGTCAGCCTTGTGGCGATTCCGCCGGACGAAGGCATG
>JAWOHL010000068.1:0-17142 GCA_046485185.1 Candidatus Fermentibacteraceae bacterium
ACGCGCCCGAGGGGTCGTGGGGGTGGGGCCAGCAGCTCTTCTTCAACTCTGACGGCCAGCGGGCCAGCTTCACGGGCACCAGGCTCAGCGACTTCGTTGAGGATGGCGGTTCGACCGGCGGCCAGTCCGTCACAGCCGCGGGCGAGGAGGGGCTGAACATGGTCCTTCTTATCCAGATCCCCCTGCGCCAGCGGGAGAGAAGGGATACCTGGTTCGATGGTGGATTCGCCGAGGAGTGCACCGCTTCCGGGATGGGGGGCGCCATGGCGAGGAGCACCGTCGAGGCCGCCGTTGTCGGTCACGGCGAGCTCGAGGGCCCGTACCGCGAGATAGGCGGCTACAGGATGGTGCGCGACGACAGGTTCCCCATCCGCGTGACGGTTCAGTTCTACAAGGCCACCGACGACGGCGTGGCCACCCCGGAAGACATCCGCCAGATAGCCGAACAGATCACCAGGGTTTACGAGGACGCCAGCTACGTTGGCAGCCTTGTCGTTCCTGAAGAGAAGATAGTCCGCCCCACGGGCTGGAACGATGAAGACGTCGAAGTGAGCCTTCGCAAAAGGGTTCCCTGGCTCTACTGGTAGTTTCCGGGTTCAGCAAGGTTTTCGAATGCCCCCGTCATTGAGTATCATCCCGGATACTCAGCTTGACGGGGGCGTTCCTGCGATATGGCTGCATCAGGATCCGAATCGGGCGAAAACACGACCCTGGGCACCCCTTTTCAGGAGGGAAGAAGCGTCGCGCGGGCCACGGGAGTCCTTGGGGGGCTCACTGTCGCCAGCAGGCTCCTTGGTCTCGCCCGTGACATAGCCCAGGCGGCCATCCTCGGAACCGGCATGGCGGCCGACGCCTTCACACTGGCATTCATCATCCCCAACATCCTGCGCCGGCTTTTCGGCGAGTCCACGGTTTCTGCGGCATTCGTTCCATCCTATACCGAAACCCTGGTACGCGACAACCCTGACGCAGCGCACAGGCTCGCCCGGAGAACGCTCACCTTCACCTGGTCCGTCCTCCTTGTCATCGTCCTGCTTGGAATGCTGATGGCTCCGTTACTGGTAAAGGTCTTCGCGCCGGGTTTCTCGGCGATCCCCGGCAAGGCCGAACTGGCTGCAGGGCTTCTCCGGCTTCTTTTCCCGTACATCCTCTTCGTGGGAACAGCCGCGGTATGCATGGGGGTCCTGAACAGCCACAGGCATTTCGCCGCCCCGGCGCTGGCTCCCGTGTTCTTCAACATCGCGGCCCTGGCCGGGCTGTTCGTCCTGGCAAAGTACTGGCGTTCCGACGCTCCGGTCTGGGGCTTCTCAGCGGGTATCCTCGCAGGCGGTCTTCTTCAGCTTGTAGTTCAGCTGCCCTTCATGAAGGCCAGGGGCGTTTCCCTGAAGCCCGATTTCCACTTCGGGGACCCGGCGCTAAGGCGTGTTCTCAAGCTGGCCTTTCCCGCTCTCATAGGCCTGCTTGCCGCCGAGATTAACATCATGGTGGACCAGCTGCTGGCTTCCCTTCTCGCCCCCGGGAGCGTGGCCGCCCTGGCATACGGCCAACGGGTGACCCAGGTTCCCCAGGGCATTTTCGCGGTTGCCCTTGCCACAGCGCTCCTTCCAACTCTCAGCCGTCAGACCGCCCTGGGCCGTCTCGACGACGCGGGCAAGACCCTCGGGTTCTCCACTCTGGCACTCTTCGGGGTAATGATACCCGCCTCGCTCTTCATGGTCATCATGGCCGAGCCCATCGTGCTCACCGTGTTCGCAAGGGGCGCCTTCAGTCTCCGATCCGTCGCCATGACCGCCGCGTCGCTCAGGTACTACTCACTGGGAATGGTTTTCTTTTCCGCTGTAAGGATAACAGCCACCGTCTTCTATTCCCTGAAGGATACCCGGACGCCCGTCAGAGCATCGGTTATATGCATGGCCCTGAACGTGGTACTTAACGGACTCTTCACGCTGTTCTTCCTTCGGACGGGGTGGGCCGAACCCCTGGCGGGTCTTGCCCTTGCAAGCAGCGCAGCGAGCCTTGTGAATTTTCTGCTTCTCAGGCGCTGGCTCAGGGGAAAGATAGGACCCACGACGGTTCCCGCTCGTGGATGGATCGCCCTGACAGCTTCGGGAACTGCGGCCGCGGCACTCCTTATCGTCATGAGGGGCCCGGTCGACGAAGTCTCCGCCATGGGCGCGCTTCAGGGCACGATCGCGCTGCTTGCCGGCGGCGCACTGGTCTGCGCCGTCTCTATCGGCGTATTCATCCTCTTCGGGGGCAGAGAGGTCAGGGCCACCCTGGCCAGGTTCACCCGCCGTGCCCGGTGACAGCCTTAAAACACTGACCGGAGGCGCCCCCGCACTTCCGGGAGTGTACAGGTTCCTGGGGGACGGGGGGAAGGTGCTCTACATAGGCAAGGCCCGGAACATCAGGGTCAGGCTTCAGGGGCATCTGGCGAACCCCGGCGACAAAAGGCACCGGCTCATTCTTGAAAAAGCCCGGACCATCGACTGGACAGTCACCGGCAGCGAACTGGACGCCCTGGTTCTCGAGGCTGACCTCATCAGGCTCCACAAACCCCCCCTCAACGTCGACCTTCGGGGAACCAGCTACTTTCCGTGGCTCATGGTGACCACCGACGAGGAGTTCCCGCGCATCATCGTCACAAGGAACCCCGACAGAAGCCGGAACATTCCGCGTTTCGGCCCCTACCCCGACGCCACCAACATGCGGAGGCTCCTCTCCTTCCTGCTGGATATGCACCCGCTCCGCCGCTGCGCGTCCAGAAGGCTTGCCCCCAGGCACAGGCCGTGTCTGATGGGCCAGATGAACAGGTGCCCCGCGCCTTGCACGGGGATCGACCCGGACGCGTATCACGAATCGGTGAAAGCCCTGCTTCGGATACTCGGCGGCCGGTGGGAGGAAGCCAGGGAATCCATCCGCGCCGGCATGAAGAAAGCCAGCGAAGAGCTCCGCTTCGAGGACGCCGCCCGTTGCCGCGACCTGCTCCTGCGCCTCGACTCATTCGGGTGGCCGGCCCCGGAGTCCGCGGCCGACATGGTCTCCCGAGACGTCTTCGCGGTGCGTGACAACTGGGGCATCGTGGTGCAGGTGAGGGGGGGGCGTTTCATGGGAACCCTGAGGCTGCCCTTCGGATCATCCTGGAAGCTGGCCGAGGCCGGCGAGAGGCTCTCCCTGCTCATCCGCAGCTACTACTCGGAAACAGGCGACATCCCGAGAGAGATCCTGTGTGCCACCGCCCCTGACGACGCCGGGATCCTCGGGAACTGGCTCAGTTCACGCAGGGAAGGTCCCGTTAAGGTGAGGATCTGCAAGGCAGGCGCCCTCAGGCAGCTCGTGGACGTCGCCGAGCGCGACCTTTCGCACTTTCTGGCCCGCCTGGCCTGGAGACGGCCCGCCGGGGGAGCAAAGCGGAGAAAGGCAGCGCTCGAGGCCGTTGCCGATGTACTTGACCTGAAGGCCCCGCCGGCCTGGATGGTGTGCCTCGACGCCTCCACCCATCACGGCTCCAACGCGGTGGCGGCCCTTGTGAGTTTCAGGGACGGTCTGCCCGACCGAAGCGGTTACCGCAGGTTTTCCATGTCCGAGGAGCTGTGCAGGAACGATCCCGCCATGATCGGAGACGCCGTTGGGAGGTTCATCACCCACCTGGAAGGACCTGGGCCCGATCTTCTCCTTGTCGACGGCGGTATAACGCAGCTCCGGGCTGCCTGGGAAGCCGGCCGCGAAGGCCTGCCCGGCACCCGTTTCGCAGCACTTGCCAAAAGGGTCGAAGAGATCCTGACAGAGCCCGAGGAGAAGGTCATCTCACTTCCCCAGGACTCTCCGCCCGTCCTTCTTCTCCGGGCCATCCGCGACGAGGCCCACAGATTCGTGATCCATTTCCACCGGACACGGGGGCTCAGGGAGACCACCCATTCCACGCTCGACGACATCCCGGGCATAGGCCCTTCCCTGAAGGCCGAACTTCTGAAAACCTTCGGGAGTGTGGAGAGGATGGCCGCGGCAGACGAGACAGCCCTCTGCGCCGTCCCCGGGATAGGCCGGGAAAAAGCCGGGCGCATACTGAAAGCCCTGAAGGAGAAACCTTGCTGATCCTCGCACTGCTTTCAGCCTTCACCATTCCCGACATTTCCGGGACGGGGATGTTCCTATCCGACCTCGAACCCGGCGTTCCCATGCCCGCTGTCATGTTCGCCGCGCCGTTTTCGTGGAGCCCTCCGGTGTCAGAAGGTCTCTACTTCAGGGCGGGCTTCGAGGCGGGGGGGCGTGAGAGTTTTCACTGCAGGGGCAACGGCGCCACCGCGGGACGCAGTTTTTTCTCGGCGGGGTGGTTCAGCCCTGACGGCTGGGCTTACGGAACCGAGTCTCGCGGCCTCTTCAGGTTCACCGCCGCCGGGGTACGATACGCATCCACCGACTTGGTACTTCTCGAAACCGCTTCCGACAGGCTGAGCCTGGGTTTTCTTTCAGATTCCGGCGGTACGGCGCCCGTGGTTCTCTGGGAAACTCCCGCGGTAACGGGTGCTGCGGGCTCCAGGGGGGCGGGAATGGGTTTTGCCGTTTCGGTGGCGCCCTGGCTCATGCTGGGGCCGGCGGTCACCGGGGATGGTCCCTGGGTGAAATCATCAATCAGGCTTGGGCTTCTCGAGATTCAGTCGGGACCCGGAACTGACAGGTCCGGGGGTGTGAGGGGAATGGCCCGGGCAGAATTTCGGGGTCGGAACTGGCTTCTGGGAGTATTCTACAACGGTGACTCACTTGTCTGCGGGGGAACGGCCGTCCTTATGGAAAAAGTGGTCGTGAGTGCCGCAGTGCCCGAACCGGGCTTCAGCGCGGCCGTAGAGCTTGGAGGGCTTACGCTTTCCACCTCCACCCTGAGAGGGGAGGAGTGGAGCGCCGGAGCAGCCTTCAGCCTTCCCGTGGGAACCCTTTCTGCCTGGGGACTGTTCGTGGACAAATGGGAGGCGGGTATCGGCCTTGAACTCGGAAAGGGTGAGGACTTCGGGGGGCAGCCTGGGCTTCCGCTTCGCCGTTAGTATATTTGTGCGTTAACAACAGCGCCTGGTAATGCCGGGGTGGTGGAACTGGCATACACAACGGACTTAAAATCCGTTGCCCCTTGGGCATGAGGGTTCGACTCCCTTCCCCGGTACCAGGCAGAATTCTTTCGAGGGGGAAGAATGGCTCCGGTCAGGCGCCTCTCAGACTACATGATCAACCTCATCGCCGCCGGCGAGGTCGTGGAAAGACCGGCATCGGTGGTCAAGGAGCTTCTGGAGAACGCAATCGATGCGGGAGCAGGGAACATCTCCATCGAGCTTCAGCGTGGCGGCCGAAAGAGCATCGTCATAAGGGACGACGGGGCGGGAATGAACAGGCATGACCTTCTCATGGCCGTTGAACGCCACGCCACCAGCAAGATCAGCCTCCCCGAAGACCTCGATCGCATCGGAACGCTCGGCTTCCGGGGCGAGGCCCTGCCAAGCATCGCAGGGGTCAGCAGGATGACCATTCTCACCTCAAACGGTCACGAGGGCTGGAAACTCACCATCGCCGCGGGCGAGGTCAAAGACCTGGTTCCGGCTGCCCGAAGCCGGGGTACGACAATCACAGTCGAGGCCCTTTTTTACAACCAGCCGGCCCGCAGGAAGTTCCTCAGTTCAGAATCCACCGAGCTCGCCTGGGTCGAGAGGATGGTCACGGGCTGCGCCCTGGCCTCGATCGATACGGCTTTCACCCTCACTCACGAAGAAAAAACCATCTTCAGCCTCCCATGCGGTGAACCGCCTGAAGAAAGGCTCAGAAGAAGGTACTCGCTGGCTCAGGCTGATTCATGCCTGACGAGCCGCGGCGTGAGCGGTTCCGTTGCGGCATCTCTCATCGTTTTTCCCGGAAAGCTCTGGAACAGCCGCAGGAATCAGTACATCCTCGTGAACGGAAGGCTTGTTTCCTCGGCAGTTGTCTCGGGGATAGTGAACGACGCCCTCGAGGGTCCGGCGGGAAGCCCCCTCTTTCTCTGCACTCTGGAACTCCCTCACGATTCAGTGGATGTGAACGCGCACCCCACCAAAAAGGAAGTCCGCTTCCGTGATTCGGGGGCGGTGCGCGCGGCCGTTCTGAAGTGCACCGAATCGATGCCCCGGGAGAGGGCCCGCGAGCTGGCCGCCGCCTACCCCGCCGTAGCCCACGCTTTCCGCCCCGACACCCGGGGAGTGCAGGCCGCCTTCGAGCTTTCGGCACCTGCCCGGACCTTTTTTTCACAACCGCCGTCCATCCAGGCCGAAGAATGGGCCGACGCCGTGCCCATAATGCAGGTCAACAACTCCTACCTCGTCACGGCATCGGGAACGGGCCTTCTTGTCGTGGATCAGCACGCTGCCCATGAAAGGGTTCTTTTCGAGCAGATCCTCGAGTCCATGCAGGGGGCCGAGGCGGGGGGGAGGCAGCAGCTGCTGCTCCCCGAGGTGCTCGAGCTCGACACCGGGGGGCTCGCCCTGGCGGAGCTGTACGGCCCGCTCATCGTACAGGCAGGCTTCGACATGAGGATTTCGGGGAACAGGCTCGAGATCCTTTCGGTCCCCGTGGGGGTTCATCGGGGCGCCGAAGCCGTTCGCGAGGTGCTTTCCTCCTTCGCCTCGGGCGCCGAAGCCTCACTTTCGCAGCCTGAGGTCCTGGCAGCGGCAACGGCCTGCAAGGGTTCGGTGACCTTCGGACAAAGGCTCGGCCCGGAGGAGATCAGGACGCTCTTTCACAGGCTCTTCGCCACCTCCGATCCCTTTCACTGTCCACACGGAAGGCCCACTCTCGTGGAGATAACCTTCGAGGAACTGGAGAAAAGATTTGGCCGATGATCGGATACCCGTTCTGGTGGGGTGCACGGCCTCGGGGAAAAGCGCTTCCGCAATGGCTTTCGCGCTTCGGAACACGGGCGTCGAGATCGTGAACGGAGACTCCCGGCAGCTCTACAGGGGAATGGACATCGGAACGGCCAAACCGTGCCCTGAAGACCGCGCCATGGTGCCCCATCACCTTCTCGACGTTGCCGATCCCGACACATTGCTGTCCGCCGGCTGGTACGCCCGGCAGGCACAGGAGACGCTCAGGGAAATACTGAACAGGGGGGGGCGACCCCTGATCGTGGGGGGAAGCGCCCTTTACCTGATGGCCCTGGCAGGCATGACCGACCCCCTTCCACCAAGGAACGACAACCTCAGAAAATCCCTCTCAGATCTTGAGGAAAGCTCACCGGGTGCTCTTTACCGAATCCTCCGCTCACTCGATCCCGAAACCGCTGTGGCGCCCACCGACACGGTGCGGCTGCTTCGCGCCCTCGAGATCTGCCTCGAAAGCGGTTCAAGGGCCACCGAACTCAGGCAGGGAGGCAATGTTTCGGATTCCTTCATGTTCGTTATGCTCGAATCCGAACCTGTCGCCCTCCGCACCCGCATCGATGAAAGGGTGGACCAGATGGTGAAGAACGGTCTCCCCTCCGAAGTCGAGGGGCTCTCGAGGGCCGGATACGGCCGTGAGCCGGTGCTGGGGCACACCATAGGCTACCGTGAGATGCTCGATCATATGGACGGCCTCTGTTCGCTCGATGAAGCCGTCACCGCCATGAAGACGAACACCTGGCGGTACGCCAGGCGTCAGCGGAACATGTTCAAAAGGCTGCCGGGACTTCTGCGGGCTGGGTCACCGGAAGCGGCGGCAACTGTTCTGGACGGGAGAGGGGCCAATGGACAGGGACAATGACAGGGCTCTTGAGCACCTTCCACTCGAGGAGGTGAAGCTTTCCGACATTCTGGTAACACCCGCTCCGGCCTCCTGGGTGTTCTCACACGAGAACGAGGGTCCCAAACCTCCTCCCGTGCTTGTGGAGCAGGACCGGGGACTGGTGCTGGTGGGCAACCATCGAACGTTCTGGCGCGCCGCCGCCATGAACCGCTCCACCATCCGTTGCCTTGTGGTGAGAAGCGCGGTGCAGGTGGGTCCGGCCCACGAATCCATAAGCAACGCCGCTGAAGAACCCCTGCTTTTCCAGGGGCTCCTCAGGGCCGGTATCATCGAGAACCGAAGCCGGCTCGCTGATATGCTGGGCTTCTCCCGGGCAAGGGTGACACAGGTCCTCAACCTCCTCAAACTGCCCGACGAGCTCCGACAGGAGGTCCTGGCGGACGACTCCATAACCGAGTACCAGCTTCGCCCCCTGATAAGGCTCGAGGGGGCGGACCGTCAGATCTCCATGTTCCGTGAACTGATGAGCAGAAAACTCACGGGCAGGCAGATGGCCCTCTTCGCGGAGACTTCGACCGCATCCGAGGCCGTCACGCCGACCGATGCCCCGGTTCATGCAGCCGCCTCCACAAGGGAGGAACTCGAGGCCGTTTTCTCGGACCTCCCCCAGCCACCGAAGAAGGAGGAGAAGGCGCCGGTCAAGATACCGAAGGAAACCACAGCGCCCAGGTTCACCGCTGTCGACGACACCCCGGCGGGCAACATCCTTCATCTCCTTTCAGGCCTTGGAACCCTCAGGGAACCGGGATGGAAGGCCGCAGCCGCCGAAGCCGGCGCCGATCAGCTCGACATGAGGTTCCTCGAGGGCGTATCACAACTGCGAAGGGGCCTTTTCACTGCCGCGATGGACACGCTCAGCGAAGTCATACGCCGATCACCGGACTACAGCGCCGCGTGGTTCTTCATGGGCAAGTGCGCCAACCTGATGGGAGCCCTCAACGACGCGGAGGACTACCTTCGGAACGCGGTTGAGCGGGATCCAAACCAACCCGATTTCCACATGGAGCTGGCGGTGGTACTCGAGAAACAGAAACGCGACACCGAAGCCCTCACATTGTTCCGTAAAGCGAACGCACTTCGAAAGGCCTTGCGCAGGAATGAAAAGACTTAGCGCTGCACCGCTCTTCCTTCTGATTTCCTGCGCCCGGGTGGTCGCGCCGGCCGGCGGCCCCGAAGACACCGAGCCGCCGCTTTTTGTTGGAAGCCAGCCTCCTCCTGGGCGTTCGGTCATCCTTCCTCAGCAGATACTCCTCGAGTGGAGCGAGCGCATCGAACCCTTCAGCGCCGTTCCGCTCATCTTCCCCGATACGCCGCACTCTGTGGTGTTCGGGGGGAGGACAATGGAGATCAAACTGGAATCCCCACCCCGGGGCACCATGCTCACGCTGCTTCTTCCCGGGGGTCTCTCCGATACCAGGGGCAACGGTTCTCTCGAACCCCTGAACCTGGTTTGGACAACTGCCGACACGGCCTCAACCTCGAAGCTTACGTTCCAGGCGTCACTGCAGGGGGGCGGGGAGGCCCCACCGGCGGCGGTTGTCAGGCTGCAGTCCCTTCCGGACACCACGGTCTTCACGCGGGGGGCATTCCCCGACACCCTCGGGTACGGCGAGATCCCGTGGCTTGCGCCGGGTAGTTACCGCATCCTTGTTTTCGATGACCGCGACGGCAGCAGGACCTGGGAAGATCAGACCGAACCGGGTGTCGCCACCGAATTCAGCCTCGAACCCGGGAGCATGCTGCATCTCGACCTTGTAATGGCCGTGGTTGATACGGTGGGACCCTCAATATCCGTCGCCAGCGCCCTGAATACCCACCAGATCCTTCTGGAGTGGAACGAGGAGCTGTCCAGGACCGTTCCCTTACCCGACCGTTTCCGGATCATGTCTGTCGGTGACCGGGAGGTCGAGCTCCTGGGGGTTTCACACATGCCCGGAAGAACAAGGGGAAGGCTTCTGCTGCACACAGCGGGCGTGCCCGACACACTCATCACCCTTTATGCGTCGGGCATTTCGGATCTGATGGGGAACACTTCCCGCCCCGACAGCATTTCGTTCTGGGGAACCGACACACTGCCGGCCGAAGAATTTGCCGTGGTTTCCGTCTTCCCGGCAGACGGCCTTTCCGACGTGAACCCCGCGGGACCCTACACCATATCACTCAACGCCTGGGTTCCGCTGGACAGCCTTGCTTCATGTTATTCAATAACGAGAGTGTCTGACAGCACCAGGATCGAGGGCACCTGGAACCGACCCGACGCCGTCACTTTCATTTTCACGCCCGACCAGCATCTGAGCGGCCAGAGGCAGCACCGCGTGGATATTGAAGCAGGCCTTGTGACCCTCTGGGGTGACTCGCTTCCCGCTCAGTCGTGGGTCTTCTCCACGGCGTGGAGCACGCTGCCGGGTTCGGTGCAGGGCACGCTCTCGGGAACGGCCCGCGAGACCATGCTTGTCCTCACCCCGGCGGGTGGGGAGGGGCAGACCAGAACCGAGACAGTAACGCCCGGCGCGTACACTCTCGACGCCGTTCCAGGCGGCCGCTACACCCTGGCGGCCTTCGTTGACACCAACGGCAACGGCTCATGGGATTCGGGAGAGCCCTACGGCGCGTGGCCCGGGGTGCTCGAAGTCCTGCCGGGATTCCCAACTCTGGAGGTCGACATTGCGGTTCTACCCTGAAAAGCGTTTCATAACTGAAGCATGCACCGGCTGCGGAACCTGCTCGCGGGTCTGCCCGTCCCGCGCCGTGCAAACAGGTCCCGACAAAAGGGTCACAGGTTTTATGAAGACCTGCATCGGCTGCGGTCACTGCGGGGCCTACTGCCCGGTTAACGCCTTCGGCCTTGAAAACACCGTCCGGCCCGGAGCGTCTCCGGAAGAGCTGACGGCCCTGTTCCGTACTAGAAGGAGCTGCAGGCTCTTCAAGTCAGAGCCTCTCACCGGGGAAAAGCTTAAGCAACTGCTCGATCCCGTTGGTTTTGCGCCCACTGGAACCAACTCGCAGGGTGTGACGGTCATCGCGGTTCAGGGCATGGAGGCCATCCAGCGCCTGGCGGTGAATCCCGTGAGAAAGTTCCTGCGCCCGTTCGCCTGGCTTGCGAAGCGTTCCTCGATGCGGGAGTACATCGGTGATTTCATGGGCGGAGGCGACCCGATCACCCACAGGGCGCCCTGCCTGCTTCTCTTCTTCGTTCCCCGGAAGAACACAACGCCCGGTGAGGACGGGGTCATAGCGGCAACAATGGTAAGCCTCACCGCCGAGGCCATGGGGCTTGGATGCCTCTGGAACGGTGTGGTGAAAGCCATTTTTCCGTTCCTCACCGGGCTCAGGAAGTTGAAACCGGGGGGGACGGCCCTTCGAGCCGTCCTGTGTGTGGGCGAAAGAACGCTTGCACCCCTCCGTGAGGTCCCCGAAAGAGACTGGAAAAACATACTGACAAATCACTGAGGCAGAAGGGGAGAACATGCTGGCCAGGTACATCGCGGTGGGCTGCTACACTGTTTTCATCGTAGTGATAGGGCTTCTGGGCCACAGAAGGACCAAAAACTTCAACGATTACCTTCTCGGGGGAGGGAAGGTGGGCCCCTGGATGACCGCCTTCTCCTACGGAACAGCGTACTTCTCCGCCGTGCTCTTCATCGGGTTCGCGGGGAGCATCGGCTGGGGTTTCGGTCTTTCGGGGCTGTGGGTCGCCCTGGGCAACTCCATCATCGGTGTCCTCGGCGTGTGGCTGCTTCTGGGCAACCGGATCAAGCAGGCCGCCGTCAAGTACGACGTCTACACAATGCCGGGCTTCCTCGAAGCCAGGTTCGGCTCCCGCGCGATAAAGGTGTTCACATCGATCGCCATCTTCGTTTTCATGATCCCCTACACCGCCGCCGTCTTCATGGGTCTCAGCTACCTCTTCGAAGTCACCTTCTCGCTGCCCTACTTCTGGGTGCTTCTTTTCATGGGGGTTTTCACCGGGGTGTACCTTGTTCTCGGCGGCTACAAGTCCATGTCCATGATCGACGTCTTCTTCGGAATGATCATGACTGTTGGCGTCATCGTGCTTCTCGTCTTCACGCTGAGAAGCGGCGGGGGACTGGGGAACATCGTAGAGAACCTCAGGGGCATCGACCCCAGGCTCGCCTCGCCGGTTGGCCCTCCCGGGGTCCTTCCCCTTGTCTCGCTGGTGTTCCTGACAAGCATAGCCCCCTTCGCCATGCCCCAACTTGTCCAGAAGTTCTATGCGGTCAGGGACAGAAGGGCCGTGAAGATAGGGATGACGGCATCCACGGTTTTCGCGCTGCTGGTCACGGGCGCCGCCTACTTCGTGGGTTCCCTCACCAGGCTCTTCCTTTCTCCCGCGGCAAACCCCGCTGCCTTCACCGCGGCCGGCGCGCCCAATTTCGACGCCCTCATGCCGGAAATGCTCTCAACCGTTGTTCCCCCTGCGCTTTCCGTTGTGATCCTCCTATTGATCCTCTCCGCGTCCATGTCCACGCTCGCGGCCCTGGTCCTCATCAGCAGCTCCACGCTCACGGTTGACTTCTACAGGGGCATGATGAAGCCCGGTGCGAGTGACAGGACGCTCACAGGCCTGATGAGGTTCGGAAGCGCGTTCTTCATCCTGCTCTCCATGCTGCTTGCGCTCCTCCGGCCCGCGGTGATAGTCACCATCCTCTCCATCTCATGGGGGGCCATCGCGTCGGTGTTCCTTGGACCATTCATCTGGGGCATACTGGGCGAGCGGATCAACAGGGCGGGCGCACTGGCCTCATCCATACTGGGGCTGGCCACATGCATGACCCTGTTCGTGGTCCTCGGCCCCGGCAAAACACCCATGGCCGGCTCGCTCGGCATGATCGTGTCACTCCTTGTCCCGGCGCTCTTCCTGCCGTTCTCGAAGAGGAGGACGGCATAGAACCCTGGGCGTCACTGGAACGGCTCGGCAACCCTGAGAGGGCGCTTGCATTACAGCGCTTCTTCAGGACCGGGCCGGGACAGTACGGCGAGGGCGACGTTTTCAGGGGTATAACGGTGCCCGTACTGAGGGACCTTGCCAGGCGCCACAGGGACCTGCACCTCGAAGAGGCCGTGCAGCTCCTTGATTCACGGTTTCACGAGGACAGGCTTCTTGCCCTGTTCATCCTCATCGGTCATTTCAAACGGGTGGACGAGCCGAAGAAGGCGGGCATCTTCGACCTTTACCTCGGCAGGATCAACCGCATCAACAACTGGGACCTTGTTGACGCTTCCGCCGAACACATACCCGGTGCGTTCCTGTGGGACAAAGACCGTGCGCCCCTTCATGCCCTTTCGCACTCGAAAAGCCTGTGGGAACGCAGGATAGCCGTCATATCAACCTTCCATTTCATAAGAAGGGGCGATTTCGCCGACACTCTTGCCATATCGGAGAACCTGCTCGCCGACAGGGAGGACCTGATCCACAAGGCCGTGGGCTGGATGCTCAGGGAGGTGGGGAAGAGGAGCATGGATGCGGAGGAGGCCTTTTTGAAAAAGCACTGCCGCACCATGCCCCGGACCATGCTCCGATACGCCATCGAGAGGTTCCCTGAAGAGCTGAGGCAGGCATATCTTAAGGCGAAGGTTTCGTAGAGAGGAGTTCCACCATGCGCTGGTGCATGATCGAGCTCAGTGTCAAATGTCCGCATTGCGACGCCTCAGTACATACCGACTCACCCCGCCAAAGCCTGGTATGCGGTAAATGCATGTCGGAATTCGACTTTCCCGTCGCCGTCTGGCGGGACACCCTGAGTGAGGCGATATCGGGCGTGAAAAGCCTGAAGACGGGTGAGGGGAACCAGAGCACCATCTTCGGCCATTTCAACATGAGCCTTCTCTACGGAAAGCTTGTTCCGTACTGCCCGAACTGCAAGCGTGACTTCGATCCGGAAGGCGACAGGGACGACGACCGACTGAAGTGCAGGGGCTGCGGGAGAGTCATGGCGATCCGTGAAGCGCCCCCGTGGTTCAGGGAAGCGGTTCCAAGGGCCAGGCTTGTTGCCGGGGGAGCGCCTGAGGGAAAGGCTCCCGGGTCCCAAGGTATCGACAACCCTTCTGGGGGCGCGGTGGCCCTGAGCTGCCCGAAGTGCGCGGCCTCCCTTCTCATCGACGGAGAGGAGAGGCTCGTGCCCTGCGGTTATTGCAACACAAGGGTGTATCTGCCCGACGACCTCTGGCTCAGGCTTCACCCTGCGAGCATGAAAACCCGCTGGTTCATCGGTTTCTGAGAAGAGAGCCTAGTCCCCGAGCTTCACGAACACGGTGCTCAGCGTCCGTGACGGCGTGCTGAGTACCGCCACGTAAACACCTGCGGGAAATGGTCTTCCATCATCATGAAGAAGCGGCTGGACTAGGGTGTTGTCCACAGTGGCGCTCATGACCTGCCTTCCGGCGATGTCGTACACCCTGAGTTCGCCGGCAAGTCCCTGCCCGACGATCAGCGACGGGGTCCCCGAGCTGGGGTTGGGGAACACCGTGAACTCAGCCTGCAAAACCGGCACCGAGGAAGCCTCACTGACTCCCACTCCCTGAAGCACGGAGAAGTCGTCGGGCGAGACGAACTGGTGCGTTTGCCCCCCGGCGGTGGCGGTGATCCTTATCCTGCAGGTGGTCGAGTTTACCTGGGGCACGATCCATTGAAACCGGCAGTTGTCGGGAAGACCGGTGGCCACCGCAACCCACGGGCCGTCGGGGCCGGTTGCGGAGAAGTGAAGGTCTATCGAAGCCTGGCCGTAAGCCGGCGGAACAGCGGTGAGCCAGTTCACGAAGCGCGCCGAGCCGGCCATGAACGTCTCGCCCCCGGCAGGCGTGACGAGCCTTGTGGAGAGGACGGACGGCTCCTGCCATGGGGAGTAGGCCCGGGCAATGTTCGTGTAGTTGTATGTGGTTCCCTCGGCGGCCTGGACCACTATGTCCTCGCGGCCGTCGTGGTCAAAATCGCCCGAAACCCTCATGGCCGAGTAATGACCAGGAGTGGAGAAGGAGAAAGTGGCGTCGGATACCCAGTTGCCCTGACCGTTGCCCATGTATGTACGGCCCATGGTTCCGGCGTAGGCCACCGCGTCGAGATTGCCGTCGCCGTTCAGGTCGCCGAACTGGACCATCGAGTAGCTGACACCCGATGGGAGGCCGATGGACATGTCCACCCACTGCTGCGTTCCGGTGTCGTACGAGTAGGCCCTCACACCCGAGTCACTGCCCATGGAAACCAGAATGTCATCGGCGCCGTCGTTATTGAAGTCGCCCGCATCAACCGCCTGCACATAGTTAGGGGGGAACCCGCCCTGGTCGAGGGTGAAGCCGAACGAACCGTCTCCGAAGAAGATGTAGGTTTCCTGACGGGTGCAGATAAAGTCCATGTTGCCGTCGGCGTCGAAGTCACCGGTTTCCAGGGTGTAGTTCGCGTTGGCCCCGGCCTGGACCCACTCCTGCGTCCAGGTGCCGTCGCCGTGGTTCCTGTAGACCCGCACGCCGTTACCGGCGCCGAAAGACTGCGAGACGATGTCCAGAAGCCCGTCGTTGTCGAAGTCGGCCAGGTCGGTCGCGAACATGCCGTAGTCTTCGCCGTTCTCTCCCAGCCCTTCATCCCAGGGAACCCAGCCGTTGCCCGTGCCATTCCCCAGGGCGGCGCCAATGAGCTTGTCGCCGAAGCCGCCGCTTCCGTAGTCGTGGTGGATCCCCCAGGCTATATCCATTATGCCGTCGTTGTTCAGGTCTCCCAGCGCGCACCCGCCGTAACCGAAGTAGCCCTCTTTGGCCACGGTCCAGTTGCCGAGGCCGTCGCCGAACCAGACCATGATCCCCAGCTGCCCGCCCCCGGGGTTCCCGTGATCGCTCAAGCTGATGATGTCAAGATGGCCGTCGCCGTTCACGTCCGAAAGCTCGTATTCGGTCCTTCCGTTCTCCCTGGCGGGCGTGTTGAGGCCGTCTGCCTTCAGGATGAGTGTCACAGTATTGCTTTCCCGTACTGTTGCAGGTGTCAGAGCGAGGAGAAGTGACAGCAGAAACGTGAACATTCCGTTACCTCCCGACAAAGGATGAGGACACGGTCAGCGGTTATCCTGAGAGCACTCTAAGGCCGCCACTGGAGCGGGCTTCTAATATTGCTCCTGTCGGCTCCGGTAACCATCAGGTTCCTCCACTGGAGGAGCTGGGCCACCGAGTAGAGGCTCATGTCTATTCGCCCGATGGCAAAGAGCCCGAATTCGTTGCCGTAGACCCGGGAAAAACTGGTTATCATTCCGTCGACGATGTACGCCGTGGTGGCGGACGGCCTTCCGTTCCAGGTCATCCGGGCCATCTCGCTCTGGACCTCGCCGGTGCGGGGGATGGAACCGCCGGGATATGCGAAGGCTCTGATTTCCCCCGACCGCAACCCCAGAAGGGGTCTGAAGCGGTTCAACGCGCCGTTGACCTGACGCTTCCAGCCCTCGGCAGACAGTTGACGGAACGAGGTGTGGCTGAAGGAGTGGTTGCCCAGTTCATGGCCCATGTCCATCAGGGAATGGAACTTCTCCATGGAGTCGCCGCCGAAGGGGACCTTGTCCCAGCTCACGAAAAATGTCACGCCGCCCCCGAAATCGGGATGGTCCTCAAGAAAGCCCTGTACTATGCCGAGTGCGCTCGAGGGGTCGGGCTGTTCCGTTCCGGGAAGGAAACGGAAGTTGTCCTCCCAGCCGTCGTCGAACGTTATCATCACGGGCCGCTTTCCCGCCGGCACATGCATGAGCCTGTTCTCGATATCGCGGGGAGTGATGAGGAAGAACCCGTTCTCGTAAAGGGCCTGGAGGTCGCTTGAGAGCCTGTAGCTCGAAACTCCGTACTGAACCGGGGGGTTGCTGACGTGATGGTAGCAGAGCACGGGTATGCCGCTGGGAAAGTCTTCGGGGTCAGGTTCGCGATACTCCAGCGGGGGGGCGGTGAAGACCCCCGCCGCCATCAGGCAGAACAGCAGGAGTGCGGTCATTGAGACGGTATCACCGTGAACCTGTCCAGCTCCACCCTGATACCCGCGTCAGCAAAAACACCCGCCACGCCCATGGCGGGCATTCTGAGTCGGACCACCTGGATGAGCTGCCCGTTCACGAAGAAATCGATGTAGCTGCCGTGGACCTGGGCCGACAGTTCGACCGAAGGCATGGAGAAGGGGAGAAGCCTGCTGCGCTCAAAGCTGCCAAGCCCCATCACCGTGAACCACATGCCGTTGATATAGGTGGATATTTTAAACTCAACCCCAAAGTGGACGACCTTCCTGATGCATTATCCGCCAAGCTGGGCAACATTAAACTGATGCGGCTGGGAGGGGTGAAAAAAGGGGGAGCCGGATGTATCTGC
>JAWOHL010000043.1:0-3888 GCA_046485185.1 Candidatus Fermentibacteraceae bacterium
GTCGGACACGAAATAGACAATCCCGTTCACCACCACCGGGCTGCAGAATTCGTGGGTGTCGCCTGTGACCGGTGCGGTCCACAGTACTGTGGCATCCAGTGGCGCAGGTGATTGTGAGAACCCCGTGTGCTCATTGTTTGCCATGTATGTGTACCAGTCCGTGGACAGCCTGGGAACCAGGGCGGGAGCACCCCCGTTGAGCACGCAGACAACGGAGTCAGGCACCTGGTTGTCGTTCTGGACGATCGCCCTTATGGAGAGCCAGTCTCCCGCGTAGGTCTGTCCATGGACAGGCTCGGTTATAACCAGCCCAGTCACTCCCAGAATTGAGGCAAGCAGCACGAACGCCATGATGTCCTCCTTCCGAAAAATGACATTTTCACGGGCACAATACCTGATAAAAATAGATGTGATGGCCAATCCGGTCAAGGAAGACGAATCGTTCTACCTTGCCGTTCTGGCCACCCTGAAACCCGCGTTGATCATTGTGCGCTCGTGGCTGTGTCCGTTGCGGTGAGCCGATCGGCAGAGAGCGGCGGGGCCGTTCCAGCTTCCCCCGCGCAGCGCCCTGTCCACCACGTCCGAAGACTCCCAGGCACTGCCGTCGGAAGGTGCCGTTTCATAGTCGCTCCACCTGTCCCGGCACCATTCCCAGACATTGCCGGACATGTCGTAAAGGCCCCACCCGTTGGGCTGCCCAAGCGCCACGGGCTTGACCGACCCTTCCGAGTTGCCCTGGAACCATGCGTAACTGCCTATCCCGGTTGAGTCCGGGTCATCTCCCCAGTAGTACCTTGTATCGGTTCCCGCCCGGCAGGCGTACTCCCATTCCGCCTCGCTGGGCAGCCGGTAGACGTGCCGGGGATCGAGTTCGCTCAGCGCCGAGATGAAGGCCACGCAGTCGTCCCAGGAGACGTAGTACATCGGAAGGTCTGCACCCTCGCCGAATAGCCCGTAGTCGTACAGGGAACGTCCCCGCATCTCTTCCAGGGTGGTGCCCATCACCGAAAACCACATGCCCTGGGTGACCTCGGTTGTCATCAGTTCGAAGGATTCCACCGTTACGGTACGGCAGGGGCCCTCCCAGTCAATGCGCCCCTGCTCGGAATCGGGCGAGCCCATCACGAACGATCCCGCCGGAATGGTTACGAACAGCATTCCCGGCACAGGAGGTTCAGCAGAGCATCCCAGGCTGACAAGAAGCACGGCCGCAAAGGATATGGAACGCATAAGCAGTCCTTTCACAGGCTCACAGGGAGGAACCGCCCGGCCGGGCGGGGAAGCGTGTGTCACAGTAGCAGTAACCCGTGGCGCGCCTCTCCTTCTGTTCCGCGAGCCAGGCTTCGACACCAATTGCAGCAAGACGCACACCGTCAGCAATGAGGTTCGGATACCTCAGGGCCAGAGCATCGATGTGACCGCAGGGGAACTCCGCGCAGAGCGGGCAGAGCTCCACGCCCCGTTCAACCGCGCACTTCCTTATCCCGCAGTCGGGGTTGCCGCACCCTCCCCGGCATCCCGGGCACTCCCCGCCGAAGGCGACCAGCTTCAGAAGGCCCTCCCAGAAAGCCCCGAAACCCGGAACAACGTACTCTCCGTAACTCTCCCAGCCATCCTGCGACAGGGTTTTCCTGAGGGCTGCCGCCTGTTCGGGAACCCGGGTCTTCGTCGAACACAGCCCGCAGTAGAGCCCGCAGTACGCAACGTCTCCGTACTCCATCTTCCCGCCTTCCTCAGGGGCCGGAACCGGCCTGTCCCATGATCCACTCTGGAGCCGCCAAAGAGCAGTTTTCATAGAAGTAGCGGAAGGTGTACACACCTGAATCTGCCACGGGGTCCCAATCCACCAGACAAGTCCTGTTCTGCTCGTCGAAACTGTAAGTGAGGGCATGTTCGCCGAGAAAGGACAGAATTGGCCCGCCCTCAACCTCTGAAGCGTGCGGGAGATTCAAGAGGGCCTGGTCACGGGTGAGTGGAACAGGGGCACGGTACGGAACTCCAAAACCCATCTCCCTCATGTCGTCACCCCACAAATGAGAGAGAACTGTGATACCGATCAACTCTTTTTCCCAGGTCTCGTCATCAGGTCCCAGAAAACGGTGCTCGAGTTCGACCCCGCAGGGCATCAGGCGTTCTTCCGGAGGAATGAAACCGGTCAGTGCAAAAAGCCCCTGTTCCCCCGGCACGCACACAAGTACATGAACAAAAAGAAGGGCTATCATGGCTTGGCCGCGACGGAACAGCGGAGGGCCGCCCGGTACGAGCGGTCCGCCCAGAGGGCGGCCTCTTCCCTGTCGTCCAGTATCTCCTCGGGGGCCAGGAAGAACGACATCTGAATGGTCCTGCCGCGCCTTGAATACTCGAACGGTCCCAACCCCCGTTCCTCGAAGAAGCGTGTGTTCCCGGCGTCGACCTTCAGGTATATCTTTTCATCGGAGACCAGGCCGAACATCAGACCGTCGAAGTAAAGCCCGTAGCCTCCGAACATCCTGCGGACCGAGACCGGCCCGAACTGTTCAAAGACTTCCTGCAGGAACTCAGTGTACTCACTCATGTCGCACACCTGCAAGTTCCAGACGGACGATTGGCCTTTCCGGGCGCCTTCGTGCCACCTCGACGAACCCCGCCCTGTCGTACATGGATTTGGCCCCGAACCAGAGCGAGTCGTCCCGCCCGGGCCCGGGCCTGTCAACAGGGTAAGCTTCAAGGAAACTCGCGCCCTGCTCAGCAGCATAGGCCACAGCGCCCCCAAGAAGGGCTTCGGCCACTCCCCTGCGCCGGCAGTTCCCGGCAACAACCAAGCACACCAGCGACCACACCGGCTTGTCATCAACGGGCTTCAGTACTGGAGAGCGGGCCAGCTTTAAAAAGGCCGACCGTGGACCAAGCGAGACCCACCCTGTGGGAACATCCCCCAGATAGCCGATCAAACCGGGAGGCGTGCCGGAAGCCGCAAGGTCCATGAGCTGCTGTTTCCGGTAGTCGGACGGCCTGACCCCATCCGGGATCCGGACCGCCCCCGACTCACGGTAGTACATGCACCAGCAACTCCTGGCCTGTGAGCACCCCTTCGACATGAACACTTCCAAGAGGTCGTTCCAGCGCAGAAGATCGAGCGGGTGAACCGAAAAGCCCAGTTCCGGCCTCCAAGCGGGTTACAAGCATCACGCGAGGAGAATAGGGGAACCACCCCGCAGGGTCAAGAACTGTCAGCGCTCAACAAGATCGAGAAGGTAGACCTTCGGGTAGTCCGAAGACTCAATGAGAAGACATTACACGTGAGTTCTACCTGACCAGAACCACTTTTGCGGAAGCCTGCTGTTCAGTACCACTAAGCCTGATGAAGTAGACACCGGAACCGAGTTCCGCTCCTTGAGAATCCCTGCCGTCCCAGACGGTAGTGTGCTGACCTGCCGGGGAGTTGCCGAGTGATCGGGTTCTCATCAGACGACCTGCGGTGTCGTAGACCTCGAGGGTCAAGGTGGAAATGCCGGGGGAGTGGAAGACCACCGATGTGCTCGTACTGAAAGGGTTGGGGGAGACGGATTGGATCTGGATGAAGTCACCTGCCGGGCATGCGCCTTCGACCCAGGTGCTGTTCTCATGGAGGCCAAGGCTGTGGTATTCTCCCGCTGCAATACCAACGAAGCCGCTGTTAGGGGAAGGAATAGTGCACTGGCCGTAGCTGTTGTCTCCCCACGCCACGATGGAGCCGTCTTCCTTCAGACCGAGACTGTGCGCACTCCCCGCTGCTACTGCGATGAATCCGTTGTTGGGAGAAGGTACATTGCACCGCCGACGGTATCGTTTTTTTGGATTTTCAAAGGATGGAGGGTCATACTGGCGACCGCGTCAACGCTGTGCATCAGGTCCATCACATTTTCGTTT
>JAWOHL010000074.1:0-10860 GCA_046485185.1 Candidatus Fermentibacteraceae bacterium
AGAGCATGTAACGGGTGATTCCACGCCTAAGGGCGCTGCTCATTCTCAGTTGACCACCGCATGAGCGGAAGATGTCTTCAGGGTTTTCTTTCATGATTGACTCCGTACATAATGGCACCACATGTTCATAAGTGGTAACAATATGTATGGAATGAATTCTGGAAGCAAGAGAAGAAGCAGGTTCGCCTGCCTTTGGCTTCAGAGAATCCTGTTTCGGCAAGTGTCCTTCAAGCGGGGAAGCCTGCGCCATCACGCTCTCAGTTCTCAGAACGGCCCTTCGCCCTCCGGGCCGATGAAGAGGAAAAGGGTAAATAGGTAAAGAGCAAAGGGTAAGAAATCAACGAGCTGACCTCGCAAGACGAAAGCCCAGGTCGTTGAGCCCGTAGTCCGGGCTGCTGAGGCTACGGCACGCCGAGCGGCAGTAGTAGGCGTAGTGATTCCAGGTGCCGCCGCGAATGACGCGATTCGAGCTGGATGGCTCCAGCCACGGGCTTCCGTCTGTTGGTGCTCCAATGTAATTCACGTGCCAAAAATCCTCACACCACTCCCACACATTTCCGCTCATGTCGTAGAGACCCCAGTCATTGGGAATCTTCCCGGCTACGGGATGACTGGTACCCATTGAGTTTCCTTGCCACCAGGCATACTCGCATATATCTTGGAAGTACGGATCATTCCCCCAGTAAAAGCGGGTTGTGGTCATTGCCCTGCAGCAGTACTCCCACTCCGCCTCGCTTGGTAAACGGTACTCATGTTCTGGATCAAGAGCATTCATGGCTTCCACGAACTCCTGGCAGTCGTTCCAGGAGACGGTCTCCACTGGGCGATCAAGATTACCTGTGAAGTGAGCTGGATTGTTCGCCATGACCTCCAGCCACATACCCTGTGTAACTTCAGTAGTCATCATCTCGAACGAATAATTGAAGGTCACAGTGTGGACAGGACGTTCATAGGATTGGCTCCCGGCTTCCCCTACCGGAGCTCCCATCTCGAAGCTGCCGGAGGGGATTGAGACAAACTCCATGCCTTCAGGTAAGGTTACCTCTCCCCAGCTGGAGTCGGGGGTTACTACCTGGGCTTCATTGCTCCATACTGAGTTGTTTTCAGCATCGCTTGTTCTGAGAGCGTAGTAGTACTGCGAAGCCCAGTCAACATCTGCATCGATGTACATGCTAACATTGCGCTCAGTGAAGACAACAAGTACCTCCGCCGAAGAGGGAGAGTTGGATATGCCGGGAGTTTCAGATCTGTACAGGATGTAACTCTCAAATGAACTCTCCGGGCAGATCGTCCAGGTAGCGGATATCTCACAAATGCCCTTCGAGCAGTCAGAAGCTTCATTAGCAAAGAATGACTGAGCCTCCGGGAGATCGCCAGCTCTGAAATCCGAGCTAATCCTGGATGAGTCGCCCGTGAATTCAAGCGTTAGGATTGAGGCAGTCAAGTCTGGAACAGAGGGTTCGGTGCCTCCACAGGAAACGGCAACAATGCATGTTGCGATAAAAAGCAGAACAATCGCTCCTTTTGAATCAACAGAAGAGTGTTTTCTCATAACCCTATCTCCTGCCTTTATGTCACAAGCTAAAGATAACAGTTGCAAGTTTATCTCTCTGATAATCTAGAGTGCTGCCGGATGAAGGGCAAGGCCATGATTTTTCAGATTCTGGACTTGTTAAGCAAGACATCCGGACGATGCAGTGCCGGAGAACAACGAGGTTGTCTCCGTAGTAGAGCCGGCGTAGGCTTCCCCATTAGGTAGACACTTGCATAGAGTGATGCTTTTCGGGTTATTGAACTGGCCCGGTATTGCTGGAGATACTATTGTGAAAGTAGTAAAGAACACCCGCTTTTTCGGAAGCGGGTGTTCCATTCGGGTTGGTAGCGGGGGCAGGATTCGAACCTGCGACCTTTGGGTTATGAGCCCAACGAGCTACCGAGCTGCTCCACCCCGCGACTGCCGGGCTATTATAGTCTTTTTTCGGGTTATGTCAACTCTAAAAGTGGTACAGAAGGGAAATCCGGTGAGCGTCTCCCAGGTCGGCCGCGGGTTTCCAGGCGTAGTCGGCGCCGAGTGCTCCCTTTGTGAAACCCATTCCGAAGGAGAGGGCATCGAGGATGATTCCCCCCGCTTCGTCGGCTGTTTCGAGGGCGTTGAGGCTTGCGCCGGTTCTCAGTGCGAACATCTCCATCAGTGAATACTCCAGCCCGAGGGCGGCGTTGAACTTGCCGCTCAAGGGGGCGGTGGCGTCGGCCGCGATGAGAAGGTCGCCGTCAATGAGCCTCTGGCTGACCCCAACGGCAAGTTCGGTGGGCATGGGGTCGTTCTCTTCGTAGAAAGCCTTGGTCTGGACACCGGCGTTCCTGATGGCTGCGCCCGTTGTCAGGCCCTCGGGGCCGGGGAGCCACATGGCACCAAGGTCGAATGCGACGGCGTGGGCGTTGTAGCTGTCGATCACGCTGTAGATGAGCCTGCCGGTGGCGCCAACGCGGAACCTGTCGGATATGGGGCGGGACCATGAGCCGGATATGGCCATGCTGTGGGTTGTGAACTCCTCGCCGGTACCGGTGGGGTCTTCCATGGTGGTACGGATAAATGTGCCGCCGTAGAAGTAGTTGAGCGCAACGCCTATGGCGTCATTCTCGCGGTGGGTGGTCCAGCCCAGAAAGCCTGCGTGCATGTCCATCATGTAGCTGGTGTATGTGGAGGTGAGTGTTTTGCCTGTGTTTGTCGAGATGGCCGCGGGGTTGTAGTGAAGGGCCATCGGGTCGCCCGTGACGGCAGTGAAAGCCCCGCTCATGGCAACCGCCCTTGCCCCCGCGGGAATTCTGAGGAACGCGAAGCCCGAAGTCTGGGCTGCAGTGGCGGAGGAGGCCACAGCCAGCAGAATCAACACAGTGTAAATGCGCCTCATGGAATGCTCCCTGTGGATGTTGTTACGCCACCACTAAAATACCCTACATCTCGCCCGGGTCAACCGGCCTGACCACCGCGTATACGAACACGCTTTCAGCGGTTGCGCCGTGGGTCATGTCTGTTACTTCGAGCCTCATGTGGCTCACCATGCGTGCCGAGTCAGCCGGAAGGTGGATCATGGGCAGGTCGTCGGTTCCGCACCGGTATAATATCTCATCACCGCTGAGCAGTTCCAGTTGCACCACCAGGGCCGTGGCGCCTCCCATGGCGCCGAAGATGCATTCGCCCTCGGCCTGGAGAGTCATTGGAACGGTTGCTGTCTCGTTCAGGTCGAGGAACATTCCGTGGTACTGGAACACCGTGTAACCCCTGTTGGCGAGCGATCCCAGCCATCTTGCGACCTCCCCGTTCAGAGACCATGCGGGGAACTGAAGCAGGAGTGCGGCGCAGAGCATTGGTATCATGTCAGTCCTTCATGCCCGAGCCGGTGTAACTGGACACGAGCTGTTTCTGGAAGAGGAGGAAGACTATGAGAAGCGGCAGGGTGCAGAAGGTGCTTGCCGCCATCAGAAGCCTGTAGTTCCCCGACATCTCCTGGCTGAAGTAGGAGAGGCCCACCTGGATAACCCTGAGGCTCTCGGAATGGGTCATCACAAGCGGCCACATGAAGCTGTTCCACGAGCTGATGGTGTTGAAGAGCACGACCGTGGCCAGCACCGGTCTGGACAGGGGAAGAACCACCCGCCACAGGTACTGAAAGCGGCTGCAGCCGTCGAGGACGGCAGCTTCGTAGAGGGATCTGGGTATGGTCTTGAAGTGCTGCCTGAGGAGGAAGATGCTGAAGACGTTGGCGACCCAGGGGATGATGAGGGCGCCGTAGGTGTCCACCATGCCGAACCTGGCCAGGAGAACGTAGGAGGGGGCGAGGTAGACAGGCTGAGGGACCATCATGGTGCTGAGGAATAACGTGAACATCATGCCTTTGCCCGGGAACTCCATGGTGGCGAAGGCGTAGGCGGCAAGTGCGCTTGTGATGACTACCCCGAGCACCGTAAGGCCCGTTATCGCGATGGTGTTGATGAAGTAGAGGCCGAAGGGCACCCTGGTCCAGGCTTCAGTGTAGTTCGCGAAACCGCCGTCCTCGAGTGAGGTTGAGACCATCCAGATGAACGGTGCCATCATGATCACCGCACCAAGTGCAAGCAGGACGTGCCTGAGAACCCTCACGAGTAGTGCACCTTCCTCTCGCCGAACCTGCGCTGGAGCATGGTGAGGACCAGCAGAAGAACGAACAGGAACACGCTGATGGCGCTGGCGTAGCCGATGTCGAACCTGTCGAAAGCCTTCTGGTAGAGGTAGAAGACCAGGACGTTTGTCGTACCCAGCGGACCCCCGCCCGGAGGCGGCGTCATCACGTAGACCAGGGCGAAGGTCTGGAACGATGTGATTGTGCTCATTATGAGAACGTAGAAGGTGGTTGGTGAGAGAAGCGGCCAGGTGATGTGCCTGAAACTGGCCCATCTGCCGGCGCCGTCGAGTTTTGCGGCTTCGTAGCAGTCTTTTGGGATGTTCTCGAGTCCCGCCATGAAGAGAACGGTGTTGTAGCCTATGCTCTTCCAGACCCCCACGGTCATGATGGCCACCAGGGCAAGGCTTGGTCCGGCCAGAAACCCCGTGGGCGTGATCCCTGCCGGTGCCAGGAGGAGTTCGAAGATGCCCCGTGGTTCACGGAGCCATGCCAGTGGTTCACCGCCGAACAATGTGATGATCTGGTTGAGCGGCCCGGCCTCGGGGTGGAAGACCCACGTCCAGACAACCGCCACCGCAACGGTGCTGGTGACCACAGGCAGGAAGTACACGGTGCGGTAGAACGACCTTCCCCTGAGCCCGTCCCGGAGAAGAACGGCCAGCCCAAGCGGGATGATGATCCCTGCGGGAAGGACCCCCAGAACGTAGTGAACCGTGTTGCCGAAACTGAGCCAGAAGCGCGGATCGGCGAACATGCGCTGGTAGTGCGAAGTACCCACGAAACCATGGAAACCGCCGATGTCGTAGTCGGCCAGCGACGCCAGGAACCCCCCGAGAATTGGGATCGTCCTGAAAAGAAGGATTATGAGAAGTGCGGGAAGGACGTAAAGGACCGGAGAAAGCCTTCTGCGAACCTTCAAAACGCCTCCCTGGAATGGTTGATGCAAAGACTTCTTCCGTCGGTGCGCAGGAAGATATTCCCGAGGATGTCGGTGCGCAACACCAAGGCTCCCGTCGAAGCCCAGTCCGCTACCACAGCGGGATGAGGGTGCCCGAACGGGTTGTCGCGGCCCACGCAGAATACAGCGACCATGGGGGCGACCCTTCTCGACCACGGGGGGAAGAGCGATGAGCGGCTGCCGTGGTGGGGAACCTTGAGAACGGTGACCGGGAAGGCCTGCAGGGTCATCCTGCGGATGGTCTCCTCCTCGATGTCGCCGGTGACGAGCATGGTAAAGTTCCCCGTCTCCACCAGGAAGACCGCCGAGGCCTCGTTCACCGAAAGGCTCCGCTCAAGGCGTACCACTTCTATCGAAACATCCCTCCCAAGGTTGATGGTACGGCCCTCCTCAAAAATCTCGTAAGCGCAGCCTTCCTCTAGGGCAGTTTCCAGAAGGTGTTCGTATACCGGCGAGGAATGGTCGATCCCGGGGTCGAGCAGAAGCCCTGCCTCGAATGTTGCAAGGACATCGGCCAGACCGCCGATATGGTCAGCGTGGGGGTGGGTGAACATCACCGCGTCGATGCTTTCCACTCCCGCCTCCCGCAGGCGCTGCACCACGGGAGCCCTCATGCCGGGATCACCGGGGGGTCCGCCGTCGATGAGAAGCCTTTGTCCGCCCGACTCGAGCAGGATGGCGTCGCCGTTGCCCACATCCAGAAAGACCACGGTGAGGACGGTGTCCCCCGGTTCTCCATGAACAAGGAGATGGTCGGTCCCCGCTTCGGCTGCCACTGGCGTTACCGTTACGAAGGAGGCCACGTTCCCGAGTGTGCCGGGACCGATACCCGGAACGTAGGCCAGTTCATCAACGCTCAGGAAGGGCGAGACGTTTTCCCGGTAGTTGATTATGGCCGCCGCCCTGGACTGCCCCAGTCCCGGGATCGACGCGAGACAGGAGCTGTCCGCGCTGTTGAGGTCAGCCGGAGGGGGATCGAACAGCGAAGTAACCAGAAATAGAGCGCATAGCGAACCCACTGCCCTTGACACCTCCCCGGCATTCAGTGAAGATACAATACTGCAGTTGAAAGGAGGTTTCCATGAGAAGCCTTTTTGTGTCTCTGGCTGTGTTCTGCGCAGTAGTTTCCGCAGGTGACCTGCGCCTCGAGAACAGCCGTTACGAAACCGTTGCCTACATCCGCGAGGATGGCAGAATAGAAGATGCGTCGTTCCAGCTTCTCGGGTACATCCGCACTGAAAGCGAAGAAGAGTCGGGACCCGGCCTCAGGATCGAAGCCGGCGATTTCAGGGTTCTCGGCTACATCCGTGAGAACGAGGTCCAGAGCCCGGATCTCCGAAAGCTCTTCGACATCACCAGCGACGGCCGTATCCGCGACAGCCGCCTCCGCAACAGTGGCTCGATCCGCGAAGACGGCACAGTCGAGGGAAGCGACTTCAGGGTGATCCTCTACACCGACGGCGCCCACGAAGAACTCCGCCCCCGGATCATGGCCTATCTGGTATTCTTCAGCACACTTCTGGAATAGCCCTCTCTGAAGCATTGACAGTCGGCCCTTTACGGGGCATATACTGAACAAATGTTTCATGGGGGTTTATCATGACCGATCTGACGATCCGGCAAAAGCAGTTCCTCGATTTCATCACCGGTTTCGTGGGCAGGGCGGGTTACCCGCCTTCGATCCGCGAGATGCAGCAGCACTTCCGCCTCAAGAGCACAAAGGGCGTGAAAGACCACGTTGACAGGCTCGTCGAAAAGGGCTACCTGCAACGCGAGAACGGTTCCGCCCGTGCGCTCCGCCTCACGACCAGGGCGGGTGCAGGCCGGCGCAACTCCGACTCCCGGGCTCCAATCGTTGGCAGCGTTGCCGCAGGGCTTCCCATCCTGGCTCAAGAGAACATTCAGGGCAGCCTTCCCCTTCCCGAACGCTATACGGGCCGCGAGGGCATGTTCTGGCTCCGTGTCCGGGGAGACAGCATGACGGGAGACGGCATCCTTCACGGCGACCTTGTCCTGGTACTTCCCCAGCCTTTCGTCGAGCAGAACCAGATCGCCGTTGTGATGGTGGACTGCGACGCAACGGTGAAACGCTTCCGCCGGGAGGGGAATGTCGTCAAACTCATCCCCGGCAACCCTGATTACCCCGTCATGGAGTACCGCGGCGAAGACGGCGAGGTCTCCGTCGTGGGCAGGGTGGTGGCTTTGTACCGGGAGTTCGAGGGCCCCTGACCGGCATTGAAAACCCTTTTCGCAACCGATTTCGACGGGACGCTCTTCCGGTCTGACCGCACCCTGTGCGGAGCCGACCTTGAAGCGCTCTCCCAGCTCAGGGCCAGGGGCGTTGTGACCGTACTCGCCACGGGAAGAAGCCCTTTCTCCCTCATGAGGGCCGTGGGTGACGTGCCCCTCCCCTTCGACTGGAGGATCCACTCTTCAGGGGCGGGCATGATCAGCGCCAATGGCGAGGTCGTGGTGAATCCCGGGCTCTCACCCGGTGATGTCCTGGCTATCAGGGAGTTCCTTGAAGACCGGTGTCTCGATTATTCGGTCCAGGGGCCCTTTCCCGAAAGTCACCTTCTCTACCACGGCAACATCAGCCCGCACCCCGATCACGCAAGGCGCCGTGAGTTCTACAGTGGCCATGTCTGCCATGTCGGTGAACTTGCCGGTCCCGCGTCGCAGTTCGTGGTCTACCTCGAAGCCGGGGGGGCCACCGATACCGAAGCGGATATGCGTGAAGCCCTGGGTCATTCCTTTCAGCTCATCAAAACCACGTCCCCCCTTGACCACAGCACACTGTGGATCGAGATTTTCCCCCGGGGCGTTCACAAGGGGGCGGCCATGCTGGCCCTGGCGGCGCGCCTCGGCATTCCGCGCAGCGGAACAGCCGCACTGGGGAATGACTGGAACGACGAGCTCCTGCTCGAGTGCGCTGGTACGGCCTTTGTGGTCGATGACGCCCCTGTGGGGCTCGCCCCCGGAGCCATTCGTGTTCCCGGGTCGGATCATCAGGCCGTCAGGCATGCAGCCCTGCTCTGGATGGAAATGATGCCATGAGGATATTCGCGATCAGCGACCTTCACCTGGGGCTGTCCATGAACAAGACCATGGACATGTTCGGCAGCGAGTGGGTGGATCATCCCCAAAAGATAAGGTCCGCGTGGGAGAGGCTTGTGTCTCCGGAAGACATCGTTCTCGTTCCCGGCGACATCTCCTGGGGGATGAACCTCGGGCAGTCCGAAGCCGACCTGGCATTCCTCCAAAGGCTTCCCGGCTCCAAGTTCATCTGCAAGGGCAATCACGACTACTGGTGGCAGTCTCCTTCCAAAGTCCGCGGTATCCTGGGACAGGGAATAACTCCCCTTCAGAACACCGCTTTGGATCTGGGCAACTTCGTGCTGGCAACGTCCCGGGGCTGGTCTACGCCCCAGTGGGACGGCTACGTTCCCGAAACCGACGAAAGAGTCTACCTCAGGGAGCTTCAGCGGATGGATATGGCGCTTTCAGCCGCGGCATCTTTTTCTGGAAAACCCCTTGTCTACATGATGCACTACCCGCCGGTCGTCGACGGCGGCCCAACAGCCTTCGCCCTGAAGCTCTCGAACGCGGGGACAAGGGTCTGCGTTTACGGCCACCTGCACAGGGAAGGCAGGTGGAGCCCCACTGTGAACACTGTTGTGGGTGACACAAAATTCCGGCTCGTGAGTTCCGACTACCTGGATTTCACTCCGCTGGAAATCACGGAAGAGGTGCTGGGTTGCTTCTGAGCGTTTCGGGCCTTACTCTCGAGTTCGGGGCCGACCTCATCTTCGAGGGGGTCAACTTCACGGTCGACCGTGGCGACAGGGTCGCCCTGGTTGGCGTGAACGGCGCCGGAAAGACATCACTGCTCCGGATCATGACGGGCGAGATCGAGCCGTCACGGGGAACCGTGACACGGGCCGGGGGCATCCGGGTCGGGTACCTTCCGCAGCAGCTCGGCGAGTTCCCGGAGGGCCCTCTGCTCGACGCTGTGTGCGGTTGCGCCGGCGAGGCCGTGAACGCCCTTCAAAGACAGAAGGAGATACTCCACAACCTCTCCTCATCCCACAGCGAAAACGATTCACTGATGAACGAGCTGTCCAGGGTGCAGGACTGCATCGATTCCACCGGGGCTTACAACCTCCACACACGGGCCGAGGTCGTTCTGGCGGGGCTGGGTTTCACCAGGGAAGACCTTCAGAAGCCCATGAAAGAGTTCAGCGGGGGCTGGAAAATGCGGGCCATGCTGGGGGCGCTTATACTCGAAGACCCCGACCTGCTCCTTCTCGACGAGCCCACGAACCACCTCGACCTCGACGCCAGGATCTGGCTCGAAGAGTTCCTCGGCCGGTTCAAGGGGGCGGTCTGGCTGATCTCGCATGACCCCGGCTTTCTCGACCGCACCGTTCGCGCCGTTTACGAGCTCGAGTTCGGCGCCCTGACTGTCTGGGGCGGCAACTGGAGCTTCTACGAGAAGCGGAAGCTCGAGGACATCCAGCACAGGGAGAACGAAGCAAAAAAGATAGCTGACCAGCGGGAACGGATGGAACGCTTCGTAAAGAAATTCCAGGCCACCGAGAGCAAGCGTTTTCAGGTGAGAAGCCGGATCAAGATGCTTGAGAAGCTCGAAACCATAGAGACCTACCGCAGTCCCGGCCGGATGCGAATAAGGCTTCCCGAAACCCCCCGCAGCGGTCACAAGGTCCTTTCACTCACTGACATCTCCAAAGCGTACGACCACACCATCTTCGAGGGGGTCGACCTCGAGATCGAAGCGCGCCAGAGGATAGGAGTGGTGGGCAGGAACGGCGGAGGCAAGTCCACCCTTTCCCGGATACTGGCCGGTGTCGAGGCCCCCACCGAAGGGACCGTTAAAACCGGGGCGAATGTGCATGTGGGGTACTACTCACAGGAGGTCGACCTTGCCCTCGAACCGTCCCGAACCGTTCTCCAGCAGCTTTCCGACGTGTCGCCCGAGCGCAGTGAGAAGGAACTCCGGTCATTCCTCGGGGGTTTCCTGTTCACTGGCGACGACGTCGAAAAACCCACCGGGGTCCTTTCCGGGGGAGAGAAGAGCAGGGTGGCCCTGGCAAGGGTGATGCTGCTTCCCACGAATCTGCTCATCCTCGACGAACCCACGAACCACCTCGACATCTTCAGCAGAAAGGTTCTTGCCGAAGTGCTTGACGGTTACCAGGGAACCCTCATCCTCATCAGCCACGACGAGAACCTTCTGAGAACACTGGTTCAGCAGATTCTGGTGGTGGAGGGAGGAAAGGTCAAACCCTTCACCGGCGGTTTCGACGATTTCGTTGAGAAGCGCAGGAGCCGTGCGTCCGAAAGCCTTTCCACGGGCAAACCCAAAGTGTCGGCACAATCCAGGGTGCTTGACCGGGACAGGAAGAGAAGGGAAGCCCAGGAGAGGAACAAGCTCTTCGAGAAGCGCAACAAGGTCGACCAGCGTGTGAAAAGGATCGAAAAGGCCATGATCCCCCTCGAAAAGAGGAAGACCGAGATAGAAGCCCTGCTGGCCTCCCCCAGCCTGACCGGCGGGTCGGCCAGGATCGTCGACCTTCAGAAAGAACACGCCTTCATAACAAAAGAGATGCTGCAGCTCGAAGAGCAGTGGCTCGAAGCAGTCGAGCGCGAGCCCTCTGTCTAGAGAAGCCCCATCGCCTTGGCCATGCACGAAGCCACGCTTCTGAAAGAAAGCGGAGC
>JAWOHL010000076.1:0-41742 GCA_046485185.1 Candidatus Fermentibacteraceae bacterium
GGCGAACAGAGCCGGAAGGGGCTTACAATGTCAGACAGGATCAGGGTGCTGCTGGTCGACGATGATCCGGACTTCATCGAAGCCAACAGCATCGTACTGGAAGCCGTGGGCTTCCAGGTTCTCACAGCCGCGAGCGGCGCGGCTGGTCTTTTGATGGTGGAGCGCGAGAAGCCTGACGTGGTTGTTCTCGACGTGATGATGGAGAACACCGACGAGGGATTTGATGTGGCGCGGCGCATCAGGCAGCGGCTTCACAGCTCGGTACCCATCATCATGCTCACCAGCGTGGGCAAGGTGACGGGTTACGACTACAAACCTGAAGAGCACCCTGACTTCTTCCCGGTCGAGGCGTTCCTTGAGAAGCCGGTACCCCCTGCCACGCTCATCAGCCGCATCAGGGAAGTTCTTGAGAAGGGGGAGAAGTAGTGTCACGGGAGTGCATGGAGATAGTTGCCGAGGGGCTCAGGGAGTACGGCAGCGGACGTGAGCGGATGATACAGTTGCTCACGAAGGTGAACGTCGAGCTGGGCTTCATACCCCCCGAGGCCATGAAGGGCATAGCGGAGGCTCTCAAAGTCAGCGCCGCCGAGGTTTACAGCGTAGTGAGTTTTTACAGTTTTTTGTCGGCTGAGCCGCGTGGCCGGAACATAGTACGGATCTGCAGCACGATCAGTTGCGCGATGCAGGGGCAGCGCGAGGTTCTGGAAGCGTTGCGCGAGGAGTTGGGCATCGAGGTGGGCGACACCACGGCAGACGGCCGGGTGACCCTTGAGACCACTGCTTGCATCGGGCTTTGCGATCAGGCGCCGGCGATGCTGGTGAACGAAACGCCCCACACCCGGCTCACGCCGGAGAAGGCCCGCGGCATAATCGCGGGTCTTAAGTAGAGGAGGCGTCGATGGAAAGGAAAGTGCTGCTCGCAGAGACCCAGCCTGAGCTTGGAAGCGCTCTTCGGAAGGCTTTGGGGATGACCCCTGCGGACGTGGCCTTCGAAGTGAGGGACGCGAAGCTTCAGGGCAGGGGCGGGGCTGGGTTCCCCGCGGGAGTGAAGTGGGTACTTGCCGGCGGTGCCTCGGGCGACCGGAAGTACGTGGTCTGCAACGCGGACGAGGGCGAGCCGGGCACATTCAAGGACCGTGTCCTGCTTGAGAAGTACGCGGACCGGTTGATCGAGGGGATGGCTCTTGGGGGTTACGCCATCGGTTCGGACAAGGGGTTCATCTACCTGAGGGCAGAGTACCCCTACCTTGTACCGGTGATAGAGAAAGCCGCTGCTGAGATGCGCAGGAAGAACCTTCTCGGCGCGAACATACTCGGGTCGGGTTTTTCGTTCGACATCGAGTTGCGGATGGGTGCCGGGGCGTACGTGTGCGGCGAGGAGACGGCTCTTCTGGAGAGCATGGAAGGCCGCAGGGGCGAACCCCGTAACAAGCCGCCGTTCCCGGTGAACGCGGGCTACCTGAACAAGCCGACGATAGTGAACAATGTGGAGACGTTCTGCGCCGTGCCGCACATCATACTGAACGGAGCCGAGTGGTTCATCGGACTTGGCGAGGGCGGCGATTCGGGCACGAAGCTGTTCAGCATATCGGGCGACGTCGAGAGGCCGGGCGTTTACGAGCTTGCCATGGGATCCACGATAGGTGAGCTTCTTGAGCTTGCGGGCGCGCGGGACGTTCAGGCCGTACAGGTCGGCGGGGCCAGCGGGCGTACGATAAGGAAGGGCGACATGGCTCGTGTGCTCTCCTTCCGCGACCTTCCTCCCGGGGGCAGCGTGATAGTGTTCGACAACTCCCGGAACATGCTCGAGGTTCTTGAGAACTTCATGGAGTTCTTCGTTCACGAGTCATGCGGACAGTGTACGCCATGCCGCGAGGGGAACATCAGGCTTCTTCACGCCGTCACCGCTCTTCGTGAGGGGGATGTGTGCTGTCAGGAGTGTCTTCTGCCCTTCATCGACCTCTGCGACGTGATGGCCGTTTCCAGCAAATGCGGCCTTGGCCAGACCGCGGGCAACTGCTTCCGTGACATGGTCAACGGTTTTGTCGAACTTCCTCTTGACTGCAACTGCGAGGGGGGTGATTCCTGATGCCCGGCATCAATCTCAAGGTAAACGGTAAGGACATCACGGTGCGCGAGGGTGTAACGGTTCTCGAAGCGTGCCGGCAGAGCGGCATCGACATCCCCACCCTGTGTCACCATCCTGACATATCCACCGCGGGGAACTGCAGGGTGTGCGTTGTGGAGGTGGATGGGTGCCGCACCCTCATGCCGGCGTGCATCACCCCCATCACACCCAACATGGTGGTTCACACGGACAGCCCCAAGGTAAGAAAATCCCGCAGGGCGATACTGGAGCTTATCCTTGCAAGTCACAACTCGAACTGCCCCGAGTGCGTTCGCAACAAGAACTGCGAACTCCAGGCCCTTGCTGAAAGGTACTGCCTTACCGACAACCCGTTCCAGACCGAAGACAAGCCCGAGAGCTTCATTGAAGTGAGTGCGGGAGTGGTCAGGGACGAGTCCCGGTGCATAATGTGCACCAGGTGCGTCCGCACCTGCGAAGAGCTGCAGAGCGTGGCGGTGATCAAACCCATGGAGAGGTCTTCCCACGTCTACATCGGCACATTCGGGGACCTGGGTCTCTCCGATGTTCCCTGCACCCAGTGCGGCCAGTGCATAAACCGCTGCCCCACAGGTGCCCTTTATGAGAGAAGCGAGATCAATGAGGTACTGGCGGCCATCGATGATCCCGACAAGTTCGTCGTGGTTCAGACCGCCCCGGCGGTAAGGGTCGGCATAGGCGAAGCCCTGGGGCTGCCCACCGACCACAACACCGGCCAGATGGCGGCGGCCCTCAGACGGCTTGGATTCAACAGGGTGCTTGATACCGACTTCAGCGCCGACCTCACAATCATGGAAGAGGGCCACGAGCTTCTCTTCCGCCTCAAGAAGGCCCTTGTCGACAAGGAGCCGGTGGCCCTGCCCATGTTGACGAGCTGCTCGCCGGGCTGGATCAAGTTCATCGAGCACATGCACAGCGGGCTGCTCCCCAACCTCTCCTCGTGCAAGAGCCCCCAGCAGATGTTCGGCGCTCTGGCCAAGACCTACCTGGCGGAGAAGGAGGGCGTCGACCCCTCGAAGGTTGTCAGCGTCTCCATCATGCCCTGCACAGCCAAGAAGTTCGAGAAGGACCGCCCCGAGATGCGGGACAGCGGTTACCAGGACGTGGATTACGTTCTCACCACCCGTGAGCTGGCCCGGATGATAAAGATGGCGGGCATCAGGTTCGACCGCCTCCCCGAAGAGCCCTTCGACAGGTTCATGGGTGAATCCACCGGGGCAGCCGCAATTTTCGGCGCCACAGGCGGCGTCATGGAAGCCGCCCTCCGCACGGCGTACGAGGTCGTGACAGGCGCCGAGGTCCCCTTCCCCGGGCTGAACATCTGCGCCGTCAGGGGAATGGAAGGCATCAAGGAGGCCTCCATACCAATGCCTGCGAAGATGGCTCCGGGTTGGGAGTTCCTGGCAGGAGCCACGCTGAAGGTTGCCATCGCCCATGGCCTTGCCAACGCGGACAAGCTCATGCGCATGGTGGAAAGCGGTGAAGCCTCCTACCACTTCATTGAGGTCATGGCGTGCCCCGGCGGCTGCATCGGCGGCGGCGGACAGCCCATCCCCACCGACATGGAGCACAGGCTCGCCAGGATGAAGGCAATCTACGCCGAGGACGAAAGGCTTCCCCTCAGGAAGTCCCACGAGAACCCCGAGATCCAGATGATCTACGCCGAGTACCTCGAAAAACCCCTCGGCCACCGCTCCCACAAACTCCTTCACACAAGTTACAAGGAGAGGGGACGGACTTAGATAGTTTAGTTTGCTGATGTAACTCATTGCATCACAACGAAGCGGGGGTGGTCTTCCACCCCCGCGCTTGCGTGTGGCCACTTCATTTCGCATTCTATGTTCAAATGCAGCATGAATGGAGGCCAAAATGCTTGTTCTTCTTCTTCTTTCCCAACTGCCCCAGGTGCTCTGGTCAAATGTGACCAGTGGCGGGGTCTACTGCTCGGTCGACATGGGCGACCTGAACGGAGACGGGGTAAGCGATGTAATCTCGGGAGTCAACTTCTGGGACGATGAACCCACGCTCTGGGCACTCTCCGGTTCGGACGGGTCCGTCCTCTGGACCAGTGACGCCCATAAGGGAGTCTACTCCGATGAAGGTATGACGGTCTTTCCAGATGTTACCGGAGACGGAAAGAGCGAGCTGCTGATGGCCACACCCGGCGGGTACGCCCCTCCAGGGAGAACACTGAGACTGGTTTCAGGGGGCGATGGCGCAGTGGTATGGGAATGGGCTGCGTGTGAGATCATGCCCGTTTATACGGGTTGGGGATACAGCTGTGCCGTGCTGCCGGACCTGACCGGCGACGGCATCCCGGAGGTCGCTGGCGGGTTCGGCACCTCGGGTTCGTCCAACACCGGCCTTCTCGTCTGCCTGAACGGGGCCACCGGCGATTCACTGTGGACGGCATGGCAGCCGGACGCGGTGGAATCGCTGGCCTCCTTCATCGATTTGGACGGTGACGGATACGGCGATGTATTGGCCGCGATTGGCGGGAACAGCTACACAACTCAGACCGCGAGGCTCTACAGCAGTGCCGACGGAAGCCTTCTGTGGCAGGCGAACCCTGGCGGGGATTGCATGAGCGTGAGCACTGTGGACCGAACCGACACATACCCCCTTGCCGTTTTCTGCACCTTCAACGGCAAGGTAGCCTGTTACCAGGCCGGAGGCACCCTTGCTTGGAGTTACGAAGGCAGTGGGATGTACATGGAGATAGAAGGAGGACCTGACCTGAACGGAGACGGGATCGGAGAGGTGGCGCTTGCTGCGGATAATGGCGGGGTGGCGTGCCTCGATGGTTTTGACGGGAATGCTGAATGGACATTTCCTTCAGGTTCCAACACCTGGTCGGTCGCCTGGGTAGACCCGGTGCTCCTGGATGGGCAGGAAACTCCCTGCATCGCCGCAGCTTCGGTGAACGGGAGAAGCGTGAGCCTGGTGAACGCTTTGACCGGTGAGCTGGTCTGGCAGATCCCATTCGATGAACGGGTCTACAATGTTTCTGTGGCGACGCTCGACTATCCGAGCCCGGTGGTGATGGCTGGGCTGCAGGATCAGGAATCTACCCCCGAGCACGCATGGGCCCTGGCCAGCTCGATCGAGCTTGATGTGCACGAAGGCCCGGAATCGGCTCTGCCGACGATGCTTAACCCTTCCGCCAACGGGCTGGTTTTTTCTTCCCCCCTCGAACTTGCGGTGACCGTCTCGGTTTTCGACCTCTCCGGGAGGCTTCTTGTTAAAGGACTTATGGGTCCCGGGGAGTCGGTTCTACCCCATGACCTGGGTTCGGGCTGTTATCTCGTCAGGTTCGAGTCAGCTCAGGGTGTCGAGCGGGCAAAGATGACGGTCATCGAATAAAAAAGCCGGGGGAAAAGGATTCCCCCGGCTTCTGACGTTGTTTAGGAGTCGAAGCGGTCGAGAGGGCTCATGACCCTCAGTTCGGACCTGTCTTTGGCGAGCTTGAGGTAGGGCGTGATCATGGAGGGTGTGGTAATTCCCAGAAGCTTCTGGACAAGTCGTCTGTCAACGCCGTCTTCCAGGAGGTGTACAGCGAAGCTGTGCCTGAGCCAGCCCAGGGTGGCGCGCTTTGTGATCCCGGCCTCGTCCAGTGCGTCGATAAAAGCGCGCTGGATCGTTCTGGCGGAAACGTAGCTTGTGTGGGCCCTGCCCGGGAACAGGTACGGCGAAGGATCGGTTCGGAGTTCGAGATACTGGCTGAGTATGCGGCCGGCCTTGCGGGAGAGGATTGTATCCCGCTGATAGTCGCCTTCGAAGGAGTACACGTGTATGATGTGATTGGCCAGGTCAACGTTTTCGCGCTTGAGAATGGCTGTTTCACTGACCCTGAGCCCGCTGGAATAAATGAACATAAGGGCGAGACGATACTTGAGCTCATGCACATGCTGGAAGAGGGCTGCTATTTCCTCACGCGCGAAGAGCCCGTGGAGAGGGATCCTCTTGGCTATGACGCTGGGACTCGGCAGGGGGTTTGCCTTGTCGAGAACCTGGGTGTAAAGATATCTGATCGCGCTCTGGGCCTGATTGAGGTAGGAGAGGGATTTGCCCTCTTCCACCATCTCTTCGAGGTAACTGCGGAGTGCTTCGGGGTCGAGGCTTCCGGTTTCTTCGCCGAAGTGCCCTACGAGCCTTCTAAGGTGGGAGATGTAGCTGTTGGCGGTCTTTGGGCTTCGTCCTGTTTCAGCGAGCTGCTTTTTTGTGCGTTCGATGAGATCCATATTTTGCATTCCTTTCTTCTTCGCTATGATTGGTCGATTACCGCAGGTACACTAAATAATAAGAGATGACTCAAGGCTTGTCAATTTACTCCTTGCGATTTCCGGCGAATGAAGTCATGTTGCATGAATGAAGCCGTGTGAAGGGAAAAATCGCCATGAACAGGACTTTCAGCCTCGACGCTCTTCCAGACGGTAACTCGCGGGAAAGCCGCGAAGTGGCAAGAATATTCGCCCCCCTCGCATCGGGAGTTCTTATAGCTTTGGTAGCCTCAGCGTTATGGGCGGTTTACGCGGGAAACGTCCTAACGGATGCGGGAAGGACCCGGGCACGCCAGGTTCACATGCATGCCGCTTTCTGCGAAGAGGTTGCGACTCTGGAAATGCGTTTGCACGGAGTGTCGGAAATCGGATCCGGCAGGATCCACCCGGATCTGGCGGGACTGGATTCGGTGCAGGTTGTCATGTCCGAAGAGGCTTTTGTCAGGGGTGAATCTCTCGACGACCTTGCTTCATCCAGAGAGCAAAACGAAACATTTATTATTCGATACACGAGAACACATCCAGAGGGACGAAGCCTTTTCGTTTATCAAGATGGATACTGGAAAGCGGCAATAAAAAAGTATGATTCTTTGAAAAATGGTATAATTATTACGATTCTATCAATAGTAATTATCTCACTTAGCCCCATCACCGTTCTCCTTCTCTCCATGATCAGACGCAGAAGCGAGATGGACAGCTTCACTGACCAATCCGGAAGTTCACCAGAGAACTGGTTCTTTGCTGAAGCGATGAAAGCCGTCACCGGTGACACAGGTGTTCCGGTCGTTCTGATAGACGTCAGTGGCTTGGTGGTATCCATGAGTTCGGGTGCGGCATCGATCCTCGAGCCCGAGCTCGGCAGTGGATCCAAATCTTTCAGCTCCCTCGTTTCACTCACGCAATCCTTCAGGAACAAGTGTCTAATGAGTCGCAGCGCATTCCGCGAGAGAGTGGATCTGTCCAGAGCATCCGGATCAACACAGAGAGTCGAAGCTTTGTATCAGCCCGTCATCTCCGGATCGAGGTTTCTGGGGGGAGTGCTCTTCCTGCTTTCGGACAGACCGGGAGGCATGCCCTCGGAAAGGGTCGGTGTCGAAACGGAAGCCCGGCAGGAACAGGAGGTTCTCAACGGAATGGTCAGAGGCCTGGCCCATGACCTCAACAACAGGGTCGCGGGAATCGTGGGAGCTGCTTCACTGGGCATACGTGAGGCTACAGTTGACTGGGAGCTTGCGGGACGCTTCCGCGACATTCTGAAGGAAGCCGGCAAGCTCTCAGACGTGTGCAGTGAGCTTCAACTGCTTCTTCTGAACGCGGGAAGCGAGTCGGGCATATGTGATCCATCCCACGAGATGGCAAGGATATCACAAGTACTTCGCAGCGTGATGCCGTTCAACATCACCGTGGAGGCCGGAGGGGTTTCCAGGTACAAGATAATGGTTGACAGGGGGCTGCTTAGGCAGTTCTTCTTCAGTCTCGCCCTGGCATCCAGCGACCAGATGAAGGGCGGGACAGGAAGGATCAGGATCAACCTCTCGGACAGGTTGCCAAGACAGATCCTCTCACCCGATGTGGAAAGGGGATGCAGGATCTGCCTGAGGTATTCCGACGGATTCATAATGCCACCCGACCTGAGGGATGTATTCTCGGCCCGTGAATATGAACCCGCCGATGTGGACCGACAGTTCGGAACCGCGTACGGCACTGCCTACCGCGCTTCACTGGAGTTCGGAGGGTGGATAAGCTTCGAGAGGGGCATGGGTGAAACGATACTCTGCCTTGTTCTCAAGGGTATCGCTTCCCAGGGTTCAGTTGATGCTCCATCAGCGGCCGCCCTGGCCGGGGATACCGGAGTGAGGGTACTTCTCGCGGATGATGTGGACCTTGTCAGGGAGACCCTGGGCGAGTTCCTGCGAAGCCAGGACTTTCAGGTCGTGACGGCCTCAGGTGGGGACGAGACGATGGTCGAACTCTCCAGGGGGATGTTCGACGTGATCGTTCTGGACCTGAACATGCCCGGGACGCCTTCCATCAGCATCGCCACCCATTGTCTCGAGAGCTTCGGCAGAATGGCGGTAATACTGACCAGCGGTTACGAAAAACCGGAAGGGATCCAGGCCCTCCTCGCCCATGAACGCGTGGTTTTTCTTCCCAAGCCCAGCCCGCCCGGAGAGCTTGTGCGGCTTGTCAACACCCTTGTGACTTCCATGAGACGGGTGAGGGATGACTCCCCGGAGTGATTTTAGCATAATTCACCCGATTTGCGGCGAAGTTGATTCATCCCCCGGAGGAAGACTTGGCTCTTTTTACCAGTAATCTTCGAAAGATGCTTGGCGAGATCGCAAAACCTTCACCCGACTGGGAGAAGATTGAGAGCCTCTCCGGCGGTCGTTATGAAATGACAGGCAAGGCTGTGCGTGAGGGTAGAAACCTTGTTCAGGTTCTGGTGGAACGGGCCTGCAGCGAGACCATCGATCCGGTCCTGCTCCTCTCCATTTTCAGGAACATCGTGAGCAGGGGCGGTGATATCAACAAGCCCATGGGAGAGGGCGGGGAATCCCCCATTCACCTCGCTGTCAGGGCGGGGTTGGTGGATGTGGTGAAGACCTTTCTGGAGATCGGTGCATCCCCGGCCGCGACGTCCATCGCCGGAGAGTCGGCCCTGCATGTGGCGGTAAGCGAAGGCAGGGAGGAAATCTGCAGGCTTCTGCTTTCAGCCGGCGCCGATGCGGGAGCCGAGAACTCATCGGGTGACGCACCCATCCATATTGCCGTGGCTGGAAGGAACAGAAAGACAATAATCAGAGCGCTTCTTAAGCATGGCGCCAAGGCCTATCACAGGAACGGTTCGGGACTGACTCCGATACGCATCGCTGAAAAAACGGGCAACCACCAGTATCTTCCACTTCTGGAAGACTCCCTGAAAAGCATCCGCAGGGCTCGGGGGGAAGGATGGAAATGCCCCGACTGCGGCGGTGTCATGGCGCGCCCCGATGCATCCAGGGTGAACTGGTACAACTCGATCGGAATGTGGGAGCACCTGCGTTTCACGTGCGGGAACTGCGGCACCGCGACCGGACCCACCTATCTCGACGGTGAGAACTCCTGATCCTCTCCCGTGAACAACGGCATGACTGAATCCCTGAAGAGCTTTTCGCAGGATGAGGAGACACGCTCTTTGTACTCGGGAGCGCAGCAGACCGTTATCAGGCTGCGGTTCGGCTTCATCTCGCCCAGGTAGCGCGCGAAGGCGGGATCAACGCTTTCGATCGACTCAAGCGCCGTCCCCGTGCCCACAAACCTGATGTCCAGCTTCTGGAAACGCTCTTCGCTTGTTTTCACCGCTTCAACCGGCAGGTCGACAATTATGTAGCGCTGATCCACACCGGATTCGGACGATATCCGCCGGGCCAGAGCTGTTGCGGTCCCGCGTGGCGTTTCAGAGAGGATGCCGGCGATGAACCCAGCATGTCTGTCGGACCTTGCCAGGGCTCCGATGCTGAACACCTGGGTGAAGAGCCCCTGGCGGAACTTGACCCTCCAGGCCATCTCCCTTACCCAGGGATCAGCCGACTGTGTGAGCAGGTGGCTGAGAAGCTGGTCGTCGGTCATGAAATGAAAATCGGGGATCTCCCCAAGCTCGAGCACGCTTCTGCGGGTTGCTGCAAGAAGCATCTGATCGACGATCCTGGTTTTTCTGTGAAGATAGACGCTTGAGTACATGTGGAACCTGGCCAGAAGGAAATCCCTTACCGCATCGAGTCCCTTGAGCTGGAAAACCAGCCTGTTGTCCCGAACGGTCATTGTGCTGATTATCCGGTCTGCCTCGATGTGACCGTACGCGACACCGGTGAAGTGGAAGTCCCGCTGCAGGTAATCCAGCATGTCCGCGTCCACTTCGCCGAAGATCATCTGCTGGATGTACGCCGGGCCCGGGAAACGGTTCTGCACCAGGTCGGCCACCTTGGAAGGATCCACCCCCCATGTCCGGAGTATCTCCGGTATGCGCCCGGCCCCCTGTATGTTCATGACCTTTCTTCCCGTGACCAGATCGGCCACGAGACCCATGTGATCGACACCGTACATCTCCGCGTAGAGAGGCTCGAGTGTGTGGGACCAGGGAGTGTGCCCGATGTCGTGAAGCATTCCCGCGGCCTGAACGAGCATCATCATCTCCCCGGCACCGGATGACAGGGACGGAAGGTTCTGGTCGGCTGTATGTCTTGCGATGACGCCCGCAAGGTGTGACACCCCCACAGCGTGGGCAAGCCGCATACCATGTGCCCCGGGATAACACTGAAATGTGGTTCCCAGCTGGTGGATGAAGCTGAGTCTCTGGACTTCGACCGTTTTCAGGAGTTCTTCCTGCAGTTTCGACAACTTGATCGATCCGTGAACCGGGTCGCGCACGTACATTATCTTTCCCATTGGTATCCCTTCCCGGCTCGGGTCAGAGCGGTGGCGGGCCAAAACAGGATAAAACTATACAAGGGAATCGGGGCCGTGCGTTAAGCGTTGATACCGGACCGGTCTCCATTGCCCGATCACCGTGCCGAGAGCATATTCCGATTCTTGAGAAAGGGTTGTATGGCAACGCTTGATCTTCATGTGCACAGCACCGGCAGCGACGGGGCAATGAAGCCTTCCTGGATAGTGGACAGGGCAGTGGAGTGCGGATATTGCGCTCTTGCAGTGACCGATCACGACACTTTCACCGGAGTTCCTGAAGCAGCCCGGGCGGCACAGGGCACAAGCCTGACACTGATCCCCGGGGTTGAGCTGAGTGTTGAGCTTCACTGCGGCGGCTCGGCGCACATGCTCGGTTACTTCCCGGGTCACGATCCGCGTTCATGGAACGGCGGTTCCGTCGAAAAGGCCCTTACCTCAGTTCGGGAAGCAAGGGATTCCCGTAACTCCCTCATTCTTCAAAAGCTTCAGGAACAGGGCATTCCCGTAACGATGCGCGAGGTTCTTGAGCACTCCGGAGGTGGCGTGACCGGAAGACTTCACATAGCCACCATCCTGGTTCAGAAGGGAGTTGTCGAAAGCACTGAACAGGCTTTTCGGCATTATCTGGGGAAGGGCGCCAAAGCTTACGTTCCCAGGGAACGTATCGGCGACTTCAGGGCGCTTGACCTTATCAGGGAAAACGGAGGGATCCCGGTTCTGGCCCATCCATGGCTTCTGGAAGGCAGGGACGGGATGGGCATCAGGTCGCTGGTTGCATCCCTGACCGAAGGCGGACTGATGGGGATCGAAGCGTTCTACCCCAGCCACGACAAAGAGAAGGCAGCGTTCCTTGTACGCACCGCCGGGGATTTCGGTCTCTTAGTCACTGGCGGAAGCGATTTTCACGGTGTTGATGAACGGGACGTGTTCCCGGCGGAAAGGGGCGGCTTCAGGGTTGATTCCGACCATGTCGGGACCTTTCTTGAAGCATGCTCAAGAATGATGAAGGGAGATCATCGGGATGGCGAAACTCAGTGACCTTGTGAAGACCATCGACGAAACCGCCAAATCGGGAGACCGCAGCAGAGCAGTTTCAATGATAGACAGCCTTCTGCCGAGGCTGCCAGCCGACAAGGCTGAAGGCCTTCAGAGAAGGCGTCAGAAACTGCTTGCCGAGATCGAACTCGACAGGCGCATAGCAGCTCTGGAGAAGCAGTACGGATCCTGATGCCGGCCCGTCTCCACTTTCTTTTCGGGACACTTATCACGTCGCTTCTGTTTTCGGGCTGCGGCGCAAGAAACGGGTCAGACCTCAACCCTGAAACCAGGTATTGGGCCAGGGCATCTTTCTGCTGGGAAAACCTTGACCACTTTCAGCTCAGGGGGAGGGCCAGGGCCCTTGGAGAGAGCCTTGTGGCCGAAGGACCCTTCGTCGTCTGGGGAACCAGGTTCCCTCCCAGGCTCCGGGGGGACATGTACAGCCCCGACGGCCGGCCCATGATAAGTTTCTACTGCGATACGACCGGTTTTCTCGGTTACTATCCGGCCGATGAAACCGCATTCTTCCAACCCGGCGGCCTTAAGGCGGGAAGAGGTATTCTGTCGGTTCTTTCATTGCTCGCCCTGGTGCGGACCGGTTTTCCCGTACCCCCCGAGCACCGTGTTCTGGCGGAACTCTACGACGAAGGGGTCTGGCGGCTTCAAGCCGCGGGAGATACGGCAACCCTCGCCTATGACGGCGGGCTTTTTCCCTCCGGTCTTGTGATAGGCGACATCGAAGCGCGCGTGACCCGGTCATCGTGGCACGATGAGTACCAGGCATGGCCCGGGGGATGGCGCGTCGTAACATCTTCCGGGTCAACAGAGTTTACATTGTCAACAATCGACGTCTCCACTGAGCCGTGGGATGCGATATGGACCTTGAGAACCTCCGTAACCGTTGACACACTCGAGCCGGGCACGCCCTGGCGCCTCACCCCTGAACCCTCCATTCGTTAACTCGACCTCCGGTTAACACCACTGTCCCTGTCAGTACCCCAACAGGGTACCCTTGTCACTCGCGATTCATTATATGTTGCTGTCAGGTTTGGAGAAGCATCCAAGGCTTCCGAAGGGGGTTGTGCTAACTCATGGATCTGAAGGGCATATTCCGTCGGTTTACCGGAACAGATGGAGGTGGTGTTCTTTCCACCTCCATGGCCATCGATCTTGGCACGGCAAACACACTGGTGTACGTTCAAAACAGGGGGATAGTGCTGGAGGAGCCCAGCGTGATCGCCGTGGAAAATGACAGTGGAGCCGTTGTTGCCGTGGGCGGTGACGCAAAGATCATGCTGGGTCGCACGAACCGTGACCTTACCGTGATCAGACCCCTGAAAGACGGTGTGATAACCAACGCTACAGCTACCCTGGCAATGCTCAGAGAGTTTTTCTCGAGAAGCCAGGCCAGAAGGTTCTCGATGAGACCCAGGGTTCTTGTCTGCGTCCCCAGCGGAATCACCGAGGTCGAGAAGACCGCAGTGAGGAACTCGCTGGAGCGCGCCGGCGCGCGTGAGGTCCTGATGGTCCCCGAGCCCCTGGCTTCAGCGCTGGGCGTCGGGCTTCCCGTAGAGGGAGCACCCGGCAACATGGTTGTCGACATCGGCGGAGGAACGACCGAGATAGCTGTGATCAGCCTGAATTCGATCGCGGCGGAGAACTCCATCCGGGTCGGCGGCGATGAGATGAACGAGGCAATACAGAGCTACCTCAAGAGGCACTTCAGCCTTCTCGTTGGGGAACGTACCGCTGAAACCGTCAAGATCACCCTCGGTGCCGTGACCGATGGCAGATCGGATGACATGGAGGTCAGCGGTCTCGATATAATCAACGGGGTTCCCAGAACTTACAGGGTGCGGTCCCAGGACATCCTCGAGGCTCTCAGAGTTCCGGTGGGGCAGATAGTCGAGGCCGTTCATCAGGCCCTCGAGAAGACCCCCGCCGAACTGGCCCGTGACATTGTGGACCGTGGAATCGTCCTGACCGGAGGCGGCGCGTTGCTTCGGGGGCTGGACACCCTTCTCGAGGGCGAGACTGGGCTTCCCATAAGGATCGCAGACAATCCGCTGGCCTGTACGGTTCTGGGCGCCGGCATCATCCTGGGTGACCTGTTCCGATACAGGAAACTCCTTCTGGATTGACATGGACCGATCCCGGAAAAAGCTGCCCGCCTACATCCTTCTTTCCATACTTCTGATAGTGCTGGGTCCCGCCCTTCTGTCCGGCGTCGGCAGCAGGCTTGGCGCAATGTTCGCCGGCCTTTTTTTCGATGACCCAGTCGGTGACGAAGGCTATTACACAAGGACACTCGTCCTCGAACTGATGCTCGAGAACGCCAGGCTGCGTGAAGCAGCCATGAAGACCGCGCTTTACAGGGAATTGCTGGGGTATGTCAGGCTTCCCGAGACCAGGGCTCTCGTGGCCCGGGTGCTGTACCGCACGGAAGGCCTCGTGGGGGGCGGTTTCGTACTCGACCGGGGCAGCCGTGACAGTGTGGTGACCGGTTCGGTCTGTATCGCCGCCGCCGGCCTTGTTGGAATAGTCGACCTGGTTGAGGACCGAACCTGCACCGTGCTGCCCATAACCCTGCCGGGAGTTCTGGTGAGCGCCGTGTGCGGCGAATCGGGCGCCATGGGCCTTGTGTCTTCCAGTGCGGACGGCAGTCTCGGCATGAGCCACGTTGACAGGGCCGTTCCTCCCCGGGTGGGCGAACAGGTCCTCACCAGCAGGTTCGGCGGCGTCTACCCTGACGGCATTGTCATCGGAACGGTCACCGCTGTCGAGGAGGGGGCCAGGGGCCTTGACATAGCCCTTCGCATAGAACCGGCGGTGGATTTCAGAAGGCTTGGGGAAGTGCTCATTCTTCTTCCCTACCACGGTGCCCCATGAGGGTTTCGTTAAGGGACGCCATGGCGGTGGCCCTGACGGTGATCGTCCAGTTCCTCATGGAGGTCACTCTGGGAAGGCTTTTATTCGCGCCCAACCTCCTGGTTCCGATGCTCGTTTACCTTGGTATGAACCGTGACAGTGGGTGGGGCATCCAGGGCGCCTTCGTCACCGGGCTCTGTCTTGATCTGCTCACGCATCAACCACTCGGCACCTCATCCCTTTCCATCATCCTGGGAATACTTGCTGCCCGAAGCGTACTCAGCGCCACCACAGCAGCCGGCGCTGTTTCGTTCTATTCCCATGCCGCAATCGCCTCAATTGTAAGTGACATTCTCTTCATTCTCCTGGCCTCCCGCCCGCCCGGGCTCTTCTTTGGACAGAGGGTGCTCTTCGTTTTCCCGCGGATACTGGTGCCCCTGCTGTTCATCGCGGTGTTTCAGACCGCGGTCTTGCACGCCAGAAGCCGTTCAGCATGAAGGGAATCGAGCGCGGGGGGCGTGAATGGCCCCTCAGAAGCATGATCCTCATCCTGCTTGCAATGTTTTTGATCCTTACGGCAAGGCTTGTGTACCTGCAGATAATCAGGGGCGAATACCACAGCACGCTTGCTGCCCGGAACAGAATAAGGAGCGTGGCGGTGCCGGCGCCAAGGGGGGTGGTGACTGACAGGTTTGGAGAGGTCATAGCCGACAACGAACCCGCGTTCTCCGTCGCGGTGATCCATTCGGAGTTCGACCCCGCGAACACCTGGGCGCTCGCGGAACTGCTCTCGATGTCACGGCAGGAAATGGAGGAAAGGCTCGATGCTGCGATGCAGTCACCCTACAGGGCAATCGTGGTTCGGGAGGACCTTGACCTGATCTCGGTTGCCCCCGTGGCAGACAACTCCTACAGGCTTCCCGGTGTGATAGTCTCGGTCACGCCCAGAAGAAGGTACCGGCTGGGGAGTTCCTTCTGCCACCTCATGGGGTACGTGAGCCTTGCGGACAGCGCGGCCAGATACCAGGGCGAGCTTACGGGAGTGACGGGTCTCGAGCGTATCCTGAACGAAAGGCTCATGGGAACGCCGGGGTTCATCAGGGAAGTTGTTGACGCGTACGGAAGGGTCGTGAATACCTTCGGTGACTCACCAGAGAGCACACCTGTGCCCGGCGAGGACATATCGCTGACGATAGACGCCGGCCTGCAGGTTTTCGCCGACAGCGTACTGCTTGCGACAGGTCATCCTGGAGCTGCGGTCGTGCTTGACTGGTCAACCGGTGAGTTGCTCTGCCTCTCATCGGTTCCGGGTTTCGACCCCAACCTCTTCATCGGCGGGATTGCCTCGCAGGACTGGAACGCCATTCTCGCAAACCCCCAGAAACCCCTGCTCAATCGTGCATGGAGCACCGCTTACCCACCAGCGTCCACATTCAAGATAGTTACCGCCGCCTGGCTTCTGGATGAGGGCATCGTAACCGCCGGGTACATGCCCGACCCCTGCTACGGTTCAGTAACCTACGGCGGAAACACCTTCCGGTGCTGGGCAGTTCACGGCAGGATGGACCTTGAGGGGGCGTTGACCGTTTCCTGCGACAGCTATTTCTACAGAACCTCACCGAACGGCAACATGGACGACCTCGCCAGGGTGGCCAGGTCAATGGGGCTGGGCGCAAGGCTGACAAGTGTTCTGCCCGGTGAGGCCGCCGGTGTCGTTCCGGACAGGGCGATGATGAATGAATTGTACGGCGCGGGAGGCTGGGGCCAGGGCAACCTGCTCAACCTCTCCATCGGGCAGGGCGAGCTTCTGACGACGCCTCTTCAGATGGCAGTGGTTTCCGGGGTCGTGGCGTCCCGGGGAGACATGCCCGGGCTGTCCCTGGTGATCGGCGACGAACCTTGCAGCGAAAAGCTCGAACCTCTGGTCTCAGTCGAAACCCTCGATGAGATAGACAGGGGCCTCAGATCAGCTGTCGTCAGACGTAACGGAACTCTTCACGCAACCATGGGCACAAGCCCCATTCCCATCAGGGCCAAAAGCGGAACGGCCGAGACACACACAGGGGAAGACCACGCCTGGGTTTGCGGTTATCTACCCCGGCCGGCCCCCGTGGCCTACGCCGTTTTCGTTGAGCACGCAGGCTCGGGAGGCGCCGTGGCAGGCCCGCTTGCCCTCGCAATTGTTGAAAAGACACTGGAAAGGCTGTATCCCGATGCGCAGTGGTGACAGGATCGATGTTCTCATGGCTCTGGCCCTGGGCACGCTGCTATGCATCGGGCTTCTGTCGGTCTACTCGGCCGATTCCGGCGGAGGCCTGTTCTACAGACAGCTTGCCGTGGTTGCTGTGGGGTTGGTGGTTTTTGTCGTCGCCTACAACTTTCCTCTCCGTATGATCGAGGAGCTGTCACCTTTTGTTTACCCTCCCGTCGCCGCGCTTCTCGTGCTGACGATATTCTTTGGTCAGGGTCCCGCCGGCAGGTGGCTGGTCATCGGTCCAATGAACCTTCAGGCTTCGGAATTCGCAAAGACCGCCCTGATAATAGTGTCGGCCCGATGGCTTCCCGGCCTGAAGAGCGGGGCGGTGAGAGGGAGCGGTCCCATTTTCCTGGTAGGAGTGGGTCTTCTCGTTGGGCTCACCGTCCTTCAGCCCGACCTGGGAACCGGTGTCGCCATGGGTCTCATCGTGCTTGGAATGCTTTACTGGGGGGGATTCGGGTTCAGGTGGATCTTTCTGTTCGTCAGCCCGATCCTTGCCGCAGTATCCTCCATCGGCTTCGGATGGTGGCTGCTTTTCACCCTGCTGCTGTGCTCTGTTCTCTACCGTGACAGGGCTCCGGCCTGGAAGTGGGTGTTCCTGACCGTCCTCAACACCGCGGTAGCCGCGCTGACGCCCGTGGCATGGCACCTCATGATGCCCTACCAGAAGGCCAGGCTCACAACGTTCCTCGATCCGACCCAGGATCCGCAGGGGGCAGGATGGAACATCATCCAGTCTCAGGTGGCGGTGGGAGCCGGTCGCTTCTATGGGCAGGGATTTCTCAGGGGGACCCAGAAAACTCTGGCCTACCTTCCCGCAAGGCACACCGACTTCATATTCAGCGTTTTCGCCGAGGAGTTCGGATTCGTCGGTTCGATCTTTCTTCTCAGTGTCTACGCGCTGCTTATATGGCGCATCTTCCTCGCTGCCCGGCGTTCCATGAACCCGTTCAACTCTATCATGGCGGCAGGGGTGGGGATCTACTTCCTGATCCATGTGTTCGTGAACATAGGCATGGCGGTTGGGATCATGCCCGTAACAGGCCTTCCCCTTCCACTCATGACCTACGGCGGCAGTCACATATTCACCGAGATGCTCATGGTCGGGCTGGCGCTGAACGCCGCCCGTAACTGGAGAAGCTGGTAGTCCGGGGGACTCAGCAGTTAGATTCCCCTCTGACTCAGGGAGGGAAGAATGCATCCAGTTCTTTTTCAGATCGGCAGTATGCCCCTGAACTCGTACGGGCTCGCCCTGGCTGTTTCGTTCCTGCTGGGGGTGAAGCTCGCGGCCCGGCGCAGTTCGGCAAGGGGGATCTCTTCAGATGACATAACGAGCATGGGCATCTGGATCATGCTGGCTGCCATCGTGGGCTCAAGGGCTTTGTACGTGGTGACCCATCTCGACCAGTTCTCGGATGATCCCCTTCAGATGGTGGCGTTCTGGAACGGTCTGTACGGTCTCAGCATGCTGGGCGGCGTTGTTCTTGCCGTAGTGACGGGCTTCGTTTACATCTTCCGGAAGCGCTGGCCCGTTTGGGACCTTGTGGATGCCGTGATCCCGGCGTTTCCCCTTGGTATTTTCATAACCCGGATCGGCTGCTTCCTGAACGGGTGCTGCTTCGGGTCACCGACCGACAGCGCCCTGGGTGTGTGCTTTCCCCCCGGGTCCCTTCCCTGGGACGCCTACGGAGGCATTCCTCTCCACCCGGCGCAGCTCTACGCCTCGGGGTTCGGGTTGTTCATTCTTCTGATCCTGCTTCTGGCGGACAGGCGCAGGCATTTCCCGGGTTTCATCTTCTGCCTCTTCACCGGTCTTTACGGCGCCACCCGCTTCGGGCTCGAGGAGGTCCGCCATTTCGACCATGTGCCGCTCGACCTTCTGGGGTACAGCGTTTACGCGGGAAGACAGGGGATAACTGACAACCAGCTCGCAAGCCTTCTGATGATAATCGCATCGGTTGTTCTGGGAACATGGCTCTACATTCTCGAGCGAAGAAAGTCATAAACCTTTTCTTCAGGGACCTGTGTCCGGGCTGTTCCGAGAGGTCTCCCGCGCCGGGGTCCAGGCTGTGTTCGTGGTGTCTGGCCAGGGTGTATCCCGTTCCATTTCGAAGTGACGCTCCCCGTCCGGCGGCTTTCCTTCACTCCGGCGTGATGAGGGAAATGATGATAAGGCTCAAGTACTCGGGCGAGAGGCATCTTGGAGCCGTTCTCGCAGAGATGGCCGTCGGGGAGTGGGAAAGGCTTCCTGCTCCCGGTGAGACCGTTACCTGCGTTCCATCTTCACGGCGCACCCTCCGGAAGCGGGGATACAACCAGGTCAACATCATCGCCCGGCATGTGTGCGGTTTGACCGGAGGGCGTTTCTCAAAGCTTCTCATCCGCAATCCCGGCCCCAGCCAGGTGGGTCTCACTGCCATGGAGAGAAGGCTCAACCTGTCCGGGGTGTTCAGGGTTTCGTCGAAGGCGCCCCCCGGGCGCGTCTGGCTTCTCGACGATGTGCGGGCCACCGGGGAAACCATTGCCCACGCACGCCTTGCCCTTCTCGGGGGCGGGGCCTCGGAAGTGGTTTGCCTTGCCGTGAACTTCCGAGAAACCGGGGCCGGAAGTATGTTACGACCCGGAGAAGAAGAACGGGAAACCGCAGGCAGGGAGGATTGACGTGGTACACAAACTCCGTTTCGACATACGGGATATGGTTCTTTCGGTCAAGCACGGTCTCAGCGCCAGGAACCTCTGGGTGATCTGGAAGGCGCTCGTTCTCTCCTGGCTGCTCTGGGCCGGGATGATCTACCTTGGTTTCTATGCCGCGGGAGACTCCATGGCCGGGCGCTGGCAGGCATCCCGGCTCTTTCCGATACCCGAGGGGCTTTTCCTGGAAAGTACAGTTGCCATGTTTTTCATGGCCGCGGCGCTCCTGGGTGGCGTCTGGATAATCATGAGCGCTTTCCAGAAGGTCAGCCGGATAACCTTCGAGCAGATCAGGGGCGACGGCTTCTACAGCGGCCGGGATGCCCTGATGTTCCACCGCGAAAACTGGAGGCCGCTTCTCATGGTTCCCGTGGCGGTGCTCGCGGGGCTTTCCATTCTATTCATCAAGCTCTTCGTTTTCGGACTGCTGGGAAGGATTCCCGGCGTCGGGCCGATACTTCTGGGAGTTCTGGCCGTTCCCGCGTGGGGGCTCTCGCTCTTCGGCGTCCTGGCCGCCGTGGCCCTTGTCATGGCAGTTCCCATGGTTCCGGCTATCACGGCGTGCACAAAGGGGGACACCTTCGAAACCCTCTTCGAGCTTTTCAGTTCAATAACATCGCAGCCGGCACGAATCGTTCTTTACACGCTGACAGGGCTTCTCGCACGGGGTGCGGCCCTTGTTCTCTTCGTGGCCTTCGCCCGCGGGGCCATGGCCCTTTTAGACCTGGGGGTCGGAGCGGGAATGGGCAGCCATGGCCTTGTGACTTCCATGCAGGGCGGGATGAACCTGGCGGCCCCGCAGCTCGTGTCCCATTACGGGTCGTTCCTGGCGCCCCTCGGCAGCCTTGCGGGCGCAGCGTCTCCCTGGCAGGGGGCCGCAGGATGGCTGGCGGGCCTCTCCGGTGTGGCAGTTGCCCTTGTCATCATTGCGTTCTGGTTCTCGAGCTGCGCCTCGTTCTGGACGGTGTGCTACCTCGCGGTCAGGAAAGCGAAGGACGGGGAAGACCTTTTACTGAGGGCCGACGACGAGGAGTTCAGGGAGTTCGAGAAACGTTACGGGTCAGCTGACCAGGCCGGAGACGAATCCCGGGACGGCCGATGAGTGACTCGCCCCGGTTCGTTCACCTTCACCTCCACTCAGAGTACAGCCTTCTCGACGGCGCCATAAGGTTCGAGAAGCTCGGGCCGTTCCTCCGGGAAAGCGGCATGGATGCCGTGGCAGTGACCGATCACGGAAGCCTTTACGGCGCCGTGCACTTCTGCGATGTGATGAAGGGCCACGGGGTCACGCCCATCGTGGGCATGGAAGCCTACATAACGCCGGGAAGCCGCCATGAAAGATCCGACGAATCCGGCGAGGGCATCCGCCACCTGACGCTGCTGGCGGCTGACGAGGAGGGGTACGGAAACCTCTGCAGGCTCTCGAGCCTTGGGTGGACCGAGGGCTTCTACCGCAAACCCCGGATCGACCGCGAGATACTCGCGCAGCACCACCGCGGGCTTCTGATAGGCTCAGCCTGTCTCCAGGGTGAGATCGCCTTTCATCTCACCCGGGATAGAAAAGCCGAGGCGCTTGCAGCCGTCCGTTTCTACCAGGACCTGGTGGGGAAGGACCGGTTCTTCATCGAGCTCATGGACCACGGCCTTCCGGAGGAGAAGAGTATCCTCGCGGGGCTCGCGGAGATATCCCGGGAAACCGGCGCCCTTCCGGTGGCCACGAACGACGCCCATTACCTGAAGCGCGAACACGCCGAGGTTCATGAGGTCCTGCTGTGCCTGCAGACCAACAAGATACTCAGTGATCCCGGCCGGATGAGGTTCGGGACCACCGAATTCTATGTGAAGACGCCCGACGAGATGGCCCGGCTGTTCTCATGGATCCCCGAAGCGGTGACGAACACCGTCTCGATAGCCGAACAGTGCAGCTTCAGCTTCTCAAAGGGGGGGTTTCTGCTTCCCGATTTTCCCCTTCCGCCGGGAGAGGAGAGCCTCAACAGCCACCTGAGGGGGCTTGCGGTTCGCGGCCTCAGCGAAAGGCTCGGGCGTGACCCTGAGGGCCCCGAGACCGAGAGGCTCGAGTACGAACTGAATGTGGTGAGCGACATGGGTTTCCCGGGGTACTTCCTGATCGTTTCGGAACTCGCCGGCTGGGCCCGCTCCCGGGGGATCCCGCTGGGTCCCGGGAGGGGAAGCGCCGCGGGCAGCCTTGTCTCCTGGGCCATCGGCATAACCGACGTGAACCCGCTGAAGTACGGCCTGAGCTTCGAACGGTTCCTGAACCCGGCCCGGAAACAGATGCCCGACATCGATATGGACGTGTGTTACGAGCGCCGCGGCGAAGTGATAGCACACATCGTGGAGAAGTACGGGCAGAACCGTGTATGCCAGATCGTTTCCTTCAACAGGATGAAGAACCGGGCCGCGGTCCGTGATGTGGCCCGGGTGATGGGCATGCCCTACGAAACCGGTGACAGGCTGTCAAAGCTCCTGGCCACCGCCCCCGAGCAGGACACGTCCCTCGAGGCAGTGGCCCGCCAGGTTCCCGAGCTCTCCGGGGAGATCGAAGCCGATCCCGCGGTCGCCACCCTCCTCCGCTACTGCGATGAGCTTTCCGGTGTCGCGAGGCACATGGGCGTTCACGCGGCGGGGGTCGTCATCACTCCCGGAGACCTGATGGACTTCGTTCCCCTGTGTTTCTCCCGGAAGAAGGGGCTCACCACGCAGTTCGAGATGAAGTCGGCCGAGAAGATCGGTCTGATGAAGCTGGATGTCCTGGGGCTCAGAACAGTGACCGTCCTGCACCACGCGCAGGAGATGATCCGCCGCACCGCACCTGCTTTCGACATAGAGAAGGTTCCGCTGGACGACACCGTGACACTGAAGCTCCTGAACCGGGTTGAGACCACCGGCGTCTTTCAGCTGGAAAGCCCGGGAATGAGGGACGCGCTGCGGAAGATAGGCGTGGACAGGTTCGATGACGTGACGGCGGCGGTTGCCATTTTCAGACCCGGTTCGATGCACATGATCGACGCCTACGCCGAGAACAAGAAAAGGGCCTCCGACGGCAGACCCGTTAAAGACACCATTCCCGAGCTGCAGGAGATCCTCGGCGAGACCCACGGCGTGATAGTCTACCAGGAGCAGGTCATGGACATCGCCAACCGGTTCGCCGGGATGAGCATGGCCGAAGCCGACAGCCTCAGACGGGCCATCAGCAAGAAAAACGCCGAGGAGATGGCATCTTTCGGCGAGGCCTTCATCAGTGGGGCCAGATCCCGGGGCATCTCCGAAAGGAAAGCCCGCGAGATCTTCGACCATATCCGGCGGTTCGGGGAGTACGGTTTCAACAAGTCGCATTCGGTGTGCTACGCCATCATCGCCTACTGGACGGCCTACCTCAAGGCGCATCACCCCGCCGAGTTCATGGCCGCCACCCTTTCCAGCGAGATCACAAGCACCGACAGGCTCGCCGCGCTCATGGCCGAGGCCGGCCGGATGGGTCTCACCATACGCCCGCCATCGGTGAACGACAGCCTCGTGGCCTTCGATGTGGACCGTCAGGGAAGGATCGTTTACGCCCTCAAGGCCATAAAGAACGTGGGGGAGAACCCCGCCACCGAGATCGTTGCCGCCAGACGTGACGGGGGGCTGTTCAAAGGCATTCACGACCTTTCTGAAAGGGTCGAGAACGGGCTGAACAAGAAGGTGATCGAATCCCTCATAAGTGCCGGAGCACTCGATTGCCTGCCCGGCACCAGATCGGCCCTTCTGGCGTCGGTTGACAAGGTGCTGACCTATGCCTCGGCCAGCAGAAAACACCGGGATGCCGGTCAGATGTCTCTTTTCGGCCTGACTCCCAGCGACGAACCCGTTGCCCCGCCCCTGCCCGACATGGAGGAGATGCCCCGGGATGAGATGCTCAGGGCTGAGAAGGAGCTGCTGGGTTTCTACCTGACCGGCCACCCGCTCGATGAATACACCGAGGAGATGAAGGCCTACGCCACCCATACCCCCGGAACGGTCATGCACTTCCGTGGGGTCCAGATGGCGGCGGTGGCAGCCACCGTGGATGCCGTGAAGTACCGTGATTCCCCCCGTGGCAGGATGGCCTTCGTTACACTGTCCGGGGTTTCCGATTCCTGTGAGGCCACCATATGGTCTGATGCCCTCGAGAGGTGCGGGTCACGGCTCGAGTCGGGCAAGCCGCTTCTCATTCAGGGGAAGGTTCAGAACGGCCGGGGAGAGGCAAGGTTCTGCGTTGAGCGCATCGACCCGTTGGAAGAACTCCGCAGGGTCTCCGGAGTCAGGGTGAGGCTGAGGGTAACGGGCGACGGCGTTTCAAACCAGCTCTTCAGCAGGATGCTGGGCATTCTCAGGGAGCATCCCGGCAACAAGCCCGTGTTCGTGGAGATGGATTGTGGATTGACCGGAAGGTTTTATGTTGGTGAGTCCAGGAGCATCCGGGTCGAGCCGGACAGAAAACTGCTGACGGACCTCAGGGAGCTTCTTGGTGATTCCGCCACTGTGTCGTTGTACCTTGGAGGTGGGACGCGTTGAAATCACTTCTTTTCCTTCTGACCATGCTCTTCGTGGCGCCGGCTGTACGGGGTGCGGAACTCATCCGCGCCGTGGTCGAACCCACGGCAGGTGTGGTTGCACCGAGAGCGCTTTACATTTCCCTCCGGACCTTTCCCACCGACAACCTGACCTTTTCCCTCCAGGCCGGCATGCTGCCCAGGCTCATGGCCGGAATAGGCTACGGAGGTTACAGCGTCACCGGCATGTCAACGCCGGACTGGTTCGACAAGGTCTACCTGAAAGCCCGCTTCCGCTTCTTCGACGAGCGCCGCACATTTCCCGCGCTGGCCGTGGGTTTCGACAACGAAGAGGAGCATCCGAGGGGCGGCGGCGAGTATCACCGGCAGGAGAGGGGTTTCTACCTCGCAGCCAGCAAGAACTTCGCGGACCCACTTGGTGAAACTGCCTTTCATCTGGGTTCCAGCATTTCCCTCGCGGCGCCCGAACACCTGGGGTGCTGGATCGCGCTGGACAAGACGCTTCCCGCCGGGTTCGGCCTGGCGGCGGACTGGGACCTTGGAACGAATGGAGACAGCGATTACAGATTTGACAATTCCGGAGGCTTCCTGAATTTCGAGGTGTACTGGCAGAGTTTCGGCCAGGTCAGGATCAGCCTTCAGTTCATGGACGTGCTGGAAACCGGGGGCGAGCCCTACAGGGCTCTCGCCGTTGACTTTCTGGGCCTGATCTGATCAAGGGAGCGCAAATGACCATCATAGACAGATATCACCAGGCGTGCGCCGATGTCATCCTCAGGGGCGCCCTGGGGATAAGGGAGGGGCAGGTCCTCTGGATCAGGACCGAACCCTGCCACAGGGAGTTCGCCGGGCTTCTGGCGGAAAAGGCTTACGACCTGGGCGCAATGTACGTTCAGCTCTCAATGGATGACCCCCGTCTGGAGAGGATCAGGGTCGACAGGACAACCCGTCCCGAGTTCCTCGACCATACTCCGGGCTACACCCGGAACATGCTGGACACGATAGTACAGGATAACTGGCGGAGCCTGGCCCTGCGCGGTCCCGAGAACCCTGACCTCATGGAGGGGGTTGATCCCGGCAGGCTTGGGAGGATGCAGAAAGCCCGCTCTGAGGCTTACCAGGGGTTCATGAAGGCGGTTGCCTCGAACAGAATGCCGTGGAACGTCTTCCTGATGCCCACACCGGGCTGGGCGGCCAAGGTCCTGGGCAGCGCCGAAAACTGGGAGGAAGCGATCTGGGAGGTGCTCGCCCCGATTCTCCGCCTCGACCGAGCCGATCCGGTGCAGGCATGGAAGGACCACGACGCCGACCTCAAGAGGCGCGCCGGGTTCATGAACGAAAAGTGTTTCGACGGCATACGCTTCCGCGGTCCGGGAACCGATCTCTTCGTGGGCATGAACCTTGACAGGCTCTTCCTCGGGGGCAGCGGCGTATCCTCCGACGGCACGCGCTTTTTTCCCAACATCCCCACCGAAGAGATTTTCAGCACTCCCCACATGGACAGGACCGAAGGCCTGGTGACATGCACCAGACCCGTGACGGTTCTGGGCGCCCAGGTTGAAGATGCCTGGTTCAAGTTCCGGGGCGGGGTGGTCACCGAGTTCGGGGCAGGCAGGAACGGCGAGATACTGGGCAAATACCTCGAAACCGACTCCGGGGCGACGCGTCTCGGGGAAGTGGCCCTTGTAGGGGTTGACTCACCTCTCTTCACCAGCGGCCGGGTGTTCCACAACATACTTTTCGATGAGAACGCATCCTGCCACATCGCTCTGGGCAACGGTTACACGGACACCATAAGGGGTGGCACCGCGATGACCGATGAGCAGCTGCGGAAGACCGGATGCAACGCAAGCCTTGTTCACACCGACTTCATGATCGGGTCACCCGAAGTGAGCGTTTTCGGTGTGACTCCCGGCGGCGAAGAAGTACCCGTCATTAAAAACGGCATTTTCGTGATATAGGAGGGTTTCATGGTTGATGAGAGGCTGCTTTCGATCCTGGCCTGCCCCAAGTGCAAGGGCGAGCTCGAATACATCACCGCCCCCTCCGAGGAGCTTGTTTGCCGCAGTTGCGCTCTGGCCTACCCGGTTCGCGACGACATCCCGGTGATGCTGATCGAGGAGGCCAGAACACTGGGAGAACGGGACTGACCGGCAGGATCGTCCTTTCCGTAAAGGTCGTGACCCGCGGCCGCCAGACAGGCTTCTCCGGGGTCATGGCAGACGGCACGGTTCGGATCACCCTCAACGCCCCTCCGGTTGATGGCAGAGCCAACAGGGAACTTTCGGAGTGGCTCGCCGGGCAGTTCGGCACCAGACCCGGCAACGTGAGCATCATCTCGGGGGCACAGTCACGCATGAAAACCGTGCTCATCTCCGAACCCGGGACGGCTCGTCCCCCTTGGTACCATGAACCCTGACAGGCTTCCCGGTATCGCCCTGGCCCACCTTGATCAAGGCGGCACGGTTCCCCTGGTGTTTCAGGGGCTTTTCCCTCTGGAAGCGGAACGGCTTTTCGACACGGTCCGGAGAAGAAGGCCGGGCTTGCTTGACATCCAGCTTGATCATGGGATCAGGGCCGGTCTTAAGCGGTTGTTCGGTTCACCCGGGCTTCCCGACACCTTTCATGACTCGTGGGCGGCCCTGACCGTTTCCCTGGGAATCAGGGGCAGGGCCGAGGGGATGGAGGCGGCCGCCGGGCTGCAAAGGCACCGCGAAACCATAAGCGGGTTCCTCTTATCGGGCATTCCCGGGGATGAAACCCCGGAAGCGCTCTGCTGCCTGCTCGACTCCATTGCAAGGTTCATACCGGCGGTCCTTTTAGTGGCGGACCTGCAGAATGCCGACGAGTTCACTGTCGGGCTTGTTAACCTCATGCAGAGGAAAACACGGCGCAGCCTCGTGCTGCCGCCCCTGCTCGGCGCCCTCTCCGAAGGAGTACCACCTTTCCGGGCAAGACTTGTCAGGATTTCAGGGGAGGGCAGCACAAACGCCCTTTCTGTACCTGCGGGTCTCCTCGGGCTGGTGAAGGCAGCGGCGGTACTCGGACAGCTTTTCGATCCCCGGGAAGCCGCTGAGCTCTCTCAGTGCGGTGAAGACCCATCAGCGCTTTTCAGTTCAGGTATCTGGGTCACGACAAAGGGGGGACCGGCAAGGTTCGTGAACGGCTCGACAAGAAGCCGTGTAATGAATTCCCTGACCCCGGACGAATCGAGAGAACTCCATACAGGGGCTGCTCTGATCGTTCTAAGCAGGGCGAATGGTTGCCCCGGCGCCCTGAAACTCGCCGGCGACCTCTTTCTGAGAAGCGGCGACGGGGTTTCCGCCGGAGCGGCTTACCTCGAGGCAGCTGCCTGCTCCTCAGGGTCAACCCATCCCAGGGCCGCCCGGCTGTGGAACCTCGTGGCTGCCCACTGCCCCGGCCAGTTCTACAGGGCCCACCTGAACAGAAGCATCCATCTCTTCAAGGGCGGTTTCATGGAGCAGGCCCTCGAAGCCGCCGTGTGCGCGATGCCCGGTTTCGAGACGCAGGCGAAGCTCCTTATGCTCGAGATCCTCATACACATGGGCGACGCCCCGCGGGCGAAGGCACTGGCGGAATCACTGGAGGACGGCAGGCGCAGCGGGATCATGAGCCCAGGTGAGGAAGTGGAGCTGGCGATACTCTCACTGATCCTCCATCGCCGGAATGCCGTGCCGGGCCAGGTTCGGGCAGAGAGCGAACGGCTTGAAGGCGAGGGTCTTTCCGAAAGGCAGAGAACCAGGCTGCTTCTTGTTGAGGCAAGGGCCATGGCCCGTCACGGCATGCTTCACGAGGCGCTCAAGGCCGCTGAAGCGGCCCGGGCGAAGTCAGTCGCCCACGGGTTCACCTGGCTTGCGGAGAGCTGCAGCATCTTCAAGGTGTCATGCCTCAGGAAGGCGGGCATGCTGGAGGCAGCCGCGACGGGGTGCGAAGACCTGAGGCGGGCCGCCTCTCGCAGCGGCAACATCGAGGCTCTCTGCTACGCCCTGAACACCCGGGGGGGGATCGCCTCTTCCCAGGGCCTTAACGACGAGGCCGCCCGGTGTTACGCAAGCGTGGGCAGAATAGCTGAAAGGGCCGGCAACCACCGGCTCGCAACAACCGCCGCCGCGAACCTGGGTGTGGCCAGGATGATCGACGGACGGTACGAAGAGGCTCTGGAGACTTTCATGCTGGCCGTGCGGCTGGCATCCGAGGTGGGAGACCAGCTGCGGCTGGCCGCCACTTACGGCAACATGACACGGATCTTCCTTGACATGAACAGGCCCGGCAACGCCGAGGACTGTCTCGAGACAATGCTGGAAATCGTGAGCCGTTCGGGTCCCGACCAGCTCATTGAAAGCGCCCTCTACCTGGGTGCCAGGTTACAGGACCTGAAGGGCGACTGCGACGCCGCTATGGCTTCACTGTCCGAGGCCTCGGAGATGGCGGACAGAGCCGGAAGGAAGAGGAACGCGTGCCTGTACGGCCTTTACCGCGGCCTGTTCCTGATGCACCACGGAAGGTATGAGGAAGCGGCCACAGCTCTCGATGACGCGGTTCGGGAGTGCGAAGGCCTCGACCAGCAGCCTAACGCCGACACCGCCCGGGTCTGCCTTGCGGCCTGCAGGGCGCTCATCGACCGGAGTGCCCCCGATGAACTCCTCGAACACTCCGCCGGTTCGCCGTGGCGCTCGGTCCGGGGAACCTCGGGATACTGGCACTGGAAGATGACCGGAGACCCGCGCAGCGCCCGAACGGCCATGGACAGCCTTGCTCCGCAGGTGGGCGAGTGCAACGCCTACCGTGCCCATGAGATGCTCGACGAGTTGAGGGCGGCGCTGGGTGAATACCTGTCATAGCGCCCATCAGGCTTGACAATTCCGAAACCCGGGGAATGTTTCACCAATGTTTGGATATATGCTTCTTAGCGCAGTCTGCGGAATAACCGCGCTCCGAACCGAAACTCCACCAGTTATCGACGGCATCCTGGATGACCGGTGCTGGGCCTCGGTCGAAGCGCTGTCACAGTATTTCACAGCCTACCGGCCCAGGGTTGACTGCCCCATGTCCGAACCCACTGACATCAGGGTGCTCTTCGACGGCAATTCCATCTATTTCGGCCTCCACATGCACGACCAGGACCCGTACGGCATACAAAGACCCGTGGGTTCCAGGGACGTCGACATCGCAACCGACAAGGTGCTTGTCTTCCTCGACACCTTCAACGACGACTCCAACTGCTTCCTGTTCTCTGTGTTCGTGGGAGGGACCCAGGTCGACGCCCGCCGAACGGAGATAGGCGGCGAAGACCGTGACTGGGACGGGGTGTGGTCGAGTGCAGTCGCCGTGAACGACTCTGGTTGGACCGCCGAGATCGCCATCCCCTTTTCGGTGCTCCGGTACCCGGCCGATGAGGTTCAGGTCTGGGGGATCAACTTCGGCAGGACGATCAACAGGTCCAACGAGGGCGGCTACCTGTTCCGCATGAGGGAGCAGGGGGGGATGGACGTCTCCTGCTTCGGCGAACTCACTGGCCTTTCAAACCTTCCCCGAGTCTCGGGGATCGAGTGGCGGCCTTTCTGCGCGGGAAAGCTCAGTATAAACAACGGCGAGCCCTGGCGGGACAACCTTTGGGGCAGCGCAGGCTTCGATCTGAAGGTTCCCATCAGCATGCACGCGGTGATGGACCTGACCGTTAACCCCGACTTCGGTCAGGTCGAGTCCGACGCCGACCAGGGAAGCATATCACACTGGGCACCCTGGCTCTCCGAAAGGCGCCCCTTCTTCATGGAGGGAACGGACATCTTTGACATGCCGTTCAACATGTTCTACTCCCGCAGCATGGGCTCGGTGGCATGGAACGGCGAGATAATCCCCATTCTCGGGGGCGCCAAGATCACCGGTGTCGACGGCGGGACGCGTTACGGTTTTCTGGAAGTGGTCACCGGAAGGATCCGGGAGGACACAACCGTGGCGGAACCTGCGGGTTCCTGGGCCGCGGGCGCGCTTCTGCACGAGTTCTCACCGGGTAACTGGCTCAGGTTCTCAGGCACCAGCGCGGACTTTCCCGCTCATGAGGGCGGCGACTACTTCTACGGCCGTTCCGGCGCTTTCACGGGAGAGGCGGAACCGCTGCCCGATATCTTCGTGAAGGGCAGGCTGGGAATGACCTGGAACCGATTCCAGGATACTGAAGACAACAGTGCCGCGAGATTGGAAGCCGGTTATTTCCCCGAGAACTTCGAGCTCAACCTGCGCTACGAGAGGAAGGGTGAAGGGTTCGACCCGGGGGTGATGGGCTACGAACAGGCGGCGGGTGAGACCGTCTGGTCTGCTTACACAAGCGTTTCCAAGAGCTACGGGGGAGGTTTTCTCCAGAGCGCCTGGCTGGACGCCAACCCTTACACGGGCCGTGACACCCAGGGCAGGAACAGCGGCAGCGGAGTCGATGTCTGGACGGGCGCCGTTACTGTGGACAGGTACCACCTCAACATCAACGCGGGCTGGATCGACCGCTGGTTCGACAGGTACGAGGGGCCGGAAGGGGAGTGGTACCCCGGCGGTTTCTACGGCGGGGTTTCAGCCTCGACCGATTACAGAAGGTCTGTCGCCGGCTGGGTGTCCTACAACCGCAACACCTACCTCGACGCCCATACCGACAGGTACTCGGCCGGTCTTTTCCTCAGGCCGGTCCCCCCGCTCTCAGTCGACATCGAGCCCTCATGGCGCACGCAGGACGCCGCCACCCGGTACAACTGGGAAACGGAAGAGTGGGATAGCGTCGAGACGGACTGGAGGTCACTGAACGTATCCGCGACCTGGATGCTCACCAACCGCATGCTCCTCAGGCTCACGGGCCAGACCTCCCGCTTCGAAAAGATATGGGAGGACGGCGAATCTCCAGAGACCAGCCACCGCACCTGGGCCAACATCCTCTTCAGCTGGGAGTACCTTCCGGGAAGCTTTTTCCACTTCCTTTCGGGTGAGGACGGCGTTCCCGGCGAGGAACCCGAGTTCACGGTCTACGCGAAGGTCAGCCGGTTCTTCTAGTTCCCCCGGCGCGGGCAGCATTGTCGAGGCGGACACGCCGCCTTGTTCGAGCCCAAGGATGCAGATCCCCTGGGAATGCTTCCGGGGCCCGGTTGTATTAGCTTCAGGCAGTTCAATACAGGCCGCTTCCGCGACCATGAAGGGAATGACATGAAAAATCTGTTCACTCCGGTTCTCGTTGTGCTTCTTGTTACAGCCTGCGGGGCCTCGAGGCCCGTAGATAGCCTTTTCCCGGATACGGGCTTCCAGGACCTTGGCGAGGGCAACACCGAGTTCGCTTTCGAGCTTTTCGGCAGGTTGTGCCGGGACGCCGGTGAAGACAACGTGATGTTCTCGCCGTTCTGCATCTCATCGGCTCTGGGGATGGCCTGGGCAGGGGCGAGGGGCGAGACCGAAGCCGGTATGGCGCATGCCCTGGGTTTCGGCGACTCACAGTCAGCGGTGCACAACGGCTTCAGCCGTCTCTTCGGGCTTATCGAAAGGGAGGGGATCGATCCCGGGGAGGACCCCATTACCCTGAACATCGCCAATGCCCTGTGGGTGGACGGCAACTACCCCCTTCTGGATGACTACGTGACCCTTGTCAGCGAGTACTACCGGGCCGAAGCCCGGAACATGGATTTCGCGGGCGACCCCGATGCCCAGAGGGTGGTCATAAACGACTGGGTCGAGGACATGACGATGCAGCGGATAACCGATCTATTGGGCCCTGGTTCGGTTACAACCGCCACAAGGGTCGTGCTGACCAGCGCCGTCTACTTTCAGGGCAACTGGCGGCTCCAGTTCAACCCCGAACTGACCCGTGACGGCACGTTCACCACTCTCGCAGGCGAAGAGGTCACTGTCCCGTTCATGAGCAGGACCATGGACGTCCCGTTCTACCGGGGCAACGGTTTCAGGGCTGTCGCCATGCAGTACTCCGACCTTCAGAGCCGCATGATCATACTGTTCCCCGACGGCGATTTCGAAGGGTTCCAGAACGACCTTGACCCTGAAATGCTGGAAGAGGTGGTTGGAGGCCTGAGTGTCCGCGAGGTAGCGGTGGTGATGCCTCCCTTCGAGTTCACCACGGACTACTCTCTCGCGCCCGCGCTTTCCGACATGGGCATGGGCGACGCCTTCGACGGCTCACGCGCGGACTTCAGCGGCTTCACCGGCGAACGTGACCTGTTCATAACGGCCGTTGTTCACAAGGCTTTCGTGAAGGTTGACGAGACGGGCACCGAAGCCGCTGCGGCCACGGGCGTGATAATGGCCACAACCGCCATGCCGTCGGACCCTCCCGAGCTCTTCCTGCTTGACAGGCCCTTCGTGTTCCTCATCATCGACGACTGCTCTGGCGCGGTTCTTTTCATGGGAAGGGTCACTGACCCAAGCCTCTGAAACTTTTCGGGGTTCTCTGAAAAAGGGTATGGATGGCTGAAACGGTTTCTGCTGTCAGGGTGACATGGGTGGGGCTCGTCTGGAACCTCGTCCTCACGTCGTTCAAGTTCACGGCGGGTTTCGTCGGGCACAGCCCGGCCATGATAGCCGATGCGGTTCACTCCGTCTCGGATTTCGCCACTGACATAGTGGTCCTTGCTGGTCTGAGGTTTTCGGGCAGGCCGGTCGACAAAAGCCACGACTACGGTCACGGCAAGTTCGAGACCATGGCGGCAACCGTTATCGGGGCCGTCCTGCTGCTTGTGGGAGCGGGGGTTTTCTGGGCGGGTGCCACCAGGATATGGGCCTGCATCGGCGGGCAGACCCCCGAAGCCCCGGGGCGGATAGCTCTGGCAGCGGCCTTTGTCTCGATCGTGGTGAAAGAGGGTCTCTACCGGTACACGGTATCCGCCGGGAAACGGATCAACAGCAGGGCGGTCATCGCGAACGCCTGGCACCACCGTTCCGATGCCCTTTCATCGGTGGGGACCATGTTCGGCATCGGGGGCGCCATCTTCCTCGGGGAGAAATGGCGCGTCCTCGATCCCGTCGCGGCGGTGATCGTAAGTGTTTTCATAGTGAAGGCGGCGTACGAGATCCTCTCGGGCTGCCTGGGCGAACTGATCGAATCATCCCTGGACGACAAGGTGGAAGCCGAGATCATCGGGCTTGCCAAGTCGGTCCCCGGCGTGGCAGACCCGCACAACCTCCGCACCAGGCGGATAGGCAGGGATATCGCCGTTGACCTTCACATTCGTGTGGACGGCGGCATGCAGGTCAGGGAAGCCCACGGGATGAGCTCGACGATCGAAGGGCTGATACGCCGCAGGTTTGGAAAGTCGTCGTTCGTCTCGATCCACATCGAGCCCTTGAAGACCGAGGATCAGCATCCTTAACGGTCTTTCCAGAGCTATTCCGCAGGTAAGGTTTCAGATGAGCGGCGTGCTTCTGTCTTCGCCGGGTACGCCTGCGGGTGATCCAGCATTTGTATCAGCGCTGACACTTCATCAAGGCGTTCCACACCCTCAAGCCTGACCAGGTTCAGGGCATGGCCTTCGATGCATCTTTCAGCAACAGCCACGACAGTGTCTCCCACGCTCACGCTCGTTTCAATGCCTGAACCGAAGACGACCGGTGATTCCCAGATCTCGGTGCCGTCGGCATCAACGTAGACGCTGGGCAGGTCCATGGTGTAGGACGCGTCGAGGCTTGTGCCGGCAAGTGAATCGGGGCCAAGCAGAACCTCAGTCACGCTAAGGCGGAAGTCGACCCGGGCAGTGTATTCGAAGGGCGTGTGCGCAACACTGTCCACCCTGGCCACGAACACCGTTTCAGCGAGCCCCATAACCTCGTCAAGGCTCATGTGGAAGACCTGGCTCGCGTGCAGGGGAAGCACGCAGCAAAGAAGCGGTAACAACAAACTCCACTTGATCATGAAACCGCCTTCACGTTATGTCTCGTGCCGGAAAACGAATCAACTGGTGCCTTCGGAAACGAGAACATCCTCTCCCAGGTTCAGGCACCCTCTAGCAGGAGCCCCGCGGATGCCCATTTCAGAAGCCCCTTGTTCAGGGCTCACCAACCGAGTAGCTGCCGTACCAGTTCCCGTAGCTGTAGGATGTGACTCCGTTGCGGGTCGAGCCGTTGTAATCGGACCGGCCTGGAAGGATGGTCACTACAACAATCCCGCTCTCCCCGTTCGCAAGAATGCCGGAGTGAACTGCAGCGGTGGCAAGGGACGAGTCATCGGTATAGACGTCGGTTCCCCAGACGCTTCCCTGGGTGCTGCCCGTGACCACGAAGAGCATGGGTGCGCTGTCCTGCCCCCTGTAATCGGTGAGGTTGCCCGGGTCGGGGAAGGCGGATACAGTAATGGACGTCTGGTCTGTCTTTGAAACACCCTCGACCATGTAGCTGCCGTGCCAGTTCCCGTAGCTTCTGCTGGTTACGCCGTTGCGCGTCGTTCCGTCGTAGCTGCTCTGGCCGGCGAGTATGGTGACCTTCACCACGCCGACCTGACCCTCCTGGAGAACCCCGGCGTGAACCGCAACGGTGGCCAGGGACGAGTCATCGGTGTAGACGCCGGTTCCCCAGAGGCTTCCCTGCGTGCTGCCGGTGACCCTGAAGTAATAGGTCATGCCTTCCTGGCCCCTGAAGTCCACGAGGTTGCCCGGGTCATCCAGCACCATCTCGGTGCTTTGCGCATACGATACTGCCGAGAGCACAAGACATGCGATGAAAAAGCTTCCGGACCGAAAACTCCTGAATGTCATTCTCTTCCTCCTTATCCTTGTGTTATGGCTCTGGAGATATCCTGCCCTGCCAGCGGGCAGGGTCACGTCTGGCATGAAACACCGGGAGAGTTACGATCCGCTCTTTCACCAGGCTCCAGGGGAAGCCTTCCGAGGGATTGGGGTGGTACGCTTCCAGCCGACGGTCAAGCTCGGCTTTCTGCTCTTCGCTCAGGCCAACTTCCTCCGAAACCTCGGCAATGGTGTCCCAGATGTCAGTGACGAGCTGAATGCGTTCAGGTATGCTCAAACTCGATTCATTCGTGCGGGTCAACTCGATCATGAGCAACTCTCCTTGCCTGGCACTCAAGCCTGCTCAGGCAGCCCATCAAGTATGCGAAATGCCTGCAGTGCGTACAACAGCCTAATGAAGCGCTCAAAACCTGCTTCAGTCAGGCATGCCCGGGAAGGATGCCGGTCCGTGCCATGAAGTCCTGTCTGAAGTACGGATTTTCCTGTCTGTAAAAGACTCTGACGGCCCTCTTCAACTGAGTTCCAGAACGAAGACCTCTTCGCCGTCCTCCATCTCACCCGTGTCGACAAAACCGAACTTCTCGTATATCCTTATGCCGTTGCGGTTCTCTGGCGATGTGCTCAGCCTCATACGGCTGACGCCCGGCGCGGCCACGGCAATGGCCTTCAGAAGCTCGAGGGCGGCCCGTCCGCAGCCCTTTCCCTGGTGGCTTTTGTCGATCATGAACCTGCACAGGTAAAGCTCGGACAGCTTCTCATCGATCGTGTACATTGCGAAGCCCACCATTGTCTCATCGGAGTGTATCGCCTTGATGACCCAGCCCGGTTCCACCCCCGCCTGGGCTATGGAGTACACGTTGGGGGCAACGAAGGGCTGGTCGTCGCGTACCCTGAGGTCAACGCACTGATCCAGGTTTTCGCCGTTGATGTCCCTGAAAAACACTGCCATGTGCTCTCCTTTCTCCGGGCCCGAAACTAACCGCTGCGGAGTTCTGAAACCAGCTTCCGCCCGATCTGAACGCATTGCAGGAGAGCGGACTCCGGGACTCGAGGAACTGCTGACCCGATCACGACTCTCCGTCTTTCGTTATAATGTGGTTTAATCCTTGTGTGCAGCCGGGGATTCACTGTCTCACGGCTCGTGAATATGAAACGGGGGAGGGTTTATGTCAGACTGGACCGCAACCCAGATAATCGTTTTCACCGCGCCCTTTGTGCTTCTGCTCATCGGCTTCGGGGCGCTGATGCTGATGCGCAAGACGGTCAGAACAAGGTTTAAGATGATAAAGCAGCTCGACGCCGACCCCGACATCAAGAACTGGCTGGTCGTCTTCGGCTGGACCGGGAAGATCATCTACTTCCCCACCGTGGTGCTCTCGCTTCTCTTCTTCGTGCTCTCCGCGCTTGGCGCCGTGAATCCCGGGACTCTCGGAGCGATATGGCTGGGGTTCTTCCTTCTCAACTTCGTGATCGAGGAGTACGAAGCCGGAATAAAGGAAGTCCTGCTTACGGTCGTGTCCATCGCGGGGATCACCCTCTGGCTGAGTTATCTGAACTGGCTCGACGGCTTCTGGAATTTCCTGGGGGGTATCAGCGCAGAGATGGGCGGCGTGGCCTACCTTCTAATCTCCCTGATATTCCTTCTGGCCATAGGGACTTCATGGGTTAAGGGGCTCTTCTACTACGCCGCGTTTACGCCCAACTTCGTCAACCTTCAGCGGGGTCCCACCGAGAGCGGTGAGCAGATAGGTCGCGAAGAGTTCGACACCCTCGTTGACACCAGCGATCTTCTCGAACGGCTTCTCGGCTTCGGCAGCATAATCATCAGGTTTCACGACGCCCGCAAGGAACCCCTTCGAATGCTTGTGTGGGGCATTGGCTCAAAGTCACGGAAGCTCGAGAACTTGAGAAGCGCCATCACAATCGACAGGCATCCTTAGTCTTTCAGCGAATTGCATGCCGGGCCTTCGACCAGAGCTTTCTGAAAGCGCTGTAGGAGGCCCGGGTCATTCCGCTCTCCCGGGAAACCGCCACAGCTGTGCTCCAGCAGGCGTCATCAGTCAGCAGCCTGAGAGCCCGCGCCGCCACCTCGTTGTCATCCGCTTCGGCTCCTGGCATGTGCGGGAACGCCAGCCCGTCGAGCATTCCGTTGCCTCCAAGGCAGAGCGCTCCGGCCAGAAGCGCGTCACCCGCCACCTGGCCCGGAACCCCGCTTTCGTCCCTCTGAAGAACTATGCGGCTTCCGGACATGCGGAGCAGGTAATCGTGGTAGGGCATGGGACGTAAAAGACTGACCGCGGGGTTTCTGCCCATGACCAGAAGGGTTCGCAGCAGTCCCCCAGTACCCCCCCTGTTCACGACTGTAACGGTAAGCCCGGGCAGCTCCCGAACGAGGCGGGCCGCGATCTGCATGGCCGAACCATGACGTCTTGAAGGCACTGTCCATTCCCGCGTGCCTATGAAGACCCCCTTGCGTGATGAAGGTTCGGCACCGCCGAAGCACCATTCCGGAAGGTCCACCGGGTAGGGGGTGGGCAGCTCGAGAACGGGAGCGTCGCTCACCCTGGCCCTCAGAGTTTCCAGAGCGGCGGGGGATGAGGCGATCCATGCGGTTACTAAACCCCTTAGAAGGTTGAATGTCTTTTCGTTACCGGGCCTTCGAAAGAAGCCCCTGATCTGATGCCCGCCGCACTCCTTCCACGTCGCAAGCACGGGGTGTCCCGCCGCCTTCAGGGCACTCGCGGCAGCGAGCGCCCGGTCCGCCCGGCCCGGCATGAGGACCAGAACGGCCCTTCCATCGGGCGTGACCGTGGAAGGGTCATTATGGAACGCGCCACCGGTTGCCGCAGCCATTCCGTGATAGTTCACGGGAGGGTGGGCCCCCCGGCCCGGTGCCGGAACCCCTCCGGCAAAGTCCATGAACACGTCACGGCCTCCGGGCGCGATCACATCAAGGCGCGGACATCCCTGATCTGAAAGCGGAAGGTCCGGTTCACATTGCTTGTCAGTTTCGATCCCCAAGTCGCCCTTTTCCCCAGTTCTCGGCTTGCGCGCCGGGTTCCATGCAAATTGCAAAAGAGAAGCATCATCGTATAATGCCACGAACCAGGAAAACCGGGTAATGGCAAACGGAACGATGCCCGTCCCGATCCGGAAGCAGCACGGGCGCAGGGAGAAGGCTTTGAAGAAATTCAGCGAATTCAGTTACGTACGGCCCGACCGGGCCGAATTCGAAAGATCCATGAAGGACCTGACGGCCAGATTCGAAAGCGCACGGTCCGCCGATGAACAGAACGACGTGATGACACTTGTCAACAGCGTCCGAAGCTCCTACGAAACCATGGCCGTCATTGGTAGTATCAGGCACACCATGGACACGACCGACAAGTTCTACGACGCCGAGAACGATGCCCTCGACCAGCTCGGCCCGGTTTACGAGGGGCTCAAGAGCGACTTCTACAGGGTTCTGGTGGGATCACGCTTCAGGGCTGAGCTTGAAAAGCAATGGGGAGCGCAGCTTTTCAGTATGGCCGAACTGCAGATGAAGACCTTCAGCCCCGCGGTAATGGCCGACCTTCAGGCCGAGAACGTGCTTGCCAGCGAGTACGTGAAGCTCAAGGCATCAGCGTCCATCCCGTTCCAGGGGCAGGACCGCAACCTCTCCCAGATGCAGCCCTTCACACAGTCACCTGACCGCGAGGTGCGGAAGGCAGCCGTCAAGGCCGTCAGCGCCTTCTACAACGACAACGGTGAACGGATCGACTCAATCTACGACCGGCTCGTTAAGCTGCGGCATGGTATCGCCCTCAAGCTGGGCTTCGAGAACTTCGTTCCCCTGGCCTACGCCCGCCTGGGAAGGACCGACTACGACGCGGCCATGGTGGCCAACTACAGGCGGCAGGTCCACGAATCCATCGTGCCCCTGGCGACAGGGCTCAGGAAGCGCCAGGCCGCGAGGCTCGGCGTTGCGCCCATGCTCTTTTTCGACGAGGCCCTCGAGTATCTGACCGGGAACGCCACCCCCAAGGGCGACCCTGACTGGATACTCGAAAATGGCAGGGTCATGTACACTGAGATGTCCCCCGAGACCAGGGAGTTCTTCGAATACATGACCGAACGGGGTCTTCTGGACCTGGTCACACGCAAAGGCAAGGCTGGCGGAGGCTACTGCACGTACATCGCGGACGAACAGGCGCCCTTCATCTTCTCGAACTTCAACGGCACCAGCGGCGATGTGGATGTTCTCACACACGAGGCGGGCCACGCCTTCCAGGCCTACCGTTCACGGGGGTTCCGGTTGCCCGAGTACCACTTCCCGACACTCGAGGCGTGCGAGATCCACTCCATGAGCATGGAGTTCCTGGCCTGGCCCTGGATGGACAGGTTCTTCGGCGAGGACCTTGAGAAGTACCTTTTCTCGCACCTTGCGGGGGCTCTGCTTTTCATCCCCTACGGTGTCACGGTGGACGAGTTCCAGCACTGGGTGTACGAAAACCCCGGGGCAACGCCCGCCGGTCGCAGGGAGGCGTGGAGGGCCATCGAACGGAAGTACCTTCCCCATCGTGACTACGGGGACGACAGCTTCCTCGAGGGCGGTGGATACTGGTTCAGACAGGGGCACATTTTCGAAGACCCGTTCTACTACATCGACTACACGCTTGCCCAGGTCTGCGCCTTCGAGTTCTGGGGACGAAGCCGGGAGGACAGGCCCCTTGCATTCCGCGACTACGTTAAACTCTGCGGGCTCGGGGGCAGCCTTCCCTTCACTGAACTGGTGAAAGCGGCCGGCCTTCACGATCCTTTTTCGGACGGCGCCATACAGGCCATCGTCACCCCTGTGTCGGCCTGGCTCGATTCGGTTGATGACGCGAAGCTTTAGGACAGCGGAGGGGGCACATGCAGATAGTCGCCTTTGATTTCGCGGCCAAGAGGGAGTGGGCGCTTGACCCCGGGGACTGGGCTCGGCATCCCGACGCCGGGATCTTCTACTGGATAGTGGCGGGCGCCGACGAGCAGTCGTCCATTCGCGACGCCATGGACCGCCTGTGTGTCTCCCGCGAAGTGGCATCGCTTATCGAGGGGCCTCAACCGGAAGCTCACCTCGAAATCAACGGGGAAGCACTTCATTTCACGGTGACCGAAGCCCGGGTGGATGACCGCGTTCTGAAGACGGGTGTGCTGTCTTTCCTTCTGGGCGGGAACTTCCTGGTCACGGTCGTTCCCGGAGAATCCCGGATCATGGACAGGATCAGACGGATCTACCGCGACGACTTCAATAAGTTCGCAAGGTCATCGGGCTTTCTTCTCTTCGAGCTGGGATCGTGTCTCCTCGAGAGCAACAGGCGCGTCTTCGAACACTACACCGAAGAGGCGGAATCCATCCAGCTCCGCCTTTTCGACAAGGTCACCGACGACATCTTCTCCGAGGTCTCGGAGCTGACGGGCGACATACTGGCCTTCCGCCGGTCGGTCCTTTCCGCGCGCGACCTCTTCAATGACCTGGCCACACGGAAATCGGCATTCGTATCGGAGACCACTCAGCCATCACTCGACATGCTTTCAGACAGAATGGGGCGCCTGGGCGATGACATTGCCGGCATCCGAAGCGTTCTCAACGAAACCCTGAACCTTTACATGGGAATGGTGAGCCACCGCACCAACCGTATCATCAACAGGCTCACGGTGTTCAGCATGATCTTCCTGCCCCTGAGCTTTCTGGCCGGCGTCTACGGAATGAACTTCAAGGCATTTCCCGAGTTGAGCTGGGAGTACGCCTATCCCGCTTTCTGGGTATTCGTTGCCCTGTTCGTCGCGGGTTTCGTGCTCTTCGTGCGCCGGAAGCATTGGATCTGATTGGCGTATTTGGGGACACCATACTAAATTATCTTGAAAACTGGGGTTCACTTTTTCAATAAAGTTAAAGAGCCACTTTAAGTTATCAGGCAATGTTAAACCAGCCCTTTAACTATATTGAACAATTGCGACTTTCTTTTCAAGATAATTTAGTATGGTGTCCCCAAATTTACACCGGCAGGTACCAGGTCACCTTAGCGTACACGCCAAGGTCGGGATCACTGAAGCTACCGTTGCCGTTGCCGTCGAACACCGTTTCCCCAAGCAGATAGAACATGCTTCCGGGCAGGTACTGCCAGGCGAACAGCAGGTTGCTGCGAACCTCGTCGCCCGCGGTCTCGCCCGTTTCCTGGTAGTCCATCGTGAAGCTCGAGTACTGTGAGAACAGCCTGAGGTTCATGTCCGGGTTGAACATGTAGGCCAGCCTGAGCGTGGCCGACCTCCAGTCGGTCGAGCGGGTGTCGAAGGCTCCGGCCTGCCAGTTGTAGTTGTCCGTGTCGAACGTGCGGAACCAGTTGGCTGACACCCTGGTCTCGAACACGGGAATGGGCAGGTAGCGGATGCTTCCCGTGAAGTTGCTGAACGTGCCGCCCGAGTTGAACTGGCCTCCGCCGTTGCCCACCCAGAACCTCAGGGGATAGTAGGGGTTCGACCCCCCTCCGGCGAAGTAGCTGGTGCTGGAGCCGTAAAACCTGCCCTCGGGCCCTTCGTAGGGGTCAAAATAGTCGCCGTTGTGCTCGCCGGAGACGGTGAAGTTCCAGCCATTCTTGAACGAGCCCTGCACCTCGGCGTGGGTGCAGTTCTGGACGACCTCGCCTTCGATCTGCGCCGTGTAGTTGTGATTGCCCCAGATACTGAGGGTGGAGAACGTGTTTTCGGGCCTGTA
>JAWOHL010000091.1:0-12387 GCA_046485185.1 Candidatus Fermentibacteraceae bacterium
CGGACCACCAAGTTTCAACCACGGAGGGCAGCCCGGTGTCATCCTCCCCTGTTTCCATTTCAGTCGTTCTTCCCACGTACAACGAGGAAAAGAACGCCGAAAACGCCGTAAAGAGCCTGGACAGGGTCCTTTCGGATTCTTTCGACGACTACGAGATACTTGTCGTGGAAAGCGGAAGCACCGACCTTACAAGGGATATCGCGGACAGGCTCGCCGGCTCCAACCCCTCCGTGCGGGTCATCCACCAGATCAACAGGGAGGGGCTCGGCAGCGCCATCCGGCTTGGTTTCGCCAACGCCAGGAAGGACTTTATCCTTTACATAGACAGCGACGAGCCCTTTGACGTTGAGGAGATCGCCGGGGTGATCCCAATGCTCGACCCGCGAACGGCCCTCATCGGATACAGGATCGGCGAAAGGGAAAGTTTCAAGCGCAAGCTGTTCAGCAAGGTATACAACACCCTGGTGCAGCTTGTGTTCAGGCTGGGAGTCAGGGACGTGAATTTCTCCATGAAGCTCATCCCCAGAACCCACCTTCAGAAGCTTGATCTCAGGGCAAACGGCTGCTTCTACGACGCCGAGCTCCTGGCGGAACTGAAGCGCGCGGGGATTCCCGTCACGGAGATCGGTTTCGCGTACAACCAGCGTCAGTACGGCATGTCTTCCCTCGACAGGCTGCCCGTGATCCTCGACATTCTACGGGAGATGCTTGTTTACCTTTTAAGAAGGAAAAGGAGGGTCACCCCGTGAAAAAGGCTCTCGTCACAGGCGCCGGGGGGTTCATAGGGCACCATCTGGTGCGGCTGCTTCTGGAGCGGGGCGTGGAGACGGCCTGTTTCCTCCGCTACACCTCAACCTCCCCGCCGGGGCTTCTCTCCACTGTCCCGAAACACCTTGCGGACGGGATCAGCCATTTCTACGGCGACATCCGCGACCCCGACGCGGTAAGGAAGGCGGCGGCGGGTTGCGACACCATCTTCCATCTGGCAGCCCTCATAGGCATCCCGTACTCTTTCCGGTCCCCCCGTGATGTTGTCTCGGTGAACGTGGGGGGAACCCTGAACGTGCTGGAAGCCGCCCGGGAAACCGGCGCCCGGGTTCTGGTCACCTCCACCAGCGAGGTGTACGGCACGGCAACCCGGGTTCCCATCACTGAAGAGCACGGGCTGCACGCCCAGTCCCCTTACGCCGCTTCCAAGACCGCAGGCGATCAGCTAGCTCTGAGCTACCACTGCGCCTACGACCTTCCGGTGACCGTGTGCCGTCCGTTCAACACCTACGGACCCGGGCAGTCCCAGAGGGCGGTCGTGCCCACCATCATCACCCAGGCACTGCGGGGCGGAACATGCATCGAACTGGGTTCCACCGATCCCACCCGCGACCTTCTTTTCGTGACCGACACGGCTTCAGGCTTCGTCGCCCTCTCCCAGTGCCCGGAAGCCCTGGGCAGGGTGGTACAGCTGGGCACCGGCTTCGAGATTTCCATCAAAGACCTGGCCGGCGCAATCCTTCGAATACTCGGCCGTGAAGGCATCGAAATACGCTCCACGCAGGAAAGAAGAAGACCCACGGGCGGTGAGGTCATGCGTCTCGTGGCATCGGCGGCCCTTGCGGAGAGGCTCACGGGCTGGAAGCCCCTGGTCTCCCTTGAGGATGGCCTTCGGATCACTGCGGAGTGGATCGGGAACCATCCCGACCTCTACCCTCTTCGGGGGTACGTGACATGAACACGGCCGTTATTCTCGCGGGGGGCAGGGGAACCCGGCTGGCACCCTACACCGCGTTCTTCCCGAAACCACTGGTTCCCATCGGTGATTTTCCCGTGGTGGAGATACTTGTCAGACAGCTCCACGCCGCCGGTTTCCGGCGCCTCATCTTTGCGACCGGGCACCTGTCCGAACTTCTCAGGGCATACTTTCACCAGCACCCGCTGATACGCATGGGCATGGAGTTCTGCTGGATCAGGGAGGAAGAGCCTCTGGGAACTGCGGCGCCCCTTGGCCTGATCGATGATTTTCCCGAGAACGCCCTTGTCCTGAACGGCGACCTGTTCACCACCATGGACTTCTCGGGTTTCTTCAGCAATCATGTGGACAGCCGGTGTGCGCTCTCGGTGGCGGCCCACACCCGGAAGGTCTGCCTGAGCCTCGGCGTTCTTTCCCGCGAGGGCGACAGGGTCACTGGATACAACGAGAAACCCTCGTACACCTTCGACGTGAGCATGGGCATCTACGGGGTGTCCCGGCGGGTTCTCGACCATATACCGCGGAATGTTCACATGGACTTTCCCGAACTTGTCACCACCCTGCTCTCCAGGGGGGAAACCGTCCGTTGCGAGAACCCGGACTGCCGCTGGCTGGACATCGGCAACCCCGAAGACTACGCCGCGGCTCAGGCTGAGTTCGAGAAGAACGCCTCCCTCTACATGCCGGAAGACTGAGCTTGAACATCCTTGTCACTGGGGCTGCCGGGTTTCTTGGCGGCGCGGTGCTCAGAAAGGCCGCACCGGAAATCGATGTTACAACGCTGGACAGGACACCCCTTCCGGGAAGACACATCCTCTGCGATGTAACCGATGAGAAAGCACTTCTCAAAGCGCTTTCGGGGCTTCACTTCGATGCCGTGATACACCTGGCGGGGCTGCCCTTGGCATCCCCCGACGAACTGATCCGGGTGAACGTGCAGGGAACTGCAAACCTGGTCGGGGCCGTTGATACGGGAAGATTCGTCCTGGCATCTTCCTGCGCCGTTTACGGGGCGCCCCGCACCCCGGACGGCACAGTGGACGAAGAACACCCGACCTCGCCCGTTTCGGCCTACGGCAGCAGCATGCTCTCCCGGGAACGGGAGCTTTACGGGGGTGTTGCTCTGCGCCTCTTCAACGTCACCGGTCCGGGGCAGCCCACCGGAATGCTGGTTCCCGATCTGGCCCGAAAGCTTGCCGGGATCGCCCTGGGATTCGAGCCCGGACCCCTTATTACCGGTCCCCTGCATACGGGACGGGATTATCTCGACGTGGGCGACGCCGCCCGTGCGTTTCTCGCCGCCGCCCTGGCTCATGACCCCCCTCCGGTCATCAATGTTGGCTCGGGCGTGTGCCATACCGGCGCCCGGGTTCTGGGTATTCTTGCCAGAGCCATGGGCATCTCCCCCGAGGTCATCACCCGGGACGGCCCCGCAGGTGTTCCCTGGATCAGGGCCGATACCGGAAGGGCAAGGGCGCACCTGGGCTTCAGCCCGGAAGTGCCGCTGGAAGAGTCCCTCGCGGCCACGGCCCGCTACTGGCTCGAGAAGATCGGAGCCGAAAGGTCAGTGGCCGGGTTTTCTTCTCCCGGTTAACCTGGCGAGAAGCAGGCTGAGTTCGAACAGCGCATAAAGGGGAAGCGCAAGGATGACCTGGGTGACCGGGTCGGGCGGCGTGAGAACGGCGGCGATAACAAGAAGAGCCACGACAACGTGCCTTCTGGCCTTTCCCAGAGTTTCCGGCGACACTATTCCCAGCCTGGTGAGGATCATGATGGCCAGGGGAAGCTGAAAGGCCACTCCGAAGACCAGGATGAACGTGCCAAGAAAGCTCGTGTAGCCGCTGACGCTCCAGGTTCCGTGTATCACGCCTGTTTCGAAGCTCCGGAAGAGCATGAGAGTTGGTTCGAGCATTACGAACCATCCGAAGGCTGCGCCCGCCGTGAAAAGAAGCAGACACGCCACTACAACTGTCAGGAAGCCCCTTTTTTCGTTCCTGTAGAGCCCGGGGGCAATAAAAGCCCATATCTGCATGAAGACCACGGGGGCCGCCGCGATGACTCCCGCCACCAGAGACATCTTGAGGCTTGCGGTCACGGCCTCGGCGGGGGACAGGGCGAGAAGGGTTCCTCCCGCTGGTGAAGTGGCCACACGCATGATCGGTTCGGAGAACACGAACGCAACAACCGTGGTGAGAACAAGGGCGGCAAGCATGATGAATATCCGTCTGCGCAGCTCTTCGAGGTGCTCCCAGAAAGAGGCCTTTTTCGCTGCCTTCACGGCCTGATCACCCTAAGCGCCCCTTCGAGAAGTGTTTTCTCGCGTTCAGGGGGAATTGCCACAAGACTGCAGTCACCCCATCCCCGCGGCACGACCCAGGTTCTTCCCGCTGATCCGGTTTTCTTGTCCCGGCGGATAAGTGACAGGACCTCGCCCGTGGAAACCGGCCGGGGCAGTACAACTGGCAGCCCGAATGAGGAAAGCACGTGGGCGATCTCAATGGCAAAAGTTTCCCCTCCGCCCATCCTGGCCGCTGCGGGCATGCCCAGAGCCACCGCTTCGCCGTGGGAAAGGGGTAAAAGCATCTCGAGCGCATGCCCGAGCGTGTGCCCGAGGTTCAGGACCCTTCGGATCCCCCTGTCGTGAGGGTCCTTGAGAACGATGCCCCCCTTCACGGAGAGGCAGCGGAAGACAGCACCGTCAAAATCGCGGCTTCTCAGGCAGTCGGTTATGCCGGGATCGCCTATCAGTGCTGTTTTCACGGCCTCGGAGAAGCCGGCCAGAAGCTCGCGTTCCGGAAGGGTGGATAGAAATGCGCTGCAAATCGTTATGTCTTCAGCCGGGTGAAAGGTGCCGACCTGGTTCTTGGCACCGTGGGCGTTCAGGGAGGTCTTTCCGCCCAGGCACGCGTCCACCATGCAGAGCAGGGTTGTGGGAATCAGTTCCAGCCGTACCCCCCGCATCCAGGTCGAGGCGGCCATGGCGCCCAGGTCGCACACCGAACCGCCCCCCGCCACGCAGACCTTACTCTCCCTGTTGATTCCCTCTTCGGAAAAGGCCTTCCATAGCTTCTGGAGGTTGTGTGGGGTCTTGCACTCCTCGCCGCCGTGGATCACCACTCTGGGCGTGTTCCACAGAAGTCTTGCGCCCCAGAGGGTTTCCACCCGCGAATCGATTACAAGAAGGTCAGACCGGGATTCCGCCTCTTCCGGCGCAGAAACCAGCCTGACCCTCGAGATCAGGGTCTCGCCCGGCCAGTGGAAGCTCAGGGGTGCCAGAACAGCCATATGAAAAGCGCTCCCGCGGCGGTTGCAGCCAATGTGAAGGGCAGGCCTATCCTTGTGAAATCCCAGAACGAAACCTTGTGCCCCTGCTTACGGAGCAGCGACACGGCCACGATGTTGGCGCTGGCTCCCACCGGGGAGATGTTTCCACCAAGGCAACTCCCGATGAGAAGCCCGAACACCAGGTAGTGATGGCTACCCCCGGAGTCGGCCATGTTCATTGCAAGAGCCCTTGTTACGGGGATCATGGCAGTAACGAAGGGAACATTGTCGATAAAGGCGCTGATCAGCATGCTGCCCACGACGATCATCAGGTACGCCGTGATGGGGCTTTCGCCAGCCACCCCCGCCAGATAGGCTCCCGTGACTTCCATGACCCCGTACTCGTCCAGGGCAGCAACCATGAAGAAGATGCCGCCGAGAAGGAACAGGGTGTCGAGGTCGAACGCCTTCACAAGCTTCCAGGGTGTTCTCTCCATCGCGCCGGGAGTGGACCTTCCCCTTCTGTAGATGCCGTACCATACGACCGACAGGGCTCCGCCTCCCGCGCAGAGCAGACCCGCCGTAGCCCCGACTCCGCTTTCGTAAAGGCTGATGACCGCAAGCCCGACAATGACAGTCGCAAGGATGTAAACGGGTATCCAGCTTACCACGGGGGTCACCCTGACCCTGGGCACCGCATCCCTGTTCCTGCCCAGGTGCTTCCAGAGGATGCCAAAGGACGCCAACGCCCCGGCCTGCACCGCAAAAAAGATGCCCGGTCTGCCCAGCATGAAGAAAAAATCATTGAATCCCATGTTCTCGCTGGCGGCGAGGATCATGCTTGGCGGGTCGCCCACCAGGGTTGCGGTCCCCTGAAGGTTGCTTGAGATGGCTATGCCCACCAGAAGGGGCACGGGGTTCGCACCGTGCTTTTTGCACACCTCGAAAGCAATGGGGGCCACGATCATGACCGTGGCCACATTTTCCACGAAGATGCTGAGCACGCTGGCAAGGGCGCAGATGAGTACCGCTGCCCATCCGTAGTTCCTGCTTCCGTTGATTATACGCCCCGCCAGGTTGGCGGGGATGCCCACATCGATCATCACCTCGGCTATGAAGAGAATACCGCCGAAGATCAGCAGGACGTTCCAGTTGATGCCTGCCATGAGTGCGGGGATGTCTACGGATTGCCCGAGCCTGGCACTCACAAGAACGGCCAGGGCTGCCCCGAGCCACACCACAACACCGCGGTGCCTGTGCGCCAGGGCTATGTAGCAGTAGACCAGGCCGAAAAATACCGAAAAGAGCGCTCCCTGGCTCAAGCTACTGCCCCGGCGTGTAAACCGTGAGGATGAGGGTGCTGTCCGGCGTCACCTTGGCAACCATTCCCACATCCGGCGCCAGCCAGATGTCGCGCGTGGAGATGATTGTGTCGGGGTCGTACCCGGCGGTCTGCACCCAGTCTATCACCGTCTCCTCCTGATGAACCCTGTAGCAGTTGTCCCATGTGCCGTCGGGGGATGATTCGGGGCCTGTCACCAGGGTGTTCCGTGTCCAGGTGTGGCTGAGGGTGATTCCCTGGCTCACGGCCTGTGCCGATGCCGAATCCCGTCTTGTCATCCCGTCCGCCAGTGGCCATTCGAGGTAGGTCACCCAGGCCTGGTACACCGGCACTTCGTAACCGTTGAAAAGTACCCTGCGGTCTTCGTAGTGTTCAAGACGGCCGTTCTCGTTTATCCAATAGTCGTATCCGGCGCCGGATTGCAGCCTGTAGCAGGGGCGCTGGTCCACTATGACCTGGTCGACGACCGACACTATCCGTGTGCCGCCGCCTTCAACCGAGTACTCCCAGACGCTGCCGGTTATGGAAACAGGGTAATAGTCGGCGCTGAGCCTGAAGTAGAGCGGATTGCTCTCACACCCTGTGAGCAGAACCGCAAGGCCGATCGCCGTCAGAGCAAGCCTTCTCACAGCTCCACCTCCCTGGAAACGGCTATGGAAAGTCTGAATGTGTCGCCGGTTTTCTCGGGGGCCATCACGCTTTCAAGGTCAAGCCCGAGATTGGCGCGCCATGGTCTGCCAATGCTGAGGTCCCACCTTATCCCCGCCCTCCAGAACGGGTCCCAGGTTGGGGTGTCGACCCCTCCGCCGGATTCCAGTTCCGTTCTGCACATACCGAACGCTGCCGCAATGCCCGGGTTGAACGACGCGCTGCGGGGGTTGAAATAGAATGCCGTCCGGATCGAGGGTCTGAGCATGAAAAGCGTCGCGTCTCCGTTATGGCTGTGCGAGAACGAGGAGACATCGACTCCGGCACCTGTCCTGAGTTTGGAGGTCAACCTCCAGTCAGCGCCCAGTCCCAGATTGAAACCCGGACCAAAGCTTTCGCCCCAGCCTCCCATGGCGAACCCCGTGCCGACCTCGGCGTAAAGGTCAGCGGTCCCCGCGGAAGCCGCCAGCGTAAAAAGCACGGTGGCGAGGATTGCCTGTCTCAAAGAAACACCTCCTGCACTACCTGTATCAGGGGCAGCGCGTGATGCCTGCTGCCCGCGACCAAAGCGAACCTGTCACCTGTTACCCGTCTGGCGCTTTCCAGCGCAAGCTCGGGAGTATTGTTCTCCTGACTGAGATGGGCCAGAACGCATACCTTGAGCCCGCCGTGCGCGATCCTTCCCAGCAGCGCCGCGGCGTCATCGTTGCTGAGGTGGCCGAGACCCGACGATATCCTCTGTTTCAAAGGCCATGGATAAGGCCCGTCCCAGAGCATTTCGAGATCGTGGTTGAACTCGAGGACAAGCCCGTCGCAGCCGGAAAGCATTGAAAGCACGAGCGGCCCGGCCTCGCCCATATCCGTGGCGATCCCGATCCGAACGCCGCCGGCCTCCACGACGAAACCTGTGGGGTCTGAGGCGTCGTGGGAAATGCGGAATGTCTCCACCCTGAATGGACCGAGGGTTATAGAGTCGCCGTTTTCGTACCTCTCGGTTCCCGCGGGCAGCTTCTGGCGGTTGAACCCCGAGCCGAAAAAGGTTCCCTTCGTGGAAAAGACCGGTATTTTCCATTTTCGTGCAAGCACCCCCGCCCCCCGGGAGTGGTCGCCGTGTTCGTGGCTGACAAAAAGGCCCAGCGGGCAATGAGCGCCGAAACCGGCCTGCTGCATTCGCTTCAGGTGTTCGCAACCGCTTAGGCCGGCGTCGAAGAAGATGCATTGTCCCTCATGTTCCAGAACAAGCGCATTGCCGCTGGAACCCGAGGAAAGCACGCCCAGGTTCAAGGCGCCACGACCATGTGAAAGAGGTGCGGCCCGTACTCGTGTTCGGGCGAACCGGCTCCCCAGAACTCCCGCAGCACGGCTTCCCCCCCCGGTGGAAGGGAATTCAGGCTGTAAACGCAAACGCCCCCCGCTCCCCTGGCCAGGGCTTCGGAGGCTCCAGTGAGCGCCCCGGGAACGCTCTGGTTGTAAACCGCGATACCGTAGACCACATCGGAGGAACTCTCTGCGGTTGTTGACCGTGAGAGCTCGAGGGCCCTGTTGCTGTCCGTGGTGTAGGCCATGGGGCAGACGAAGTCCACCAGCCCCCGCGCAAGCCAGTCCTGCCAGGGGCTTGCGAACTCGGACGACGCTGTGACGGGGTTTGCCATGACCGCGCAGGAGAGCAGGGTCGAGGGCGCCGCGGAATTCAGGCGGAACCTCACGGTTTCGACCGTCATGGTCACCTGGTCGGCCTTCCAGGCCTGCCAGAGGTCGGGAGCCTGGGCAGGCATGATGCCCGTTTCATTGAAGAACATCGACACGGCCACCGGCTCGTAACCGAAGGACGTGTTCGGATACCGTATGTAATCGAGGTGAATGCCCTCGACCTGATACTTAAGAGCTATCTCGAGTGCGATTGAGGCGATGAACGCCCTCACCTCGGGCAACGCGGGGGAAAGGGTTGCTCCGACGATCCCGGCGGCTTCGGCTTCGCCTCCGATGAAGTCACGTGTCGACCTTCCCGAGACATGGCTCATGAACCACTCGGGGTGGGTGTGCCAGACGTGACCCGGGTCGGAGGGCTCACGAGGCGCGGACCACACCAGAAAAGCGTTGATCCACGCGTGCACTTCCATCCCCCTGGGTTTGGCCCTGGCTATGAGGTAGGCAAGAGGGTCGTCGTAACCGGAATAGGGCGCACGGGGGAGGATGTCCGACCGGTAATAGGCCTCGCCCCTGCCCACGACCTGTACCAGAAGACCGTTGGCTCCCGCTGCCTCGGCCCTTTGCAGCAGCCTGTCGAGGGAGTCGGGGTGGGCCAGCGCATCCCGGGAAACCCAGAAGTAACGACAGTTGCTCTCGCCGTACGAAACGCCGACGATCAAGGCCATGCAGAGCAGGCAGGCAGTTTTTCCCATAGAAGGTAAGATACTTTCGGAACGGATCGTTTCAAAGCGGCACGGGCGATCACCGGAGAACTTCCGGGAACTCCTCTTTCCTGGGCCTTCCGAACAGGGCTTCAACTGCTTCCTCAAAGCTTATCCTGCCGCTGATCATGCCGGATACCATCCCGGTTATGGGCAGCTCAACTTCAAGTTCAAGGGCAAGCATCAGAAGGGCTTCACAGGTGGGCACCCCCTCAGCAAGGCCGGACACGCTGCCGCCCCTGACGAAGGCCTCACCCCACGCCCTGTTCCTGCTCCAGGGAGAGAAGAGGGTGGCTTCGTAATCGCCAAGGTGACTGAGCCCGTAAACACTGCGCCAGTCGCCGCCCGCCGCGGACACCAGTCGGGCCACCTCCTGGGGTCCCCTGGCCATCAGGGCGCCCTTCAGACCCGTCATGCCCTTGCCGTCGAGCATTCCAGCGGCGATCCCGATCACGTTCTTCGCCGCCGCTCCTATCTCGCAGCCCGTAAGGTCCCGGCTGTGATATATCCTGATCAGAGTGGAAGACGCGCTGGCCGAAACCCTGACCGCCGCGGCCTCGTCCTCCGACGCCACGATCATGCACCCCGGAACACCCTTCACGAACTCCTGCGGGTGCCCGGGACCCACCCACGCGCTGATGGACCGGGGTTTGACCCCCTCCTCGATCGCAACTGTGGACAGCCTTTTTCCGGTGCCCGACTCGAGGCCCTTCATGCACAGCACAAGATCGGCCGAGGAAAGATCATGACCGGAAAGTGTCCGGGCCAGGCTTCGGAAAGTCTGGGCGGGACAGGAGACAACGACCTGTTCCGCTCCCCGGAGGGCATCGGTGAGGGATGATGTCAGAAAAACGCTTTCAGGGATGGTGAGGAAGGCGTTTTTTCGAGTACGAACGAGTTCGCGGAAGGGTTCGCTTTCGGCGGGTTCCCATCCCGACATCGCGTGCCCGAGCCCGGCGCCGTACCACAGGTGAAAGCCGCCCCATCTGCCACACCCCAGAATTGCCTGTTTCATCGCTTTTTCTCCACCTCTTTCCGGGGGATTATAACACGCCTTTCAGTGGAAGGCCGTCCGCTTCGCTATATTGTTCATCACATCCGGAACACGGGAACTCGAAACAGGAAGGATCATCATGAAAAGGATCAGTTCAGCGGTTCTTCTCGCCCTCTTCGCATGCGGCACCCCCCCGGCGCCTTCGGCGGGTGAATCCGCGCTGCCCGTGGACACCCTTGCCGTGGCAATGTCCATTGGCGAGGAACTTGGCGATTCCACATGCACCTTCGGCCTCATCCAGGATGCCATCATCCTGGAGGACGGCAGGATGCTGGTGCTGGACAGGCAGAGCGCCTGCATCAAGGTCTTCGATACTGAGGGCGGTTATCTCACACAGGTTTCCAGGAGGGGCGGAGGCCCGGGTGAGCTCAACATGCCCTGGGAGTTCTTCCAGATGCCCGGCGGAAACGTGATGGTCCTCGAGATGATGAAGCAGGGCTTCGTGGTGTTCGACGACAGCCTTCGTTTGGAGCGCGAGATAAGCCACTGGACCCAGAACCCTCCCATGCAGTCCGTTCCCCTTTCCGACAGCACTTTCGCGTCGTACAAGATCGACGCGGACATGGTCGACGAAGTGATCCTGATGAACCGCCGCATCGTCATCTACACGGTTGGTGAAGAGGATTTCGACACGGTTCTCTGGGAGGACTCCCTCACCGCCACCCCGGGTGACCTCATGGAAAACCCGTCAATGTTCATCACCGACCTGCTCGACGCCTTCTGTCTCGAGGGCGACGGCGCCGGCTCCGTGTACTTCTCGGAAAAGAGCGGTGAGGAGTACCGGATCATTGGTTGGAACGCATCGGGTGAGGAGTTCTTCAGGGCTTCGCTCGACCTCGAGCCGGTGCCCAAGACCCCTGAGGAGATCGCCGAGGAAAAGGCTTACGTCACCCAGTACATACAGAACATGGGGGGAGGCATGCCCTTCGAGTTCGAGCCCGAACCCTTCAGGAACATGGTGGTGGCCCTGGGCGTGGGACCCGACGGCAATCTCTGGGTCCAGAGGGGCACTTCCGACACACCTTACTTCGACATCTTCGACGCTTCGGGGAACCCTGTCAGCCACGCTGCTTTCCCTGAACAGGGCTGGAGCTGGACTTTCAGCATCTCCCCCAGGGGCATCCTGGCGTGGGAGGCCGACCCCGCGGATGGCTTCCAAAGGCTCTATGTGCTGAATCAAGAGTAGTTTAAGGACTACTCGTCCGACCCCAGGAACTCTTCCAGAACCTGGCGGAACAGGCCGGTTTCGAAGCGGTGTTCTCCCTGGAACGGAAGCAGTCTGACGTCATAGTCGTGAGCCGCAAGGACCGACACGGTCTGAATGGCGTTGTCGAAGGCAACGGCGCCGTCCTGTTCTCCGTGAACGATGCGTACCGGAAGACCTGCGGCCGCCTGTATCTCCTGGTCAGTGACCTCCTCGGGCAGCCACCCGCTGAAAGGCGCTATCCCGTTGAACCGCCCCGGCGCGTGAAGCCCGGTCATGAGGGCCATTCCCGCCCCCTGCGAGTACCCGAAAAGGTACACCTCACCGATGTTGTACCTTTCCTCCAGTAAATCGAGTACAGCCATTACGTAGTCACGGGAGCTGGCCATCGGGTACCCGTCCTCGAACCAGCTGTAACCCATGCCTTCACCCGTGTCGAAAGGGTACGGAGCCTGCGGGACCGCCATGATGCAGTGAAACTCCCGCGCGACGTTCCAGAGGCGCATGAATCCCTCCGGTGTGCCCCCAACGCCGTGCAGACCGAGCAGCAGCGGAAGGGTTTCGGTGCCGTCGTACCCTTCGGGCGTGTTCACCAGGCACTCGAAGGGGCCCGTCGTGCGGAAGACGATCAGTTCCCCCCGCAGGGCGGCTTCGGTTGCCGCCACTTCCGAAAGGCTGTCAACAAGTGAACTGAACGGTTCGGTCGCCCTCACGCGGTCG
>JAWOHL010000084.1:0-6566 GCA_046485185.1 Candidatus Fermentibacteraceae bacterium
GTGGCGAAGATTGTCACGCCTTTTGTGCAATCTTTTGAACGATCAACTGTATGTCACACTCAAGTTTCTTTGAGAGGAACTTGGGATTTCTCGTCCCCATTCGTTCACTGTGAGCAAGTTGGGACATCTGGCTCAATTGTTGATGATCGTCATCTTGTGCGTCATATTGTGGCACCCGCATGAACTCGAAAACAGAGGTCCCAATTTGCTTCCCAATAAGAAATCCGCCTAGCCAAGTTCTTACAGGATGGGAGTTCAAAAATGCGCAAAGATAATGCGCTTCCTCAAGACTATCTACGGCTGCGAAATATAGCTATGGAAACCGTTCAGGTATTCGTGGAGAGCGTGGGCATGGCCGGGGGAGTTCTGCCCGATGAGCTGACCAGCCTGTCCATCGCCGTCATGGAGCTTGTAAGAAACGGCATGAAGCACGGCAACCGCATGAATCCGGCACTGCCTCTCACCGTAATGGTGGATGTCCTGCCGGGAAGGGTCAGCTTTCAGATCGAGGACACCGGAAGCTGGCAGCCCAACCGTGACCTCGGCCACAGGCCCGGCGAGGGCAACGAGCTTCTGGACGACAGGGGCAGGGGAATCCTGATAGCCAGGAACCTGGCCAAGTGGGTGGAGTTCGACCTCACTCCGGAAGGGAAAACCAGGGCAACCCTCATCTGGCCCCTTACCTGACCACCTCATGAACAGCGTTTTCAGACTGCTCGTAATAACCGAGAAAGCGCCTTTTCCCGCCGGCGCCGACAGCGTTGCGGTATCCGAGGTCGCCCGCATACAGCCCCCGCGCTGGGCAGACGAAATCGTTGTCCACCAAGATGATCCCACCCCGGACGCGGTGCTCATGGTATTGAACGGGCAACCATCCGCCCCTCTCCGATACTGCTATTTTTCGCATTACCGCAGGAAAGTGCCCATAGCAGCCATTGCCGTGGGTTCCATCGAGTCCTCCGACCGGGTCGTGACCCGTCTCGAGGGTGAAGGGTTGCTCTGGCGCTTCAACACCGTTGACGAGGTCCGGCAACTGGTATCCAACCAGGTGGCATCCTGGATCTCCGCCGTAAGACGGGACAAGCTTCCCTACCCATCGGGCGGGGAGCTCCTTGCGGGATGGGGTGACCTTCGGGAGGAAACCCTCGATCCTGTCGTTCTTTCGAAGGCGGAATCCATCCTTCAGGAAAACGGCTTTCTGTGCCTTTCGGGGCCGCTCGGTTCCGGCAAGACCACCCTTGGCAGGATACTCATCGCAAGGTCGGCGCAGGCCGGCATGCTTCCCATTGAACTGGTCGAGGGGGACGTCAATGCCAGGGAGGTTGACCACCTTCTCCGGGGTCCTGAAGACTGCGCCATCCTCTTCGACCTCGACAGCATGAGAAGGTATGCCGGTGACTACCCGGCTCACCTGTGGCACGTTTTCATAACCACCATGGCCAGGGCCACCGACAAACGGAGAAGGCTGGTCGTAGCCTCATCGTCATCGAAGATGGAGGCCGTCTTCAGCCTCTTCGACGATAAGCACCTGATCCTTCCTAAACCCGCCGAGAGAAGATCCTGGAGGCTCAGGGAGGGTGAGAGGGCCATGGCCCGCTTCTGGGAGATGGACCCCTTCGGAAAGGCTTCCATGATCCTGCTCTCCCTTTTCGAACCCATCGTTCCCGAGTCGGTTTTCAAAAGGGCGGTGCTCGAGGCGTGGGAGAGACTCAGCCTGCTTCTCAACGGTGATTTCACAGGAGTTGCCAGGCTCGAGGCCTTGTACGCCGATTCCGACGCATTCAAGGGGAACACCCCCTTCAGAAGGCTCGAGCTTCGGGGCGAGATGCATTTGTGCGCAGGTGACACCACCATAATGGCCGCCGTTGACCGGGGAGCGCGGGAGCTCAGCCGGGAAGGCTCGCCGGTGGTAAAGGCGGTGTTCAACACCCTTCTGGGCAGCCACGAATCGGCCCTCAGGCGTGCGGGCTTCGCCCTTGTCAACCATTACAGCGACCTTTCCGCCGAGATGAAGGCGGCCCTTCTCTTTGCCGCATCGCGTGAGACCGAACCCGCCAATCTGGGCGACTTTTTCAACAGCCTGCTCCTCGACAGGAAGAGTTTCGACAGCCAGGCATTGGGACTCTGCCGTTTCATCGTTGAATCGGGTTCAGAAAACCTGAGGGTCGTCCTTGCGAGAAGCCTGGCCATGTACTGGGTCCGCAGGGACGAAAGGATGCAGGACATACTTCAGATGATCCTGTCCGACCCGTCACCGGCTGTGAGGCAGTTCTTCATGTACGGCATGGAGACCTGGTCGGTCGGCGACGATCCCGGGGGATATTACCTGTCCCTCCTGGAAGACGGCTCGAGCGAGGTCATGCGCCAGGTTCTGGTTCACATCGGCGGAAGGTTTCCCGACATGATCCCGCAGGAACGGAAGGTTCTCAACGCCGCGCTGGAAAGGGGCAACCCCGAGGACCTCAGGTTCCTTGCCCAGGGGCTGACCAACAGGAGGCTCGAGGGTGTCACCGGCGAGGTGGGGGACCTCCTGTGGCTTCTCATCCAGAGGCTGAAGGCCGGCGGCAGGTCGCTGGTGGCGTTTCAGCTGGGCTCGCGCATAAGATACCTATCCCGGGAGGTCAGGGAGGCCATGATCGCCGACATCCCCGATGCCGACCGCAGGGGTGTCGCCCAGTACCTGCTTATGAACTACCAGTGGCTCGACCGAAAGGAGAGGCACACTCTCTGGAGGATAGTCACCGAACAGATGCCAAAGGACCGCCCCATGGCCGAGATGGTGCTTCCGTACCTTCGGATCATCGAACCCTACGCCCAGCTCACCGTGATCGTGAGAGTCCTCTCCAATGAGGCTTTCGGGGGGCGTGAAGCGCTCAGCAGGCTGCTCTCGTCGGGACGTACCGACATTGCCGATGTTTCCATGCGGGCTGTCGAGAGGATACTCGAGAGCCGAAGCGTCGAGGCCAGGGCCAAACTGCCCTGGTTCCTTCTCTGGAACCGGGACTCCCTTGGTCCCGAGGCAGGCGGCGCTCTCAGAACCCTGGCGGAAGACGCATCCCCCACCGTGCGTGCAGCGGTCGCATCCGCAGCCCGCTTGCTCGGGCTCTGCACGGAAGAGACCGGGGTCCTGCTCGAGCTTCTTTCCGGTGATCAGGAGAGGGCTGTCAGAGCCGCGGCGGGTGAGGCCGGTGGCGAGTTCTGGGGCCGCGAAGAGACCAGACGCTACCGTATCGCCGAAAAGCTGATCAACGATTCCGACTCGTTCGTGAGACTCAGGACTTTTTCAGGTTTTTTCCGGTCGGTGAACCTTTCCCCCCAGGAAAGGATGCCCCTCATAGCCAGAGCCCTTGGGGATACTTCGGCCCCCGTGCGCCTCGAGGCCCTCTGGGCGGTCGAGCACCTGGGGTGCGTTGACAGCCCCGCGCTCGAGGAACACCTTGCCGACCTCCTCACCGATCCCGCCGAGGACGTGAGGCTTGCGGCAGTGAGCATAGTGACCAGGCACCCCGACATAACCAACAGCAGCACCCTGCGCGCCAAGATGCCCGACCTGTTCCTGGGACGGCTGGACAACGGGGGAGGCATAGCGGGAGAACTCAGCACGGCCCGGCGCATCCAGTACGACCTGATGCCTGCCGGTCCCCCGAGTCTCGACGGGTACGACATAGCCTCGTACTACAGGCCCGCCCGTGAGGTGGGGGGCGACTATTACGACTTCTTCACCCTCTCCGGTAACAACCTGGGGCTCGCCGTGGCGGACGTGACGGGCAAGGGTATTCCTGCGGCGCTCACCATGGCCGGTCTCAAGGGAAGCCTCTCCGCCAATGTCCAGAGCATTTTCAGCATAAGCGAGGTCATGTTCAGGGTGAACAACGCAATGCTCACCGGTACCCAGGTGACAGGGCTTATCGGGCTCTTCTACGGGGTGCTCAACATCGATTCTGGAAGGCTCACCTACGTCAACGCGGGGCACAATCCGCCCCTGCTTGTCAAACGGGGCGGAGAGACAGTAATCCTCGACACCGGCGGACTTATCCTGGGCTTCAAACCCGATGTCCGGTATGACTACGGCGTGCTGGAGATGAAGGCTGGGGATGTGCTGGTGCTCTACACCGACGGGATAACCGAAACAATGGACCCCGAAGGCAACGAATTCACCATGCAGGGGCTCATAGCCGCGGTCATGCGCCACATGGACCTCGGTTCCACACAGATCGTGAGGAAGGTTCTCGAAGAGGTCCAGAACCACGGCAGCCAGGCGCCCCAGGCGGATGACCGTACCCTTGTCATCGTGAAACACAGGTAGCGTGATGTCGGGCATTCTCTTCCTTCTGTCGGATTTCGGAACCTGCGACGGCTACACGGCTCAGATGAAGGGCGCCGTCCTCTCGTTCTGCGGGGAGGGCGTCACCATGATCGACCTGACCCACTCCGTGAATCCGGGCTCAGTTCACCAGGGAGCGTACCACCTCATGACCTCGGTTCCCAGGCTTCCCGACGGCTCGGTGATCCTGGCGGTGGTCGACCCCGGCGTGGGAACCGGGAGAAGGGGGCTGGCATGCCGGCTGGGAGAGAGGATCGTGGTGGGTCCCGACAACGGTCTTCTCTCATGGCTCGACGCGGATGAGGTGCGTATTCTTCCCCCGCCCGGCCCCGGCGCCTCAACAACTTTCCATGGCCGTGACTGGTTTGCCCCCATGGCGGCCAGGTTCCTTGTCAATCCGGGCTGGCTTTCTTTTCTCGAACCCTGTGCCGACCCGGTAACCCTGCCCAGGGGGGAAACCTTGCGTTCCGGCGGCACGGTCACCACCACAGTGGCCCACGTAGACCACTTCGGCAACTGCGTGCTCTGGGCTTCGCCGGAACATCTCCTCGGGTTCCGCCCAGGCTTCGTGTCGGTACGGCATGACAGATTCCCGACTGTTTTCACATCCACCTACCGGAACGACGCCCCCGGCGCCTCAATCCTTCTCGTTCCAGGAAGCCAGGGGCTTCTCGAACTTGCCGCACCCGGGGGTTCCGCCCGGGAACTGCTTGGGATATCAACAGGCGACACCGTGCTGATCGAGGAGGGGTCATGAACCTCAACCTTGTGGGGCTGCTGCTGCATTTCTATCAGCCACCCACCCAGGATCCCAGGGTAGTCCGGAAGATCGATTCGGAGTGTTACAACCCCGTCTTCAGGCTCTTTCGGGAATCATGCTCGAAGGTGACGGTGAACGTTAATTTTTCCCTTACTGAGCAGCTTGCCCTTTACTGCCCTGAAACCCTCGAGCTTCTCAGAGCGTGCTCTGGATGCGAATTCACACAGAGCGGTGCGTTTCACCCCCTGCTTCCCCTCATCCCTCCGGAAGAGGTGGAGAGGCAGCTCAGGATAAACGGCGAGGGCAACCGAAGCCTGATCCCCGGCTTCGGCGAACCCCAAGGGGTGTTCCCGCCTGAGATGGCGCTTGACGGCGGGACAGCGTCGATCCTCGCCGGACTGGGCTATCGCTGGACCATCACCGACGACGTTCCCTGGGTCTTCACGGGCAGGGAGGCGCCCGCCGCCTGGATTCCAGAGTACAACGGCATCAAGGTGCTTCTGAGGTCGAACTTCTGGAGCAACTTCATCTCCTTCCACGGCGACGACGGCGGTCTGATAGCCAGGCGTCTGATAAAGGAGATGCGGGGATGGATGGGCAATCAGGATTCGTACATTGTGATAGCCATGGACGGAGAGACGTTCGGACACCACCGTCCCGGGGCTGTCGAAGGCTTTCTGAAGCCGTTTCTGGGCGCGCTTTCCGACTGCGACGGCGCAAGCCTCGCCACACTTGGCGAGATCGCCGAACGCTTCCCGGGACGGAAAGAGAAGGTTCCCGACGGCAGCTGGTCAACCTCGCCCTCGGACATGGAGCGTGGAGTGCCCTTCCCCCTGTGGGACGATCCGGGCAACCTCGACCATCAGTCCCTGAGACTGCTTCTGAACACTGTTCTTGAACGGGCCAGATCGTGCGACTCGGCAAATGTTGCCCGTCTTGCCGATGAAATGTTATACTCGTGCCCGTTTTGGTGGGCTTCTTCGGGCCGCTACCGGGCCCTTCAGTGGACAGGTCGAGGTCGTCGGTGGCCGCAGTGGGCGTGCCGAGGTTGATCTTGCGGTGTTGGGACGTGTTGCGGATCGTGACCACACCGGCGCCCGCGTTGAGTACAACGGCCACGGCTTCTTGGATCACCAAATCGTCGGTGCTCAGCGTGATCGAGGTTGCCACACCGCCACCCGTGGCAAGTTGAACGTTGTTGCCAAGCGTCGTGACGTTGCCGACGTTTGCTGTAATCGTGCCGTTGCCGGCCACTGACACATCCTGGGCCACGCTGTCGTTCACGGTCAGATCGTGGCCGGCATCGAGTACGATATTGCCGTGGCCCCCGGAAGTGATCACCTGGGCGTTGAGTACCAGATCGTCGTCATCGTCGCTGTCGTTGGTTGCTGTCAGCGTGATGTTGCCGCCGCCGTTACTCTCGACCTTTTCATTGACCGTCAACAGGCTGCTGGCGGTGATGTTGATACTGCCGCTGGTGGA
>JAWOHL010000010.1:0-17500 GCA_046485185.1 Candidatus Fermentibacteraceae bacterium
CGCTCGCGGCTGTGAGAACCTGGAAGCCCACGGCTTCCAGTACGATGCTGTTGGCTTCGATGAAGTCCGGATCATCGTCGACCAGCAGCACCCTGATCCTGTCTGACATTGTAAGCCCCTTCCGGCTCTGTTCGCCCTACTGAATGTTCAACACTGGAATGTCAAAGATGCCGTAAGATAAGATTAGACAACAAGAAAGGTAGTTCGTCAAGAGCGCGGGGCAACCGATTTACGCACAGCGCATAACGCGTTGCCCCTCATATCAAACAGCGAGTGAGAAAAACCGAATGTTGCTGTGAACAAGTTCACGTGCCTTTCTCAGTACCTGTACGTCTCCGGCTTGTAGGGTCCGTCCACCGGCACGCCTATGTAGTCGGCCTGCTCGGGGGTGAGTCGGGACAGCCTTGCCCCGAGCTTCTGAAGGTGAAGCATGGCCACTTCCTCATCGAGTTTCTTCGGAAGAACGTAGACCCCAACACCCGGTTTCTCGCGAACCAGTGCGATCTGAGCCAGGCACTGGTTGGTGAAGCTGCTGCTCATGACGAAGCTGGGGTGCCCCGTTGCGCAGCCGAGGTTCACAAGCCTGCCCTCGGCGAGAAGGTAGATGCAGTGGCCGTCGGGAAATGCGAACCTGTGAACCTGAGGCTTTATCTCCTCCTTCCTTATTCCCGGAAGCGCCTCCAGCGCGTCCACCTGGATCTCGTTGTCGAAATGGCCGATGTTGCAGACTATTGCCTGATCTTTCATGCGGCTCATGTGCCCGGCGGTTATAACGTCCCGGTTGCCTGTGGCGGTGACGCAGATGTCCGCCTCGGGAAGCGCGAGTTCGACGGTAGTGACCTCGTAGCCCTCCATCACAGCCTGAAGGGCGCAGATCGGGTCGATCTCGGTCACGAGGACCCTGGCCCCGAAGCCCCTCATGCTCTGGCAGCAACCCTTGCCCACATCGCCGAAACCGCAGACGAGCACGGTCTTTCCCGCGACCATCACGTCGGTAGCCCTCTTGATCCCGTCGGCCAGGGACTCGCGGCAACCGTAAAGGTTGTCGAACTTGCTCTTGGTGACAGAGTCGTTGACATTGTAAGCCGGGAACAGCAACTGCCCTTCGGAGAGCATCCTGTAAAGCCTGTGCACACCTGTGGTGGTCTCCTCGCTGACACCGATCATGCCATGGGCCGTCCTGGTCCAGAACTGTGCATCATGGGAAAGGCCGTTAATGAGGTTCTCCCGCATCCGGCGCAGGTCTTCCGGGCCGTCGCCAACCGCCGGCAGCACTCCGGTCTTTTTGTACTCCTTCTCGAGGGCGACGCCCGCGTGAATCATCAGGGTGGCGTCTCCGCCGTCGTCCACGATCAATTGAGGACCCATGCCCACCCCGAAGGTCAGGGCCATCCTGGTGCACCACCAGTACTCCTCCAGGGTCTCGCCCTTCCAGGCGAACACGGGCACACCAGCAGCGGCAATAGCCGCCGCCGCGTGGTCCTGCGTGCTGAAGATGTTGCAGCTGGCCCATCTCACATCGGCTCCGAGTTCACGCAGTGTCTCGATGAGCACTGCGGTCTGCACCGTCATGTGAAGCGACCCCGAAAGACGCAGGCCGGAAAGCGGTTTCGCGGGGCCGTAGTTCTGCCTGATGGCCATCAGGCCGGGCATCTCGTGTTCGGCGATGGCTATCTCCCTTTGACCGAACCCGGCCAGGGAAGGATCAGCCACACGGAAATCGTTCTCAGCGCGCATCAGGTTCTCCCTTCTCGAATGACAGGATCATCATCGAATGCTCTTCGAACACTTTGGTCTCTTTCCGGGTCAGACCGGCATCACGGCACCAGACCAGGATCTCTTCGGGCGGGAACCCCGGCCAGAGATCACCGTGACGCTGGCGGAAGGAATCGGAGGAGTGACCCGTGAACTCAACAAGAACAAGCCTGCCATGGCCCCGGATGACCCTTGAGGCTTCAAGCAGGGCTTCTGCGGGATTTCCCGCGTGATGCAGCATGAAGTGCATGATGGCCGCATCAACCGAGCCGTCGCCCAGAGGCAGGTGCTCGGCCTCACCGAGCCTCAGATCGACACGGGACGCCAGCCCCTTCTCCCTCGCTGCTCTGGCTGCTGCATCAAGCATTTCCGGCGAGTTGTCGACGCCCACGACCTTTCCCGACACACCGGTCAGAAAAGGGATCATGTGGCCGGCTCCCACACCGATCTCCAGAAGGGTGTCAGGGCTGCCCAGGGTTTCAGCCAGGGCATCACGGTAGACATCGAGTGGGGGAAGGCTTTCCCTCACGAGGTTCCACTGTTCGCCCAGGGCGCCGAAGAACTCCTTTGACCTGTTCTGCCTCTCGCGGTAGAGCGCAGAGAGCCTTCTCAGGTCGGCCCCGGAACAGGAAAGCGCCTCGCGATTCTCAGACAATGTTTTCAGAAGCCCTGATACGATGGGCTCATCGGGATTGATCCCGTAGAAAGCCCAGCCCCTCTCACCGCGGCGGCGAACTATACCCGCGTCGGTGAGCTGTTTCAGATGATGGCTGGCGTTGGACTGGGAAAGCCCGAGAACCGAGGCTATCTCACCCACGGAAAGTGGACCCCGCGAAAGGATCAGAACGATCCTGAGCCGGTTTCGGTCGCCCAGTGCGTGAAAGATCCGCTCCATGCCATGAGCATATCAACATATATTCATATCGTCAATGCGCTGCCAGTTTACAGCCCATGACATGTGCCTGTCTATTAGCTACATTCCCGATGTCGCATCACTTAAAAGGGGGGCCGGTGTGACGGAACGCGCCAGCTGGTTTCTCATGACAAGGGTACATCCCGTGGAGAAACCCGCCGCAGTAGCCGCGAAGCGACGTATCAGCGGGTTTCTCATGACAAGGGTACATCCAATGGAGAAACCCGCCGCAGTAGCCGCGAAGCGACGTATCAGAGGGTTTCTTCTGTGAGGGGCAAGTATGCCAGCTGAAGAAACCCGCCGCAGTAGTAGCGAAGCTGCGCACCAGCGGGTTTCTTCCGGAGACCGGCAGTTATCTCCAAAACCTTTGAAGGTCCCAGTAGATAACCGGAAGGTCGCCGTTCTGACTTTCAGGGCCGACGGTCTCGACGGCCTTATCAACGTGCTCGATCCGCCAGTGGTCCGGAGCTACCTCGATTCGCTTTTCACCGAACTCCGCAGATCGGTGAACGATTTCGACGGAGAGGTCAAAGGCTTCGACGGCGCCAGGCTTACCGCGGTCTTCGCCCCCGGACGGTACGCTGTGCGCCACTGTCTGCAGTCCGTGGAGTGCGCGGTTCAACTCGTGGAGAAGTTCGGAAGCCTCACCCGAGCGCTTCGGGAAAAGGGCATCGAAGTTCATTGCAGCGCCGGGATAGGCTGGGGACCCTCCAACGATGCGACCTTCGGTCTATCCGCGTCGCTGGAAGAAGCCGCCGAAACCGACTGGATTCTTGCCTGCCCGGAAGTCGCCGGAATGTCGGGTGACAAGTGGAACTGGGAACACTTCGAGTCAGCTGCAGGGGATCTGAGGGCGATGCGGCCATCCTCCAGGAAGGATCCGGTAGGTTCCCCGGCTTTCGCTTCCGGCCACCCTCTGTACGAAAGCATGACGGCATCATGGGAGTGTTTTCTGAAAGAGGGTGACGGGGCGTCATGGGGTGTGGCCATCATCGGTGAGCCCGGGCTCGGGAAGAACACGCTCGCCGAGGAGTACGCGGCATGCATTGCCCGCGGGTCGGAAAGGGTAGTGATATGCAGCGGCTTCAACAAGGAGGGACAACCTCCCATGGGGATGTGGTTCGTCATCGGGGGCGAGAGGGCGAGGCCGGGTGGTGAGCATCTGCCGATCTGGCTCGCAGGCGCCCTGAGGGAACTTGCCGGTACGAGCAGAAGGGCCATCGTTCTCGTTCGTGATGTTCACTGCGCCGACGAGTCATCCCTGAAGGTTCTTTCAAGGCTGCTGATGATGCCTCCGGAAGGGCTGTCGCTCTTCTTCATACTGGTGGGTGAGCGCATTCCCGAACAGATACCGGTGAACAGATTGAACATCGTCAGGCCTTCACCCATGAGCAGAGCCCAGATAATGTCATTTGTGGATGACGCTCTTGAAGGCGTCAAGCAGGCGGGGCTTGTCGACTCCCTGTCGTATTCCCTCCACAAATCGACCCTTGGGTACCCCATGTTCGTCCATCAGACACTTCTGTACATGGTTTCCCGGGGCACTCTTGCCAAAGGTGAGGACGGGGTATGGAGGCTGCTGCGTAAACTCACAGACATTCCTCCCTCGGTCGAAGCGGTTCTTCACAACAGGATGGCGGGCCTTCCCGGTGAATTGCGGGCGGGCCTGCAGTTGGCCGGGCTTCTTGGTCGAAGCTTCAGACGGGACCTCTTCCTGCGGGTACACGAATCCTTATGGGGTTCCGATGGCGAACCTGTTCTGGAGGGGCTTGCCGTTGCCGGTTTCCTCACCGGACACGGCCATTACTGCCACTTCAAGGGAAGCCAGATGGCGGGCGCGGCGGAAAGCCTCCTGACATCGGAAAACGCCGGAAAGATCCATCGGATCGCAGCTGATTTCCTTGCGGAAGGCCGCACTCCCCGCCCGGAAGAACCCTGCTCCCTGGAAACGGCCAATCACTTCGCCAGTGCCGGTATGTACAAAGACGCACTTCCCTGGGCACTGGTGGCCCTTGAACAGATGGTTTCAGTGCTCGACTGTGAAGGCGGGCTCCATCTGCTTGATCGCATAAAGGAGTGGCCCCTTGGCGCCTTCGACCCTGAAACGGCACGCAGGACTGCTCTGGCGGAATTCACACTGAAAGCGAACAAGGGGTGTTTTAAGGAAGCATTTGACATTTTCGGCAGGGCGCTTTCCCTTGCGCGCCCTTCAGATATTCCCGGGCTTCTACTCACAAAGGCCAGGATTCTGGCGGAAACGGGCGAAAACCTTCCAGCCGTTGCCCTTCTTGAGAAGACACTTCAGAATTCGGAACCCGGTGGGGAGACCATGGCAATTGTCCTATCGAGGCTCAGCAAGCTGTTCGCCGAGACGGGGAACATGCAGAAGTCCAGGGAGTACCAGGACAAGGCTCTGGAACTCGTTGACCAGAATCCTCGGCTCATGGAGTGCATTCTGGGCAACCTGGCCGTAACGAGGCTTCTGGCCGGAGATACGGTCAAAGCCGAGGAGCTCTGCCGCAAAGCCCTCGACACTCAACGTTTCGGCGGAAACCTCAAACTAAAGGCTACCCTCCTGGAAGCCCTGTCCATCATCGCCCTGCGCACGGGGCGGGAGGACGAGGGAATCGAGCTTTCGACAGCGGCTGCCGAGATCCAGCGCAGAATCGGAAACAGCCAGGGACTGTGCGGCGTACTGGGAAACACCGGAAGTATGCTTGCCAGGTCGGGAAGGCTGACGCCGGCCCTCGAAGCCCTGCACGAAGCCCTGGAGATCGCCAGGCACCTGGGAAGCACGAAAATGATTGCCATTTTCACACAAAGCATCGGGAACATCTTCACTATACTCGGGCGATACGACGAGGCCGAGGCGCATTACATGGAATCGTTGTCAACTTCCGAAAACACGGGCAACGCAAGGTTGATGGCAGCGGCCCTGACCGGCCTCGGAGCGATGAAACTGGGGATCGGAGCCCTGGACGAAGCCGGGCTATACTTCTCAAGGGCCAACAGAATGCATCAGAGGGCCGGAAGCATCATCGGGCAGGCCAACACCCTTTCAGGGGCCGCGCAGGTCCATCTGGTCCGGGGCGAACCGGACAAGGCACTGCCCCTGGTACGTGAAGCCGAGGTCCTCGCCGTGGCGGGGGGCGATCCGCAAACCGCGGTCAGCATCAGGTTCCTTCACGCCAGGATTCTCCTGGCCCGGGGCATGAAGGACGAGACCCTCACGGTCTACCAAGATGCATGCAAAGGGATCGCCGAGCAAGGCATGACCGTTGGCGGTACCGAACACAAAACGAAGCTTGAAGAGGAGATGACCCGGCTGGGTATGGCGATTCAGATCGAGTAAAGCGCGGACAGGTAGAACCGGGCATCACCCGGTCCAAGGTCAACGGGGAAACCCGCCCCGGCGTCGTACCTGAGCCTGCCCGATCCTCCCCTCAAACCGCCTCCCAGGGAAACCGGCTTCTCAATCCCCTCGAGTGTTTCCACCAACCCGATGTCAGAGAAGACATACAGCCTTGTGGCGGTCTCACCGATAGACAACTCGGGAGAGGCCACGCCCCATCCGCCAGCCCTGAAAACGTTTTCGGGGTACCCCCTGAGGGTTCCATAACCCCCAAGCCTCCAGAGTCCCGACGACAGCCACTCACCCTGCAGAATACCTCCCGCCCTGATACCCAGACCAAACCCGAAGGCGCCGCGAAAGGCCGTGAAAGACGCCGAACCCTCACCCGTGGCCATGAACCAGGTCGACAGAGAGTCGGAACCCGGGTCGGATGCCGTGCCGCCGGTTGTGGACATGGTTCCGGAGAAACCTTTTCTTCCCTGGGGAACCCTTCCCGTGAAGTCCCAGGTCAGACCGACCTCTCCGTAATCGTAACGCTGCCTTTCTTCTCCCGCCGGCCATCCCGACCATGAACCACCACCACCAGAGACTTCAAGCCCCCCAAGATCGTAAAAGAGAAGGGTTTCCCAGCGGCGGTTCACGCTTCCCGAGTCGGGTATCTCCTGGCTGAGGAACACGCTGAACCCCGCCGGCGTTCCGAACAGCCAGGGTTCCCTGTAGAGAAAAGATCCGTCGATGCCGAAGCCCGTTGCCTGGGCCAAAAGCGAAAGCCTCCGTCCGCCGCCGAAAAGGTTTGACAGAACCAGTTCACCTCCACCCAGAACGCCCGAGGCCTCACCGTACGACACGCCTCCCGAGAACCAGCCGGGGCTGGCCTCGGAAACTGGCAGGTAGAGTACAATGTCGCCCATGGGACCAAGGTAGAGCTCGGGAATACCAACGCTCTCCAGAAAATCCAGCCGATCAAGCGCGTCAAGCCACCGGGAAACGGCTTCGGGATCGTAGGGGTCGCCGGGCTCGAGCGAAAGCCGCCTGAGAAGAAGACCCGGCCTTGTGCGCATCCCTTCAGGAAAGCGGACTCCCTCCAGGGAAGCCTTTCTTCCCGGTACCAGGTTGACCATGAGGGTGTCGGGGGAGGAGAAGTACATCCCGGCGGAAGCGAAGGGGTACCCCATGGAGAGGTACCAGACCAGTATGTCCTGGCTCAGGTCGGAAAGGGCGGCGTCGGTGGCTTCAACTTCAATGCCCTGCGGTGGAAACGGGGGCGAACCCGAGAAACCGACCGTGGCCATTGCCTCCAGAACCAGTGGAAAAAGGGCGTTCAGAATGACACCGTGCCTTCCAGACCCCCGGTGCGGGTCCACTCCCCGCCAGCCGGGCGCCGACCCCGGAAGAAAAGCGAAAGACGTATCCAGCGGCCCAGGTTCCTGCCGGCGTTGACGCTGCCGTCCAGGGTCACACCCCGGTTGACGCCATCGAAAAACCACGAAGGAAGGTCTCCCTCACCGGGAATCATGGATACTGAGTATGAAGCGCTGGTGATCCAACCACCGGTGTTGACCGACAGATGGGGGCGCACGCCAAAGGATGTCTCGGAAAGGAGGGTGGAACTCTCGCGTCTGCTGTCCGCGGACAGCTCGACACCGGCGGTTATCCCCGGTGTCGGCAGATACCTGGGGTCTGCGGAGACGAGCAGACCGGTGATGCTTCTAGGTCCGTAGAGGTCGTCGTCCTTTCTGGAAACCCTGCCGGAGAGCTCCAGTTCCATCACCCGGTGAAGGCGGAGCAGGGGCGTCAAACGGGCTGAGCGTTCCGTACTCCTTCTCCGGCCGGAACCGCTGAGGGTTTCCCGAAGATCGGAGGCGGAGAGCCTGAGCGTGAACCTTCTAAGAACCCCCTCCTCCCAGGAAAGCCAGGGAGAAAGAGATACCGACCACTCCCCCGGGCTTTCGGAGTCGAACGCTCCCGCAAGTGTGAACGTTTTCAGCCTGTCGTAAGGGTCAGAGGCTTCAAGGATCAGGCTTCCGTCCAGACCCACGCCCTCGCCCCGGAAGTACCCCGAGCTTTTCAATCCGCACTCCAGAACCTTTTCCTCCCCCTCGCCGGACTGGAAGGACCTGTCGTACTCACCGCCCGGGTCGGGGTAGTACTCCCCGGTTTCCGGGTCGTAGCTGTACTCGCCGTTCCCCTCCCCAACCCATGTGTAGATGATCTCAACGGACCTGCCCAGATATCCTCCCGCGGAGTAGTCGGTGTGCGACCACCAGCCCGGCCCGTTCAGCGAGAGCCCGAGCGTGATCGCGTCGGCCCTGCTGAGGCCCCCCGCGGGAAACCAGCTCGTGGAGTGGTTGTAGGTGCCGTCCATGCTCCATGACGCGCCCCTGCCCCCCCCTGAAACCCCGGCCCTGGCGATCCTGTCCGGAAGGCCGGTTCCGCCACGGCGGTCCAGAGCCCCTCCGGCGAAGACCCTGAAATCCCACGAACCCTTTTCCAGAAGGGTTCCAACCTCCCCATCGTGAAGCCATCCCGAGAGGCTGTCGACCCAGGACTCCCTGGCTGTGGAAAGGGATAAGAACGGCGTGAAAGCTCCGGCCCTGTACGAAAGGTTCGAACCGACGGAAACCCTGTTTCCGTCGATCAGTTCAAGAGCCCCCGCCCTTCGGCCAGCCTTGCCCGTAAGCTCAAGGGTGAGGTGCTCCCGGGGCAGGACGGCATCGGTCTCGACGATCTCCACTGAACCGCCGTCGGACAGGAACCGCTTGCCCGCTGAAAGGTTCGCCTTCTCAGAAGCAAGCCCGGCTTGGGCGTATGAATCGTTCCCAGTGAAACCGGCCGGAAGCAGCCACCGGGACAGATCGTTGTCGGAGTCGGATTCGTCCGGGAACGAGAAGCCGCCGGACACCATCCGTCCCCTGGCAAACAAACCGGGGCCGTCCGTCCAGGGTTCAAAGACCAGCTCGCTGGAGACGAAGGAGCCCTCCCTGGTGGTCCCGGCCTTGTTGAACAGGTTCCCCTCCCGCTTCGAGACATAGCCGGACACTTCAGCCGAAAGCGCGCCGTACCCCCCGTGGAGAGCGACACCGCCCAGCTCCCTCATGGCCGGGATGTCGATGTACTTCCTGGGAAGGTGTGTTCCCCCGCCCTCGTCAACCCAACTGTAACCACCGGTGACCGAGTCGTACACATAATCACCCGGGCCCTCGGGCGGCCTTTGGAACGTGACCGCCCACTCCCCGCCCCCGGGTCCCAGGTAGACGTAATGCCCCAGGCTGTCAACGCCGTACGAACCCTCGCCTTCACCAAGAAATGTAGCGCCGGAAAGCCAGGCGTCCGCCGGGTTCTCACCGGCGTTCCTCAGCACCTCCTCCGCCTCGGGGCTCATCACGAACCCAAGGGGTGAGCCTGTGTCGTCACCCTCACGGAAGAAGCCGGATTCGATGCCGAAATCCCCGGAATCCAGGGAGACCGCTCCGGTCATGACTCCCCGGCGGAACCCGTCGCCCTCGCGGTAACAGGTGGCCTCGACCCGCTGGTCCCTGCGGATAAGCCGGGCAGCAGTGAATGTGAGCCTTCCGCCCGGGTAATCCACGGTGTAATCGGCGGAGCTTCCCCTGCTGAGGAGCACCCCGTCGAGGTATACCCTCTCGCTCCCGGGGGTGACGCCCGACGGCGCGAAGGAGTACGGTCCCTGAACCCCCTCCTGCGTCAGGAAGACCGTGTGGTAGCGCCTGGCCCCTGTGATACCGTAGCCCATGCCTCCAGTCAGGGCGTCGCCGGGAGAAACCGTTCCGGCGAAACCGCTGAGGCTCCTCCTGTAGCGCAGGGGAGTAAGGCCATCGCCCGTCCTCTCCCGTTCCATGTCACCCAGTTCCGCGGTCCATGCCCTTCCCTCGACCATCAGGTTCACTCTGTCCAGCTCCGACACGGCCTCGGACGACGCGGCTCCAAGTGGAAGACTCTCGTCGGTTATCGCGCCACGAACCGTTACACCCGGAGCGAGTGTACCGTCAAGTGAGAGCCTGGTACCCTGCACGAGCCCTCCGCCCGAACCGAGCGAAACACCAAGTCTTTTCACTCCGCTTATGTAAAGGCCCTCACCCGCCGGGGAAGCGGAGTGTGACGACCTGACGTCAAGGGGAAGCCGCGCCAGGGGTTCGAGGCGAAGCTCGATCGAGTTGGGCCGCCCAACGGAAAGTGTGTCGAAGAACAGCTCGACTGCTACTCCGGCTGCTGGAGGAGGCTCGACCTGAAGCCCGACAACCGCTCCCCTGGCTGAGTTGAAAGCCCGAAGGGTATCACCTTCGACCACCGCAAAGGAACTCCCGGGAGAGACCCAGGTGGAATCGGGAATGGGGAAGAATCCTGTGCCGTCGCTCAGCATGGTAATGGAGAGACCCGAAAGCAGACCGAGGACGAGGATCGTCACTCCACCACCAGGGGGAAGTGACCGCCGCCCCAGAGAACGATGATCCCGCCGCCGGGCTGGGCGGACACCCTTTCATGAAGGACGGGATGAAAAAGCGTGTCCCCCTCAGCCCCGTACAGCACGGAATCCCGGAGCAGAAGAACGCCGTCGCCGTAGGGACAGCCATCGCCCGCAGGGCTCAGCATAACAGGCACTTCCCCCTCGCGGATCCTGTAAACGCCACGCCCGGAAAGGATGCCTTCGCCCCGCCGGAAAAAAAGCCGTCCCCTGGAAGGCGCATCCCGGGAGACCACGAGTCCGTCAGTGTTGAGGACCTCTCCCCTCTCGGTCTCTATGAACCAGACCGACATGCCCGAGAGGACCAGGTCGCCCGGGGTCCCCGAAACAGCCGTTGTTGACAAAGGACGGATAAACCTGTCAAACACCGTGATGGTTCCCGCTGCGTCGGATACCAGGCATCCTCCCGTACCATCGAGGCAGAGCCCGGCAGGGCGTTGCAGATCGTCAAGCAGGAAGCGGGATGGCTCTCCTGAGGGGGGTACGATGTAAAGTTCGGGTCTTCCCTCGATGAGAACCCAGACCGTTCCGTCCCTGGCAACCTCGAGATCGGCGTAGTTTCCCGGGGGAAAGAGGTGCAGGAAGAGGAACGGGAGGCTAGCGAACCACGGCGAAACGACCGGACTCCACATTTTCACCCCGAACCAGGCGGTAAAAGTAGATTCCGGATGCCAGTTCGCCCGCACCGGTATAAACAATGACCCTTTCACCGGACGCCTGGTAACCGAAATCGCGGGTGTCCACCACGGCGCCGGTCTGGTCGAAGACGGCCAGGCTGACCGGGGCTCCCTGAGAAATGAACTGAAAGTACAGGTCCCCGAGGCATGGGTTGGGGTAAACGGCCAGCCCGCCCCCCACGCTTCCCGCCGAGGCGGTAACCGAAAGACCGGCAAAGGCGTTGTTAAGAAGCAGAAGCGTTCCGGGGGAGTCGAGGGGAACCGCAACGTCGCCGGTTCCGCTCACGTTCACCGGAGTGAGATCGGTATCGGTCAGAAGGTAGGCCTCCAGATTGCCGATACCCGAAGCGCCGATGCGGAGACTTCCTGAAAGGCCCTCGGCAATATGGTAGTAAAGCCCCTGGTAGGCACCGACACCGAGCTCAGGCCCCTGCCAGGGTGTTTCATCGATAATGCCGGTCCAGTCGATACCGGGACGGTTGCCGGGGGACACGGTGTCGATCGAGGCTATGGTGAAGCCCTCCCAGCCGTAGCCGCGGTCGACGTCGTCGATGAAGCAGGAGAGCATCCAGTCCCGCATGATGTTGTCGAACACAGGGGTCTGGCCGGTGGCAAGGGCGATGGACTCCTCGATGTTCCGCACCCCGCGGGCATCGGAGCGTATGGAGTTCCAGATAAAATCGCGGCCGCCGTAGTTCTCCATCAGGTAGGAGAAGAACAGAAAGCCTGCCCCGTAACCCGCAATGTATCTGATGTCGGTGAAGTCGTAGCTGGTCCAGTTGATCGGCGTCACCCCGCCGGTCTCGAGAAATGTCTCGACCTGAAAAGCATTGTAACCGCACACATAGGGGCCCGTCTGGGCCTGGTTCTCGAGCACCCAGAGATCCTGGGAGCTGAAGGGCTTGATCCCCCAATGGATGAGGTGGACAAGTTCGTGACTTGCAACGAATGAGGCGTCGGACACCCTGCCGGGGTTGCAGTCGACGTAAAGCATCTCCACCTCGTTGGAATGGCCGCCGTAGAAGAGCCGGGCTTCGAACTCGGTGAACTGGTTATAAGGGGAGAAGTAGCCCGCTATGTACCCCGGGTTGGTCACGGGGTCCCAGCCGTCGGGGATGTCGAGAACCAGTATGTAGGTCCTGGGGTCGTCATCGAGCTCGTCGGGTATGGGGCCGAAATTGTACTCGAGGCTGGCGATAATGCCTGTTGAGCCTTCCAGTGCCGCGTAAAGGCTGTCGACACCGCTCTGGTCGAAGTTTTTACTCTCCCATTGGGTGTCCTCAACAAAGATGTACGTCTTTTCCCCGACTGCCCGGCATGTGGCCGAGGTGAGGTAGAAGGTAGTGTACTCGTCAACGAAGCTCTGGGCCCAGAAATACACGACATCTCCCACCTGATGCCCGCCTTCGAGCAGGGCCAGGCCTCCCGTGGGCGAGTACCGCGGATCGTGCCTCCCGGTGATCTCAATGACACCGGGGTAGAAGAATGTGCCGCTGACCGGCATGGGTCTTGAGCCAAGCAGAAAAAGAAGCGGCAGCAGCAACCCCATCAGAACCTCGCCCCGATGGTGAACATCACGGATGAGTAGTCGGAGACCTCGGGGAAAGAGATGTCGGTGTACACCCCGGGCCGGGCCGGGTCGAGAAGGGCGGCGTCGATGGCGCTCACCACCCTGTTCACCACTGCGAACATCGCAATGTAGGTGGTACGGCGGTACCATTCACGGCTTTCACGAAGGGCGTCGCGGTACGCCAGGCGTTCGGCTTCGCTGCTCCAGTTCCAGCCCGATCCGTCGGGAACCGAGTGCTGCTGGTAGTACTGCTGCTGGGCCACGGGATCATCGGGGTAATAGTATCTGGCGAGCTGCCTTATGTATGTGTTGAAGTCGTCGCTGTTCATGTATCCGCCCACGTCGTCCTGAAAATCCCGGTTGCTTCCCGAAACGTCGATGCCGGCCTTGTTCAGGGCAAGCCCGCGGAAGGTGTCCTGTTCCCAGGTCGCCTCGATATAGGAGAGTCCGACACCCATCCAGGTCGCCGCTTCCACGCCCATGAACAGTAGACCCCGGGTCTTGTGACCCAGGTGGTTCTGCCCCCATCCCGGCAGAAGGAGGGACCGGGCCATGGCCGCCCTGTCCGCGGAAGCCCCGGAAGCGAGAAGAAGCGAAACCATCATAAAAAACAGTCCGGTTCTCAAGGCGACCTCAATTCACCACGGCGGCGTGGAAAACGGCTTCGGAGGTGTCGCCGTCCGTGACCACCTGAAGGCAGACGTAATAAAGGCCGGGCGAGAGCTGCGATGTCTCCCATTCCACTTCCCACGGAGAACCGCCCGGGGCGTTGCCCTGGAAAAAGCCCACCAGATCGCCCGCAACGTTGAAAACGCGTACCGTGTACGAGCAGTCGGCCCCCGGCGTGAACCTGATGTAACCCGTTCCATCCTGAACCGGGTTGGGCCAGACGAAAAAGTTCTGGGCCGAAAGAAGCTCGGGAGTGGTTTTTTCGGGAAGGTCTTCCGGCCACCAGCACCCCTCGCCCCCGCGGTCCAGCCCCGTGTGCCACCCCTGCGGGGCCGAAGGCACGGGCCAGGCCCCGATCCATCCGCCACTGGCTATGCCCATGAGCCTGTGCGTTTCGTCACCGGAGAACTTCCACAGCAAAGGTCTTCCAACCGGGCCGTCGCCCAGTGACCAGAGCGTGCCGGGCACCTCCAGGGCGGCGCCGTTCCAGAGGCCGGTCCGACCGTCACGCATGGAAAAACCAGCAAAACCGCTGCCTCCGATGCCCCGGTTGAAACGGTCGACCTCTTCCGAAAGGCTGTCGGTTAAGGTGGTAACGGGCCAGTCCGCCGAAATGGTTCCGCTGGGGGTGACGGCATGGGCACCGGTGGATGTTTCAACTACCAGTTCGATGTAACCGTTGCCGTCGAGATCGGCGGGGAACAACCCGCCCAGAGCCTTGCCACCCAGAGCGGCGGGAAAACCCGGTTCGAGGTCGCCCGAAGTATCGTAGCTGAAAACGTAACCTCTGACTGTCAGGGCGATCTCCTGCGTGCCGTCACGGTCGAAGTCGGACGAGACCGGAATGGAGATATCGCCGCCACCGGGGTGGACACCGCTGAACAGCGGTCTTCCGGCGAGGTCGAACGCGTAGAGGCTGCCGTCGGCAACCGTGACCGCTATCCCCGGAGAAACGGGGTCGGGGATGACGCATACACCCTGCACCTGATAGTTGAACTTCCTGGGCCATCCCGGAAGAGGGTTGCCCGTGGGTGAGAGGACATGAACACTGTCGGCTGCCACGGCCACGGCCGCCTGAAGCCGCTCGGAGAAAAGAACCTGTGCCGGTTCCGAACCGAGCCGGACAGGCCACCCCGGAGCCTCGTCGCCCCACTGCGGCGTGAGCATGTGGACATACCCGTTGCGGTCGCCGGTGAACAGGTACTCGGTTCCGTCGATCAGTGCTATGACGGGGGGAGTGGCAAGTATGGCACCAAAACCGAAGAGAGGCTCGCCTGACCGTGACAGAGCCTCGATCCTGCCGCTTCCCCTGAGCACGGCTATCAGCTCGCCATATCCCGGCGCGTCCCAGACGTTGAGTCCGGAAGCGGGGTTCGACACCCTGCGGGGCCACCCCTCGATGTCCTGCCGGGTTACAGTGAAAGCCATGCTGTTCCCGGAGTTGGATGTGACATCAACGGTCACGCCGGTGCGACCACCCCAGGAGGCGGATGTGGACGGGGTGGTTTCGGGGCCAAGGAGCCAGGCGTACCCGTCCCGCATCCAGGGGTCCCACATGCTGCCTTCGCTGGTGTAAAAAAAGTCGTAGTAGATGGAGTTGAAATCGGGGATGCCGTCGGCCTCGACCACTGAAACACCCTGGTGATCGGGATCGACGTTGACGGTGTTGCCAGCGAGATTGCTGCCGAGCCTGGTTTCGTCGATGTGCCAGATCAGAATGCCCGACCCGGGAAGACCGAAGTCGCGCTCGTGAGCCCCGCACTGGCCGTTTCCGTCAGGATCGCGCTGACGGTTCTCGATGAGAAGGTACTCGGAGTCCGAAAGGGGCACCCGGAACAAGGTGTCACCCGGGGAAACGGTGAAACTGCCGTCGTAAACCTCGATTACATCGGCCCAGCCCAGATACTCACGGGTGAACGCCCCGGGAGCCGAGGGCCAGAAGCCGTACATCAGCCACTGGCCGTACCCCATCACATCCCAGCCGCCGATGGCCACGCTTCCCGTCGAGGTGTTGTAGAGGTCGGGCGCTCCGAGCCACCTTAGCAGTTTGGCGACCATGACGCCGAGAACACCGAGACCCAGGCCGTCCTGCGTCTGGTGTTCGGGAACGATCACACCCTCTCTGACAAGAACGCCGTCGTTGGTGGGGATGCCACCGGCCATCCAGGGGTCCTCGAGACCGATGTAGTACTGAAAACTGCTGTAGTCAACATAGTATGAGCTTATGTCAAGATGGCTGTTGCCCAGGACGTCGCCTTCACGGCCGGCTCCGGCGTGAACCACCATCACCGCGTCGTACTCTGAAAAATCGACCTCGCTGTCGGCGGCCAGAACAGCGTGAACAAGCAGCCATATAACCGCGCTGGGCCATCTGTCGTTGTCGCCGTACCACGCCATCTGATGGGGCATGAGGTAACCGCCGTCGCCCTCTGCGGGATAAACCGAAAAATCGAAGTTCTGCCTTCCGCCGCTCACATCGGTGAAATAGGCCTCAACCTGGCCCGCAATGTCCACGCTGTAGTCCCTGCCGTGTTCCGCCAGAAACTTGCCGTTACCCGTGGTGGAATCGGTGTAGTCCTCGATGAACTCCACACGAAGCGCGCACACCCGGGCAGTGGCAAGGTTTCCCGAAAGCCCGGGCGCCCGGGCATACAGGGCACATACCGCAGAAAGAAGCGACAGGACAGCGAACCGCACCTGTCAGAACCCTACCGTAAGGGAGAACTTCTGATTGTACTTGCCGCTTCCCTGAAGCTCCTCCACCACCGGGATGAATGCCATGTCGAACTGGAACCCCTCCCACTTGATGCCTGCGCCCCAGGTCAGCCCCTGTCGGGTGCTAGCGCCTTCGGTGTCGTGGGAATAGCCTGCCCTGAGGGCGAGCAGGTCGTAGTACCAGAGCTCGGCTCCGACGCCGAACGTGTTCTCGCTTATCTCTTCGCCGATCTCCTCGGTGACGTCAACCAGGAGCTTCGAATACTCACCGGCGGCAAGCAGGTTGAAGAGTTCGTTTTCGATGGGGCGTACCGCCAGGCCCAGCCTGATCTCACGGGGGAGGGGATTGTTCTCGCTGTTGCCGCCGTAGCTCATGTTGGGGCCCAGGTTGGCAAGGCACGCACCCAGTGACACACGGCCGATCCCGAATTCGGGCACATGGTAGAGAACGCCGAAATCAGCGGCAAAACTGGAACCCTTGCCGTTGTCTTCGTAGTAGAGGTGATCGTATATGAACTTCAGGCTCATTCCCACCCCGAGACCTTCGGCCACTTCGGTGCCGAAGCTGCCGGTTCCGCTGATGCCGTACGAGTAGAAGGTACCCACCGGTTCGGTGTAGCCCTCGGGGATCTCCTGCTGTTCTCCCATGGACATGAAGGTGATGTTCCCACCGATGCCGCCCCATCCCTCGAGGTGCTGGGCATACCCCAGGAATTCGAAGTAAAGGTCATCCGCGAGCTGCGGAAGCCACTTGGAGTGCTGAAGGGTCAGTTCGGACCGATCAGGCGAGAAAAAGGCCAGTCCGGCGGGGTTCCAGTAGCTTGCCGTGGCGTCGTCGCTTATTGCCGTGAAAACCTCACCCATGCCGTTGGGTCTGGCCCCCGGAGTGATGTCCTTCCAGATCACTGCCGCCGTGGCACCAAAAGAGGTTCCGGCGAACACAGCCAATGTGACGGCGATAAGAAACTTATGCATTTCGTCCTCCTGTTTCGATCAGTTTGCCACGACCGCCATCACTCCCGTGACGGAGGATTCACCGGCTGAAACTCTGTAAACGTAAGCGCCCGAGGCAACAGGGTCACCGTCGGCGTCCCGCAGGTTCCACACAGACTGGTTGTAGCCCGCTTCACCCTGCAGGTTCCGGAACGCGGTGACCGGCCTGCCGGCCACGGTGAAAACCTGAATGTCGACCGGGCCGGCCCCGGACTGAAGCCAGTGGAAAGCAGCCACGTCCGACGAGGGGTTGGGGTAGACCCAGACCTGTTGCAGAACAGGGCCGGCGTTGGACAGGACCTCGAACTCCATCTCCGACCATGAGATGTTCAGCAGGCAGTCGGTGGCCCGCAGACGAAGCTGATGCATGCCG
>JAWOHL010000012.1:0-3675 GCA_046485185.1 Candidatus Fermentibacteraceae bacterium
CGGACCTGCGGGGTCGTTCCAGGCTCGATGGGAAGGCGGACGTAGCGAACAGGCAGGTGAACGTCGTCCATCCCGGAACAGCCGTCGATCTCATAAGATGTAAATCCGCGGTAACTTACAGCCTCGGGTGCGGCAAAATCGATCATCAGACTACCGTCGGAGAGGGCTTCCCCGGAAGGGACAGCGAGCAGTGATGGAAATGAGGTCAGAAGCAGAAGGAAAACAGTCATGATCATTCCCGTCCGAAAAAGCCGCGCATCAACCCGGATAGCAGCAAGAATGCATGTAATCTACCGTTTCCGTGCTCAATGGGAAAGGTACTTGCTTTACACCGTTTGGACGCAGGTGGTTCCAGGCATGGAGGTGTTCACGCGCTACAGGTCGGAAAGCTCCAGAATCGGCCCTTCGTCGGGGTTTTCACCTGGCAGCCTGTCGTCCTCAGGGATCAGTTCGGCCTTTACCCGGTTTTCCTCGACCAGGATCATGCTTTTCTGGCTCTCCATGAACTCCTTCATTCTGGCAAGAAGGGCCAGGCGCCTGTCCTGGAGCTCGCGGATGGTTTCGGTGAGGACCTGCACACGACGGTGAGCCTGGTTCAACATGGATTCACTTTTGACCTGGGCGTCGCGGATGATAAGCTCCGCTTCCCGTCTGGCGTCCTCCCTGGCTGTGGCGGCGCTTTTCTGCTGGGTGACGAGGACTTCCCGAACGGCCCCTTCCATCCTGTCGAAATCGCTCGCTCTGGCCCTGAGGAGCTCAAGTTCACGGGATGATGCCTCACGGGTCTCCACCGTTTCCTCCCAGGCGTCGGCCAGCATCTCGAGAAAGGCATCCACCTCGGCAGAATCGTACCCCCTGAGGGCTTTTTTAAACCTCTGTCGCCTGATGTCCAGAGGAGAGATCTTCATCAATGTTCTCCCTTCAGTTGCCCGGGATCACCGCCGCGCCCCGAGAAGGACCCTGCCAAGCCTGACAGTGGTGGCTCCTTCGCGTACCGCGTACAGGTAATCGTCACTCATACCCATGGAAAGCGTTCCGAGGGGGACCCCCAGGGAGCGCCTCAGCCCGTCCCTCAGCTCACGGAGCAGGGCGAAAGCCCTTCTGGAACGGGACTCGTCAGTGGTCAGGGGGCCCACGGTGAGCAGCCCGCGAAGATCAAGCCCCATTTCGATCATGTGCCCGACCGCTTCGGTCAAAAGGCCCGCCTCGGGGGGAAAACCCTTCTTGGCACCCTCGCCGGAAGTGTTGACCTCCACGAGAAGGGGGTTCGGGGCTTTTCTGCGGGCAAGCTCGAGGGCTACTTCCATCCTGTCAACCGCGTCGATGCAGTGAAAGTCACGCACGGCCTGCCTTGCTTCTCTGACATGGAACGGCCCGATCAGGTGGAACTCGGCGAAATCCCGGCCCAGCTCACCGATCTTCCTGCCCCCCTCGGTGACCCTGTTCTCGCCGATCTGGTGAATCCCCGCCGCTACCGCTTCGCGGATGACCTGAGCGGTGTGCGTCTTGGTTACCGCCATGATGCTCACCTCGGCGGAACACCTGCCCGCGTCGAGGCACGCCCCGGCGATACCGTCCGTGATCAACTCGAGATTCCGGCCTATCATGTCCCAAACCTCCATGGGGTAATATGCTTCACCTGTGGAACGGATACACCGGGCCGATGCTATAGTACTCCCAGACAAACCGAAGGGATGACAATGAAGCTTTTTTCCTTTTTTACGATCGCGGCAGTTTTCTGCGCGGCGGCGGTACCTCCCCCACCGGGCCTCTTCGATGGACCGTCCCTTGAACACCTGGCATGGCTCGAATCCTACACCGACGCCAGGGCAAGGGGTGTGGATGCCCCAAGCCCGACCGTCGACCCCGAAAGACCCCTGACCGACGCCCTGCGGGGCGACCCGATGAAGGTGCTTATCCTCCTCGTTGATTTCGACGACAACATTGCCCTTACTCCTCCGGCTTATTTCGACAGCATGGGTTTCGCCCAGGACACCTTCAGCCTTCACCGTTACTACTACGACGTCTCCTTCGCACAGATCGACATAGTCACGGTGGACTGGCCGAGCAGCACCGGCTGGCAGAGAGCGCCGGAAGACTACTCCTGGTACGTGAACAACAACTACGGCTGGGGTTCGTACCCGCAGAACAGCCAGGGGCTGGTCGAGGATGTCTGCCTTCTGGTGGACGACATCGTTGACTTCAGCCAGTATGACAACGACGCAGACGGCTACGTGGACGGGGTCAACCTGATGTACGCCGGGCAGTTCACCGGCGCCCCCTCCACCATCTGGCCGCACTGCTGGAGCCTGCCAACCCCCCTCGACCTTGATGGAGTGAGCGTTTACACGTTCAGCGTTCAAAATGAGTACAACGATTCACCCGGCGACAAGTCCGCGTCGGTGTTCTGCCACGAGTTCGGCCACGTGCTGGGCCTTCCGGACCTCTACGACTACGGTTACGACTCGAACGGCGTGGGCAACTGGTGCATGATGAGCTTCGGGGTCTACAACGGCGGCGGCTGGAGCCCGGCTGAGTTCTCTCCGTGGTGCCGTTACAAGCTTGGGGTCACTGAGCTGATCAACGTCACCGAAGCAGGCACTTACACCGTACCCGCCATAGAAACATCGAATGTCGCCTACAGGCTTTACACCGGCGGCCAGGGCGGTCCAAGGTTCTTCGTCCTCGAGAACCGCCGGCCGATCAACTGGGACGCTGCCCTTCCCGGCCATGGCGTGATGATATGGCACGTGGACGAGACCATGAGCAGCAACGACAACCAGTGGTGGCCCGGCTGCGGCTGGTACCCCCACTACAGGGTAGCCGTCGAACAGGCCGACGGCCTTTATCAGCTCGAGCACAACCAGGGAAGCAACGCCGGCGACCCCTGGCCGGGAACCTCGGGCAACCAGTTCTTCAGTTACTGGAGCAGCCCCGACAGCCGCGACTACTACGGCAACGACACCAGCGTCTTAGTGGGCCCCATCCCCGCAACGGCCGACACTGTCGAGGTCTTCATGGCGGTTGACTACACCGGCATCGAAACAACCCCGCAGCCCTCCACCCAGACGCTTGCCTGGTCGGGCGGCACCCTTCTTGTGAAACACGCCGGAGGGCCGGCCACCATAACCATTTTCGACATGACGGGAAGAACGGTCGCAACGGTTCAATCCGGCGATCTCCCCGCCGGTGAGCACGCATTTGCATGGAACACTTCAGGTGTGCCCGCCGGGGTCTACATGGCCCTCATGGATAGCTCTCACGGAAGCGTCTCAGCCCGGGGGGTGATCATCCGGTAGGTCTCAGTCCGCCACGACCGCCATCACTCCCGTGACGGAGGATTCACCGGCTGAAACTCTGTAAACGTAAGCGCCCGAGGCAACAGGGTCACCGTCGGCGTCCCGCAGGTTCCACACAGACTGGTTGTAGCCCGCTTCACCCTGCAGGTTCCGGAACGCGGTGACCGGCCTGCCGGCCACGGTGTAAACCTGAATGTCGACCGGGCCGGCCCCGGACTGAAGCCAGTGGAAAGCAGCCACGTCCGACGAGGGGTTGGGGTAGACCCAGACCTGTTGCAGAACAGGGCCGGCGTTGGACAGGACCTCGAACTCCATCTCCGACCATGAGATGTTCAGCAGGCAGTCGGTGGCCCGCAGACGAAGCTGATGCATGCCG
>JAWOHL010000045.1:0-59013 GCA_046485185.1 Candidatus Fermentibacteraceae bacterium
GAGGATAAATAAGGCGATCATTATTTTGATCTTAACCCTTGTTTGTTTAGCAGGTTTGAATGACTCCCTCCCTCTTACCCTCAGGCGCCCACCCCGACCAGGCCGGCCTCGAGGCCGCATGCCGGGGGCTGGTCCCGTCCGATGCCCTGACCGCTGCGGTTTTCACTGACAGCGCCGGCGTTCCGCTTTATGCGTGCCCCGATCTGAGCCCCGAAGAGCTGGCCTCAGGGAACTGGGTCTACATCTCTGCCCGAACATTCGGGTCAGTGGGCGTTCTTCGCGCTGAATCCCCCGCCATCTCATTTGCTGAGCCCATAATCTACGGCCTTGGGGTGATCTGCCTCGCGCTCGCCCTGACAGCGCTTCTCATGCCCGCATACCTTCGCTCGAGGGTGATCGATCCGCTCAGAAGGCTGCTCGTCCAGGCCGACAGCTACAGAAGCGGCAGCGGGAACGATCCCGTTACCGCGTCGGTCTCATTTCACGAACTGGTCGAACTGCTAGCCCGCCGGGAAAGGGAACTGGAGAACATGCGGGAGCGGGCCGTGGCAAGGGCGGACCTTGCCGAAAGCAGGGCTGGCGCCGTTCTGGAAACCCTTGATTCCGCAGTTGCGGGTGTTGACTCGTCAGGAGCGCTTCTTCTAATGAACGCCAGGGCAAAGGAGCTTTACGGCCTTACGGAAGAGGACAGGGGCAAACCATTCCCGTACTCCCGAACACCCCTGGGCGTTGCCTCGGGAACTCCCGGCGGGGAGGTGGAGTTTGATGGAAGGTCGTTCAGGGTCAAGACACTTACCCACTCGGGAGGCGAGCTCATCGTGACCGCCACCGACATCTCGGAGGAATTGCTTCTTGAAAGACGGCTGGCGGAAGAGAGGGCTCTGGCGGATCTGGGAGCCTTTTCGGGCGGAGTCGTCCATGAGATCGGGAACACCCTTTGCGCGGTAAGGGGTTTTCTTGATCTTTTGAGCCGGGGCGCGCCCGACGAAAGGTCAAAGAAGCTCATAGACGAGGCAAGGCTCGAGCTGGATTCGGCAAGCTGCGTCGTTGATGCTTTCAGAACGCTGGCCAGGGGCGGCGAGGGGCCAAGGTTCATACCCGTCCCGGGTGAGGAGATCGTTTCATGCGTCAGACAGGAGTGCATCAATTCAGGTGTTTCCTTCCGGTGCGCCTGTGCGTTTGATGGGTTCTACCGCACCGATACGGTCCTTCTTGCACGGTGCGTCAGGAACCTTCTGGAGAACGCCCTCGAAAACTGCGGAAAGGAGGAGGTCACTGTAACGGTGGAAGGCCCCGGACCGCTCACCATCCAGGTCCTGGACACGGGCCCCGGTCTTCCCGACCCGCCCGAGACCGTTTTCAGGCCGCTTTACTCCACGGGAAGGGACAAGGGGCACATGGGAATAGGACTGACAGTGAGCAGAAGGATAATCCTTGCCATGGGCGGTAGAATGACCGCGAAAAACACCGGCACAGGGGCTTCCTTTGTCATAACCCTTCCAGGGGAGGATTCCCGGTGAGACGCATTCTGCTGGTGGAGGACAAGCGGGGCATGAGAACCATGCTCCGTACGGCCCTCGAAGAGGACGGCTGGGAGGTGACCGAGGCCGGGAACACAGAGACCGCTCTCAGGGAACTTGCTTCCGCCACCTTCGACGCTGTTCTCACAGATGTCTGCCTGCCCGGTGAGAGAGACGGCCTGGTGGTTCTTTCCAGAACACCTCCGGGTACACCGGTAATGCTCATGACCGCATACGGAACCATCGACATGGCCGTCGAGGCCATGAAGGCGGGCGCCCGCGATTACATCACGAAACCCTTTGAACTCGCCGACCTGCTTTCGAGACTGTCCGGCCTCGGAACCGGTTCCGGCCACGAGATGATCGGCAGTGATCCCGTTCTGCTGGCTGTTCTTCGAAGGGCCGACTCCGCCGCCGCCTGCGACCTGAACGTTCTTGTAACAGGGGAAAGCGGCACGGGCAAGGAACTGCTGGTGGAAAGGATCCACAGAATGAGCCGCAGGTGCGCGGGTGCCTTCATACCCGTGAACTGCGCAGCGATCCCGCGGGACCTTCTTGAGAGTGAGCTTTTCGGCACGGAAAAGGGAGCCTACACAGGGGCGTTCGAAAGCAGGGCCGGAAGGTTCGAGATGGCTTCGGGCGGAACCATTTTCCTTGACGAGATAGGGGATCTCGATCTGACGCTTCAGGGAAAGCTTCTGAGGGTTCTTTCGGGAAGCACGTTCACCCGTGTCGGGGGCACGAAGCAGATCCGCAGCGAGGCCAGGGTTCTGGCCGCAAGCAACAGGGACCTTCTTTCACTCTCCCGGGACGGCTGCTTCCGGGAGGACCTGTACTACAGACTGAGCGAGTTCACGATAAACATTCCGCCCCTTCGTGACCGCCGTGACGACATACCACTTCTGACCGCGCACTTTCTGGCGGGCAGAGGCGAACTGGCCCCTGACACCATGGAAACCCTGATGAACTGCAGCTGGCCCGGCAATGTGAGGCAGCTCAGGAACATCCTCCTCAGGGCCGCCGTCCTTGCGGAAGGAAACCTCATAACCCGTGAGATGCTGGAGGTTCCCGACGAAGCCGCCCGCGAACGCTCCATGCTCACAGAGTCGGCCAGAGTATCACGTGAACAGGAGCTGAAAATGATACACGACGCCCTTTCGCGCTGCGACGGCAACCGTTCGAAGGCCGCGAAAATTCTGGGTATCAGTTATCGCACCCTGCTCAACAGGCTGAAGGGCCACGATCAGGTTTGACGGCTTCGAGTGCCTCGAGAGCTGTGAGTCCGGGATCCCGCGTTAGGGTGTCGAGAAGCATCTGAGCCCCCCTGGGGCTGATGCGCTGTTCACTGGCCCATACCATTGTCCCGGTCACCATTTCCGTTCCGAGGACCCCGTACCAGTCAAACCCGGCCCTTTTCGATGCCCTTGACCTGTCCGCGAGCAGGTTTGCCAGGGCGGAAGGCTTCCAGTCCACCTTCGAAAGAAGCGTCTCGAACTCGTCCCCCAGTTCGAGGTTCAGAAGTCTGTCAACCAGATGTTCACTGACGCCGAGCAATCGCCATGTCTCACGGCGTTCCCAGGGAGGGCGGGGGAGGAGTGCCTTGAGTTTCTGGAAAGTATCGGGACTGATTGGCTCGGGGGGGAGATCGGTATCGGGATACATGCGGTCAGCGCCGGGAAGGATCCGTTCAAAAGTTGTCCTGCCGCCGGGAAGGGCCTGCCTGGTTTCGGCGGGAACACCCTGAAAGGCTTCGGATACTCTGGCGTTGATCTCTTTGGCCGTGGTTTCAAGGTCTTCCGGCGTACCCCTGAACGCAAGGAGGGCGTCTTCGGGGGTCAGACCGAAGCTTGCGCGGAGCCTCTCCGAGCCGGGAATCACAGTTGGATTGCCCCCGATGCAGGCGATGACCCTGACCCTTCCATCCAGCTCGTCGAAGAATGACAGACCGGGCTGCGTGTACCGGAACAAAAAGGGAGCAAAACCCCTGAGGACAAGAGCGGCGGCCCGCTTTGTGCCATCATTGGGAGGGAAGCCCTCGTCAGCGGCCTGCTCGTCCGAGAGAAGCGCAGGAAGGGCATTGAAGCCGTCGGGGCGGAGAGAGGAGGAGACCAGGTCGGCCCTGAGGTCGAGAAGGGCCTTCTGCCGGTACGCTTCGATCCGGCAGAGGGGTTCGATCATGGCAATTCTGGGGACACCCTTTATCTCGACCCTGTGTCCCCCGCTGATGGATACGTTCACGTCCTGCCGGACACTGCCTATGCCCCTTCTTACAAGATGGGTGGAACGCATGGTCTCACCTATGAGCTTTGCCGCCAGAGCCATCTCCAGTGGTGTAAGGAGTTCGGGGGCGGTAACCGGTTCCACCAGTGGAATACTGAGGCGGTCAGTCCTGAACCACACGTGATGCCCGATATCGGAAACCTCGCGACAGGCGTCCTCCTCGATGCTCATCTGAATGAAGTGCAGTTCCCGTCCGAGAAAGGGAATGCTTCCGTTGACACCGACGATGGCTGTTCTCTGGAAACCTGTTGGAATGCTGCCGTCGAGGTACTGCTTGCGGGTGATGTGGATCTCGTCCACCAGTGACATGTTGAACATCATGGCCAGACGGAGCGCTATGGAAACGGCCTCGGGGTTGGCCTTGAACGGTGGTGTGTCATCCATTTCGTAGGTACAGACCGAATCGTTGTAGAGAAGGTAGTGAACCTGTTTCTTTGTCTTGAATTCCATCAGAGCGGTTCCGTCGTACTCACCGAACTCGCTGAGGGTGGGACGCATGTGCCTGAGGAGCTCCTGGTGGTGCTCGTCGTTCCGTATCAGCGCCGGGCAGCGGCAGAAGAGCTTGCCGCTCGTGGCAAGCTGCTGGTGTGTCTCCAGGCCGCCTTTGAAACCAATTTCCCTGAGTTCGGTATAGTCGTGTTGGTGGGGCTTCATGTCGCTGCCTCCGAAAAAGGATTGGAAGAAGAAAGGGTTCACTGGTGAACAGCGGCAAAGATAACCAAAGAACAACCCCGGGGGGAGTTGACACTGCACGAATCACACCGTCATAGTTGTTTCGTGACATCGAACAGAAAACAACCGCGTGAAGTCTGTCGAAACCCGCGACAGTTCATGCGGTTAGTCTTTTCTGTCCGGGAAAACAGGGAGGAGTCGAGATGAACATCGAAATCAGCGCCAGGCACTTCGATCTGACCGACGCGCTCAGAGACCACATCGACGGAAAGCTTTCCTCACTGGAGCGGTACTACGATGGGTTGGACGATGTCCAGGTAATTCTGGAGCTGTCCAAGGGGGTGTGCTCCACCCACGTCCAGATGAGGGGGGATCAGCTCCGTCTCGACGCCAAGAACAGGGGGCACGACATGTACGCCTCCTTTGACGATTGCGTGTCCTCACTCGAGGGCCAGCTCCGCCGTTTCAAGGAGAGGCGCCACAATCACCCTCACCGCGACACGGAAGATACAGCCGCTCCGGTATCCCTTTACGAACCCAGTGCCGAATCTGAACTCAGGGGGCCGATCACCATCGAGAACCACGTCAAGCTCAGATCCCACTCCACCTATCAGGCCATGGTGGAACTCGAAGTGAGCGGGGATGAAATGCTGGTCTTCTACAATGAGGAAACTGGAGTGATCAGCGCGGCTTACCGCACGGGGACAGGCTCGACATCCGTCGTGGAACTTCACAAGATCGGGTGAAAAGCGATGCAGGACCGTTATCCGGAATCATCGGGAATGAACATCGAGGATCTTCTGGGTCACGTCGGCCTGCGGCTTGGGCTGCAGTGCCTGACAGGACGGCTTGGCTTCGACAGGCTGCTGACTTCACCTGACGTGAGCAGGCCCGGGCTCTGCCTTACCGGTTACACCCACAAGTTTTTGAGCCACCGGATACAGATCTTCGGTGAAACCGAGATAACCATGCTTTCGGAAATGAACCCCGGAAAGAGGAACAAGGCGTTGTCCAATGTTTTCTCCTTTCCCGTCATGGGCTCGATCGTGGCCAAGGGCCTCGAAGTGCCTCCCGAACTGCTCGATGCCTCCGTGAAGGCAGGGGCAGCGCTTTTCCGCAGCCCCCGCGACACGACTCCCCTCATAAACGACCTCACCGCTTTCCTGAACGAGGTTTTCGCTCCAAGGGAGGTCCTCCACGGAACGCTGGTGGATGTTTTTGGAGAGGGCGTGCTCTGTGTCGGCCGCAGCGCGATAGGAAAGAGCGAGGCGGTTCTGGGCCTTGTCGAACGGGGACACCGGCTGATCGCAGATGACACGGTGAGCGTTCGCAGGAACGGAGACACGCTGCTGGGCTCCGGCGACCCCCTGATCGGATACCACATGGAACTCAGGGGGCTCGGATTCGTGAACGTTCCCGAGCTTTTCGGAGTGGGAGCCGTGAAGGAGAGACAGCAACTCGACCTGGTGGTGAGACTCGTGGATGCTGACCGCATGGGTGAGATGGATCGGTCCGGGCTCGAAACCCTCACCACTGAGATCCTTGGCCTGAGCGTTCCCATGCTGGAGATCCCCGTCCTGCCCGGGCGCAACCTGACGGTCCTTCTCGAGGTGGCGGCCATGCTGAACATCCGCAGAAAGAACACGGGCTCCACATCATCCGAACAATTGAACCAGACACTCCTTGAAAAGCTGCAACAGAGGAGAGGACCGGATTATCCGCCATGAAAACCAGAACGCTCACTGTTCCCAACAAACTGGGGATCCACGCCAGACCAGCCGCTCTCATAGTCAGAAAGGCATCCGAGTACAGAAGCGAGGTTTTCATCTCAAACGGCGTGGACGAGGTGAACGCAAAAAGCATAATGGGCGTCATGACCCTGGCTGCTGCGGGCGGAACCAGGATATCCATCTCCACTGACGGGCCCGATGAAGACTCGGCCCTCGAAGGCGTGTGCGCCGTCATAGAAACCGGCTTCGGCGAGGAAATGCTCTGATGAGGCTTCAGGGAGTTCCGGCATCTCCCGGTATCGCCATCGGCCCGGCTTTCCTTTTGAAAGTCAGGGACTTCAGGGTCGTTCGCCGGGTACTCACCTCCGACGAAGAGGCTCTTGCTGAACTTTCAAGGCTAAGGGATGCAGTAGATTCCGTGGATGACGACCTTTCCAGGCTTGCCGACGAGATCGGGCATGTGGTCGAGGGCAGGCAGATCCTTGAATTCCTCAGGCTTCTTCTTCGAGACCCCATGATCCACAGGGATGTCGAGGAGCGCATCCGCCCGGGGATGGAATGCGCCGAGTACGCTGTCAGCACAGTGCTTCAGGAGGTTCTTTCCAGGTTCATCGAGCTTGACGACCCCTACATGAGGGAACGGGTCGCTGATGTGAGGGACATCGGCCGCAGACTTCTGGAGAAACTCCTTGGCACCGAGAAGGAAGCCCTCGCCAGGTCGGGGGAACCACTGGTCCTTGTCACTGAAGACCTTGACCCGTCGGATACGGCCAGCATCGACACCAACCTGGTGGCGGCCATTGTCACCGACAGGGGCGGAAGCACGTCCCATACCGCGATCCTCGCGCGGAGCATGGGTATTCCGGCCGTTGTGGCCCTTGGCGACATAACTGCCGTCGTGAGCCCCAGAGACATCATTGTTGTTGACGGCATACACGGCCAGGTGATCGTGAATCCCACCAGAACCGAGCTGGATTTCGCCCGTGAGATCAGGGCGAAGTACATCGAAGCCGAGAGAAGCATCTCCGAGAACGCCCTGAGCCCGGCGGTTACCGCAGACGGGGTGAGCATAGAGCTTTCGGGCAACATCGAGTTCCCGCAGGAAGCTGAGCTTGTGAAGAAGTACGGAGGCAAGGGGGTCGGGCTTTTCAGAACCGAGTTCCTCAGGGCGCTGAACAGGGGCATGGAAACCGAGGAAGACCATTTCAGGGTTTACGACGAAGTCGCAGCGATCCTGGCCCCCGACCCTCTTCTGATAAGGACCTATGACATGGGCGGTGACAAGTTCAAGCCCGGCATGGCCCATGAGGCCAACCCATTCCTGGGCTACAGGGGCATCAGGATCTGTCTCGACAACCCGGTTGAGTTCACTGATCAGCTCAGGGGCATAATGAGGGCTTCCAGGAACGGGAACGTACGGATGATGTTCCCCATGATCACCCATGTTGAACAGATGGTCAGGATCCGGCAGCTCCTTTCCGGAATAGGCGAAGATCTGCGTCGTGACGGGATACCCTTCGACGAGGAGATGCAGGTGGGCTTCATGGTGGAAACGCCCGCAGCGGTCACCGCTCTCGACCTCCTGCTGCCCTACGCCGATTTCGTATCCATAGGCACGAACGACCTTACCCAGTACACCCTTGCTGTTGACCGGGGAAGCCCGCTGGTGGCGGATCTCTACGACCCCTTCCATCCCGGGGTGCTGCGCCAGATCGATCATGTGGTGAAGGTGACCCACGCCCACGGCAAATGGGTAGGTGTATGCGGGATCATGGCCGGCGATCCCCTGGCCGTCCCGATCCTGCTGGGACTGGGGGTGGATGAACTGAGCGTTGCATGCTCGCTGATCCCGGAAGTAAAGAAGATGATCAGCGTTTTCACCTGTGAGTCGGCGGCTGAGATAGCCTCGAACGCCCTCACGCTTGCAACTGGCCGGGACATCAGGGCCATGGTATTCTCCCAGGTCACGGGGAGGTATCCTGATATCCTCCTTGACGAAAGCCTGGGCATCAGGAAGTAGAGGCAGAGAAGTATGCACTGCATAATCCCCGCGGCGGGCATGGGCACCAGAATGAGACCCCACACCTGGTCTGTTCCCAAACCCCTTCTGCCGGTGGCCGGAAAGCCCATCCTCGCCCATCTCATTGACTCTCTGACCAGTGTTGGGGTTGACAGGCTGACACTTGTGACGGGATACCTGGGAAGCATGCTGGTGGATTGGACCAGAAACGCCTATCCCGGTCATACCGTTGATTTCGTTGAACAGAAGCACGTCAGCGGTCTCGGTGCGGCCGTGGGCCTCGCCAGGGACCTCGTCGACGACGGCCCCGTCATGGTCGCCCTTGCGGATACTCTTTTCGAGGCGGACCTGGGGATTCTGAGGAATTGCCCCGTCAACATGCTGGCGGTCTGCCCCGTGACGGAACCCGAGCGTTTCGGGATCGTTGTGACGGATCCCAACGGAAGGGTTCTCAGACTGGTGGAGAAACCGAAGGAGCCTGTGGGCAACCTGGCCATAGTCGGAGTTTACTACTTTGCTCAAGGTTCTTCACTGATGCGTGCATGCGATGAGCTCTCGCGCCTCGGGATAACTACAAGGGGCGAGTATCAGCTCACCGACGCCATGCAGCTGATGCTGCAGGGAGGTCAGCCCTTCGAAACCATCCCGGTCGAGAAATGGTACGACTGCGGCACCACAGAAACCCTTCTTTTTACGAACAGGGCCCTCCTCGACTCAAGGGGCGGCACCGGAACACCTTCGCTCGAGAACAGCGTTGTCGTTCAGCCCTGCGCTTTTGGACAGGGCGTGGTCCTGAGAGACTCGGTAGTGGGCCCCCACGTGAGCGTCGGGGATGGCGCTGTCATCGAACGCTGCGTGATCCGCGACAGCGTGCTGGGGGCGGGTGTCCGTGTCAACGGAGGTTCCATGACCGGATCGATGCTGGGGGCGGGGACGGTTGTCCGCCAGACTCCTAAATCGCTATCCATCGGAGATGACTGCTCACTTGAAATATGACGGCAAAGTTGCCATTTACGCTGCGGGAGCAGGAAACCGCGGCGGAACCGGAGTTTACATTCAACGGCTTCTGGCCGGGCTTGCCGGGGCCGGACTGGACTGGGTGCTTCCCCTTGGGGGAGAGTGTCGCGGAACACTCTCAAGGGTGCTGAGCGACTACATTTCCGTTCCCTTGTCCGCCAGGGGCTTCAGTGTTGTCCACCTCCCTTCGTTCGCCGGTTCGGTGCCTCCAGGTGTTAAAACCGTGGTAACCGTTCATGATCTGGCGTTCCTTGCCAATCCGGGATGGTTTCCGTTTCTGAAACGCCATTACTACAGGCTTCTTTTCCCCCGGATAGCCAGGGGCGCCTGCAGGATAATAGCGGACAGCAGCTTCACGGCCGGGGAGGTGGTGAGGTTGCTCGCGATCCCGGAAGACCGTGTCAGAACGGTTTACCTGTCCCATGGCAGCCCCCGCAGTGATGAACTCGCTGATTTCCGTGGAGCCCGGGGGCTGGTTGGCGACTACGCGGTCTGCGCCTGCACCCTCGAACCCAGGAAGAACATTGCGGCCCTGCTGGAAGCATGGAGGCTCCTGCAAAGAACAAGACCGGGTTCCACCCTCGTCATCGTGGGACGATGGGGATGGGGAAAGCGTGAACTCAGGGATGCCTTGGGAAACTCACCGGGCGTCATCTGGACCGGCCCCCTTTCAAGGCGGATGCTGAATTCAGCGGTGGCCCAGGCGAAATTCCTTGTCTACCCCTCCGTCTACGAGGGCTTTGGCCTTCCTCCGCTCGAGGCCGCCGCCCTCGGAGTGCCCTCGGTGCTCGGGCCTGCCCTTTCACTGAGAGAGGTATACGGTTCCGTTGCAAGGTTCTCTGATGGCGACCCCTCTTCCCTCGCACGCGCAATGCTTGAGGAATTCGATTCAAGCCGTTCTTCAGAGGATCTCATGGATTTCGCGGCATCGTTCTCCGAACTGAAAATGGCCCGGGACACGGCCGAAGTCTACCGGGAGTGCCTTCAATGAGGATACTCCAGGTCTACAAAGATGTTTTCCCATTCACCAACGGAGGCATTGAGAGGTACATCCATGACCTCTCGAGTTTCCTTGCACAGAGGGGACACGAGGTTGCCGTGCTCACGGCCGGGTCGGGGTTAAGGCAGAAGTCAGCGTCCGTCTCTGGCTTCACTGTCATCGAGCTTCCCGCCCTCGGAAGAGTTCTTTCGAACCCTATCTCCCTTTCGTACGGAAGGGCCATGAGGCGGTGGAGGCCCGATGTTGCGCACTTTCATCTTCCCCTCCCCACGGCCGAGGTGGCCAGACTGATGGATCCCGGTGAAACTCCATTCATCGCCACTTATCACAGCGACATCGTGAGGCAGGCATTTCTGCTTCCCCTGTACGGACCGCTGCTCAAAAAATTCCTCAAAAGGGCCTTTCTTGTTCTGGCCACCAGCGGTCGCTACGCCCGGACGTCGCCCTATCTTAAAGGGCTCGACAACCTCAGGGTCGTTCCCATAGGGGTGGACTTGTCCCATTTCGCCCCCGGAAGCGAAGGGCGCGCGGACCACTTCCTCTTCGTAGGAAGGTTCAGGTCCTACAAGGGGATCCAGATACTTCTCGACGCATGGAAAGCGATGGCAAGCCCGCCGCCCCTGGTCCTGGCGGGCGGGGGTCCCATGGAGGGATGGATCAGGGAGAGGATCACGGCATTGCCGGTACGGATCATCCTAAACCCCACTGATGATGAACTCCTGGCGCTCTACAGAACGGCGGCAGCCCTTGTCCTGCCGTCTGACAGGAGAAGTGAGGCTTACGGAATGGTTCAACTCGAGGCCATGGCCTGTGGAACCCCCGTGATATCCACCAACCTTCCAACTGGTGTACCCTGGGTGAACCGCCACATGAAGACCGGTCTGGTGGTGCCTCCTGGGAACGCCACGGCCCTGGCCGAAGCGGTTGCCCGCATCAGGGACGATGGCCCGCTGAGTCAGGAGCTTTCCAGGGGCGCTCTGGAAAGGGCGCAGCGAACATTCGACAGCAAAAGGCTGTTCCAGGAGGTGGAGAGTTGTCTGACCGAGGCGGCATCCCGCTCACCGCGGCGCTGATAATGCTCGCGGTGAGCCTTGGTGTCGTCGATGCGATGATTCCGCGCCCCGTGCCGTTCATGAAACTGGGTCTTGCAAACCTTCCGGCGGTGATATGCTCCGTGCGCCTGGGCTTTCGCCGCACGATGGCACTCAACACCACCAGAGCCCTCGCAGTTGCTCTTTTAACGGGAAGCCTCGCCACTCCGACATTCCTTCTATCACTTGCGGGAGCGGTGGCTTCAGCGCTTGTGATGAGTGCCGTTTCACGGGGGTATCCATGGTTTCTCTCCCTGACCGGCGTCTCGATCTGCGGGGCGTGCGCGTCGGTGTGGAGCCAGTTGTGGGTAGCTTCCCTTGTACTCCCGGGTCTGCCGCTGCAGGCTCTTGTAATGCCGGTCACTCTCTGGGGAGTCGCGTCCGGAACCGTTGTGGGGTTGGCGGCGGGGCTTGTCGACGGACATCTGGCACGGCACGGCGTATTGTCGCGGTGAGGCTTATCTTTTAGTATAGCGTGAAAAGAAAAAGGGGGACGCGTTGCTTCATGACAGACCCGCCGGATTCTGGGTGTTCCTCGCGGTGGCTGGCATGGTTTGCGGAACAGTTTTTGGAGAAGCCGTTTCTGCGCTGCTTCCTGACACATCCTACGCACTGCGGCAGTTTTTCTCCGGAAGTGCCGGAATTTCTCTGGGTCCCCTCGGTTTCGACCTTTTCATACTGAGTTTTCGCCTGGAAGAGATTGCGTTCAGGGTCAACATAATGACCTTTGCGGGTCTGCTGATTGTGGGCTTTCTGTACAGATGGTTCTGACGGAAAACCTTCCGGTTTGGAGGTAAGATGGGCCGGGTTGGACCTCTTGAACTTATACTGATACTGGTGGCGCTGCTGCTTCTTTTTGGCGCCAGAAGGATTCCCGAGATCGCCAGGTCCCTGGGCAGGGCCATAAGCCAGTTCCGGCGGGGAATGCGTGATTCCATGTCGGACAACAACGAAAACAACAGTGATACGGAAGACCGGAACGAATAATGGCAACTGTCAGCTACACAGCCCGGGAAATTGACTGCAAGATAGTTTACTGCGGGCCTGGTCTTTCAGGGAAGACCACCAACGTGAAGTACATTCACACGCAGGTATCCCCTGACTCCAGGGGAAAGCTGATTTCCCTCGCCGCGGGCAACGAGCGTACTCTGTTCTTCGATTTCCTTCCCATCGACTCCGGGGAGATCAACGGTTTCAGAGTAAGGCTTCACCTTTACAGTGTTCCCGGGCAGGCCATGTACTCGGACAGCCGAAGGCTCATACTTCAGGGCGTTGACGGCATTGTCTTCGTCGCCGACTCCCAGGAGGGCAGGATGGAAGCCAATATTGCAAGCCTCAGGGACCTGAAGGAAAACCTCAGGGTCCAGCGAAGAAGGGGAGTCAGTCTGGTCCTTCAGTGCAACAAGAGGGATATGCCCGACGCTGTTCCCGTTTCACAGATCGTTTCCGAGCTGGGGCTTTCCAAGGTTACGTGCCTTGAGGCTGTGGCAAGCACCGGCAAGGGTGTTTTCATCACCCTTCGTGCGGTGAGCAGGCTGGTCCTGACCAGGCTGCACCGCCAGTTCGAGATACTGGAGGGGAGGGCATAATGAGCGATCCGCAGGTTGATCTGCTTCTTGTGAGACTTGGCGGAGACGAGGAGAAGAAGAAGGTTACGAGACTTCTCGTCACCGAGCTTGACATGACCGTCTTAGAGGCGGAGAGGGCTGTCGAGAACTCTCCCGTTGTTCTCAGGGAATCTGTTCCCATCGGCGAGGCCAGGATCATCCAGAAAAACCTGTACCCGTACATCGACCTTCTTCCAAGGCTGGAGGATGAACAGGTGTCCACCCTGAAACAGAAGGTGCAGTTCGTCACCAGCCCCGTCGATGACTTCGCGGTCGACGAAGACGCGCCGGAAGCCGGCGGCACTTCAGTGGACGACGAGGAATACTTCGGCGGTGAGGCCGGCGTGAAGCCCGCTCAGGCCGAAGAAGACGATGTTGATGATGATGACGACGAAGGAACCGGCGGCTTCCGTCTTACAACCGCCAGCGACGAGATGCTCGCCATCGAACGCTGCCACATCTGCGGAAAGACCCCGGTGGGAGGGGAGAGGCTCGCTCCCTGCAGGGCATGCGGAGACCTCACTTGCCGCGAATGCTTCGACAGGACCGCCCATGTCTGCCACAAATGTGCCGCAGACGGCCATATCGTTGACAGACCCGTGGCGTCCAAAAGCCCCGGGAGCAGGAAGGGCTCCTCAGCCGTTAAGGAACCCGCAGAGACCACCCATTCGCCCCGCGACACGACAGGCCTGCGGAAAGCCTTGCTGGCGGTGATGATCTGCGCGGTGCTGGCACTCTTGTATTTCGTTGACCCCCTCGACCTTTTCAAGACCGAACCGGAAAACGTTCCGCTCACCGGAACAGCTCCCGACACTTCCATTGTCGCGCCGCCCGACACCGCCGACAGCCAGACCACTTCCGAATCACCCGACACTCTCGCGACGCTCGAAACCACGCCGGTTTCGGACCCTCTGGGCATACTGGCCCTGTCCCTGCCGGACTCCCTCATGACAGGCGCTTCCTCACAGGTGACCGAAGCCTACACCAGCGTCCCCCCGGGCAGCGGGGCCGAAAGCGCCACGGATGAGCTCAACGCGCTTCTTCCGCAACTCAAGGCCCTTGCGGGAAACACCGGCATCCTCCTCGACAGGGCTGCCCTGCTGATCTACGGCGACCGCACCAAGACCGACCATTTATCCGTCCTGGTCCTGGCGGTGAATCACCCTGAAAACAACGAAACAAGGTTCGCCTTCATGGCCTCCGTCGCGGGATGGCTCGTCCCCGGCGGAATTGATCAAATGGTTCTCTGCTACCGTGAGACACGGTTCCACGACCCCCAGCTCTTCAGCTACACCAGCCTTCACTTCCCCGAGCTGTCCGGGGCCTTCACCCCGGCGGAATTCAGGGACCTGGCCGGCACCCACGACACGGTGTGGGGCAGCATTTCCGGCCCGGTGAAGGATTGGATCTGCGGGATGTAACTATCGGGGCCGCTTCTCAATCCAACATCGTCCGACTGGGGAAAACATGGGTTCCAGAAGAAAACTGCTCATAATCGAATCGCCCGCGAAGGCAAAGGCTCTTAAAAGCTATCTCGGTCGCGATTGGACCGTTACGGCTTCAATGGGTCACGTGAGGGATCTTCCGCTCCACAGGATCGGCGTGACCGGCGAAGAGTTTCAACCCGCTTACACGATCCTCCCGGAGAAGAGAAAGACCCTCGCGAAGCTCAAAAAAGACGCAGAGGGGTTCGAAACCATCTTCCTTGCCGCAGACCCTGACCGCGAGGGTGAGGCCATCTGCTGGCACCTGGCGGAACTCCTCGCAGACGGAACCAGGGTTTTCAAAAGGCTCAGGTTCAACGCAGTGACCCGGGAGGCCGTGACAAAAGCGGCGGCGCACCCGGGCTGCATCGACATGAACCTTGTGAACGCCCAGCAGGCAAGACGGGTAATGGATCGCCTGGTCGGCTACAGGATCAGCCCCTACCTCTGGAGAACCCTCGGAAAGGGGCTCAGTGCGGGAAGGGTGCAGACCGTTGCCCTCAGGCTCATCACGGACCGGGAAGCCGAGATCACGGCGTTTAAAAGCGCTGAGTACTGGCAGGTGACAGCGGACTTCAAACAGGGGGATTCGCGGTTCACTGCCCTGCTTCACAGGATAGGCGGAAGAAGGGCCGACGGCGCACGTTTTGCGCCGGGAACCCGGGAGCAGGTCGAAGAGATCACACCGGCCATCAGAACCCGGGACTGGGCCGTCATATCGGTTGACCGGGCAAAGAAGGTCAGAAAACCGTCACCACCGTTCATCACAAGCACGCTTCAGGCGGCGGGTGCAGGCATATCGATGAGCCCCGGGACCGTTATGAGACATGCGCAGCAGCTCTACGAAGGCGTTGAACTCGACGGTGAGTCCGTGGGGCTCATAACCTACATGCGTACTGATTCGGTCCGGATAAGCCCCGAGGCCGTTGACCAGTGCAGGGAAGCCGTCGTCGGCATCTTCGGTGACGGGCTTCTCAGCCCCTCACCCAGGCGGTTCAGGGCTTCGGGCGGCTCACAGGACGCCCACGAAGCCATACGCCCCACCGACATGAACAGAACCCCCGATTCCCTGGCGGGCAGGCTCGACCCCGGCCTCCTCAAGCTTTACACGATGATATGGAACCGTTTCGCCGCCACCCAGATGGCCGATGCCGAAATAGAGGAGACCTCCGTCACCTTTCAGGGCGGTGAATTCGTTTTTCTTGCCACGGGAGGCCGGCTGACCAAGCCCGGTTTCAGTGCGGCGGACCCGACCCAGATAAGGATCCCCAGACCCATAGCCGCCGCGGAGAAGGGAAGGGCCGACCTGCTCGACCTGAGGGCGGAACAGAAATTCACAGAACCACCGGCCCGTTTCGGTGAGGCATCGCTGGTCACTGAGATGAAGAAGCAGGGCATTGGAAGGCCATCGACTTATGTGGCCATCCTTTCCACGCTGAAGAAGAGGGGTTACATAGACCTGAGGGAAAAAAAGCTGCATCCCACGGATCTGGGCGTTCGAACCGTGGAACTGCTTGTGGGGCTGTTTCCCCACCTGTTCGAGGTGGGTTTCACCGCAGGCATGGAGCAAACCCTCGACATGGTCGCTGCGGGAGAGATGGATTACGTCTCGGCGGTGAAAGGTCTTGCGGTTCCGCTGGAAACGTCGCTCACACACGCCATGACAAAACTTCCCGAGGTGCGGCGCGAGCTGACCTCCCAGACCGATCAGACCTGCCCCCAGTGCGGAAAGCCCCTTTTGGACAAATGGGGCAGATTCGGAAGGTTCCTGGCGTGTTCCGGATACCCGAACTGCCGCTATACGAGACCCGTCGAAGAAGAAGGGACGCAGGGAAACACCGCCGCGCCGGTCCGGGAGTGTCCCGACTGCGGTTCCCCCATGACAGTCAGGAGCGGGAAGTTCGGAGCTTACCTGTCATGTTCGAGCGCATCATGCGACAGGAAGTCACCCATGCCCACAGGGGTCCACTGCCCGCTTGACGGCTGTTCGGGTGAACTCGTGACAAGACGCTCCCAGAAGGGGCGGACCTTTTACTCCTGCAGCAGATACCCCGATTGCGATTTCGCGATGTGGAACCCCCCCATGGACACCCCCTGCCCCAGGTGCGGGTTCCCGATTCAGGAGAAGAAGGCGAAAGGCGTTTACTGCCCGAGATGCAAGAAAAAAACCGATTGATGATCGAAGAGTATTCACGGGAGCTCAGGTTCGGCAGGAACCTCTCACCCGAAACGGTAAGGGCGTACGCCGGGGATATGGGCAGGCTTGCGGAGTGGTTCGACGGCGCTCTTTCCGAGGCGACCCGAGAGGTCCTGAGAGGGTTTTTGATGCACGAGACCGCAAGGGGGCTCGACTCCCGAAGCCTTTCCCGGCTGGTGAGCGCCATGCACTCATTCGGCTCCTGGCTTTCGGAGACAGGCAGGGCCGGCGCCGACCCCTCCATCGGAATCAGACCACCGGCAAAATCCCGGAAGCTTCCCGGTTTTCTTTCGGTCAGGGAAGTCCTGGCGGTTCTGGACGTGTTTGACGGCAAAACCCCTGTCGCGGCGCGAAACAGGGCTTTGCTCGAAATACTTTACGGCTGCGGGCTCAGGGCCTCCGAGGCCGCCGGCCTCACCGTTACAGCACTCAGCCCCGCAGAGCGGACCCTCAGGGTCACCGGAAAGGGCGGCAGGACCAGGATATCGCCGCTGCCAAGCGGAACGGCGGTTCACCTTGAAAACTGGCTTTCACAGAGACACCTGCTTCTGGGAAGCCGTCAGGACACCGGACACGTCTTTCTGAGCGTGAGGGGCAGGAAGCTTGACCCCCGTGACATCAGGCGTATTGTTGCGGCAGCGGTTGACGGGGCTGCGCTTTCAGCGGGTGTTTCCCCGCACACTTTCAGGCACAGTTTCGCAACCCATCTCCTTGAGAGGGGCGCCGGCCTCAGGGAGGTTCAGGAGCTTCTTGGTCATGCCGGCCTTGGCACAACACAGATATACACCCATCTCACCGGGGAGAGGCTGCGGAAGTCATACCAAAACGCCCACCCGAGGGGGAGGAGCGCCCATTGAACAAAGCGAGTAACGATCCGCTCAAGGTCGCTGTCCGGACGGACAGGCTGCTGGCTGCCATGGTTTCAGCCGCTGCGCTGATCGTGTACGTACTGACCCTTGCGCCGACGGTCAGCTTCTGGGACAGCGGAGAGTACATCACATGTTCGTATGTGATGGGCATACCCCACCCTCCGGGTGTGCCTTTCTTTGTTCTCATGGGGCGTTTCGGCACCCTGATCTTCGGGTTCATCCCCGAGATCGCTGCAAGGGTGAACCTTCTCTGCGGTCTGGCAGGAGTTGTTTCGGTCGGGCTTATAACCCGTCTCGTTCAGCGGTGGTGTAACCGCCTGCGCTTCGAGAGCGGTTTCTACAGACCCGTGTCGGTAACGGCGGGTCTTCTTGCCGCTTTCAGCTACACCATCTGGCGGAACAACAACTCAACCGAGACTTACGCGATGGCTCTAATGCTGAGCATGCTCATCCTCTGGGTCTTCGACATGTGGATTGAAAGAAGGTTGAGGGGTGTTGCGGCAGGCAGGCACCTCCTTCTGGTCGGCTACCTCATGGCCCTGTCCATAGGCAATCACCTGAGCGCTCTGATCGTGGTTGGTCCCATCGCTCTGATGTACCTTCTCTACGCGTTCCGGGGCTGGGCGCACGAGTGGAGAAAGCCCGGCTTCATCCTGAGCTTCGCGGGCCTTCTGATGCTGGCTTTCAGCATTCACCTCTACATGCCCATCAGAGCGATCCAGCAGCCCGAGGTAAACGAGACCAATCCCTCGAGGTTCACGGAATTCAGTGACGCTCTGGAACGGAAGCAGTACGGCCAGGTCTCCATCTTCGAGCGCAAAGGGCCTTTCATTGAGCAGTTGGCCCTCTTCGGCGAGTACCACTCCTGGCAGGTTGGCCGTCCCGAAGCGTGGCAGCGGGCTCTCGGGCAGGGCGGTCAGCTCCCCGGAACCACTCTCTGGATCGTCATGTCCATGGCAGGGCTTCTGGGCCTTGTCGTTCTTGGCGCGAGAAGACCCGACCTCCTGCTGCTCGTGGGGGGAACCTTCTTCATGGCCAGCTTCGCCTTCGTGGTTTACCTGAACTTCAAAACGGGACCCGAGGGCACCCTTCTGGGGGAGGTCCGCGAACGCGACTACTTCTTCGGCGCGTCCTTCGCCCTGTCCGCGATACTCGTGGCTCTCGGGGGAGGCACCCTCATCCGGTTCCTGGGGGGACGAAGGTCCCTGTGGGCGATGCTTCTCATCCCGTTGGCTGCAATTCTGGTCAACTGGCACTTCTGTGACCGGTCCGGCGATTTCGTCGCCCGCGACTACGGAGTGAACCTTCTCGAGAGCTGCGCACCCAACGCGGTCCTCATAACCAACGGCGACAACGACACATTCCCACTCTGGTTCGCCCAGGGAGTGCTCGGGGTGAGACGCGACGTTGTGGTTTCCAACCTCAGTCTCATGAACACTCCATGGTACACCCATCAACTGATGGCCCGTGATTCCCTTCTTCTGAGCTATCCCGTGCCACTGGTGGACTCGCTCAGGCCTGTTTTCATCTGGGGTCCCAACTTTTTTCATGTCTCGTCCGAGGGCATGCCAGAAACGGACATAACCGACAGGGATATCCTCGACCTTACGTTCACCGGATCGTGGCCCTGGAACGTGTCATCCGGTGACCTCTGCATCGCCGTGCCTTCAATGGGTCTTGGCTCACAGGGGTCACTGGCCATGCAGGACCTTCTTCTTCTGGACATGATCAAGAGGGTTCCAATCCACGGCAGACCGGTCTACCTTGCCGGAACGGTCTCCCGGGACAACAGGGTGTACATCGAGGACTATCTGCTCATGGAAGGCATCGCCTACAGGGTCATGGACACGCCCCAGGTATCCCAGATCGACCCGGAGAGGTCATGGTCACTCGTGAACGGCTACCGGTACACCGGTCTCCAGGATCCCGGCGTGCACAAGGACGACCAGGCCGTACAGATAGCCAGGAACTACATGGGGGCATGGAACGCCCTGGCCAACCACTACCTGGCCGTGGGAGACGCACAGGGCGCCCGCATGGCCCTCGACGGGGGAGCGGCTATCTTTTCCGCAATGCCGGAGGAGTGGATGCTGATATTACCGCTCCATATCTACGCTGAAGCCAGGCTCATCGGAGGCGTCGACGGCCCTGAAGCCGCCGCCGGCTACCTTGTGGCAATGGCGGATTCTCTCATGGCCGGCCATTCCGGCGCTGGCATTCAGGATTTCGGCCGTCAGCTGCAGATGCTTTCCGATGAACTTCTTCAGCAGGGAGCGCTGCTTTCATTCGCGGATTCCATATCCGACGGAACTCCTTTAGAGGAATGGCTTCTCATCGAAGTGGAACTGGCCTTCGGCAACTTTCTCGGCGCCCGGAACAGGTTCGCGGGCGTACAGTTTGCGCATCCCTCCGATCCGGCGCTCCCACTCATGAGCAGAACCCTGGACACATTCACCGCCGACCTCAGTTCCTCGGGCGGGATCTTCCCCCAGGAGACCGCTTTGGCAGAGGTCCTCTCATTCATGGAAACCTCTCCCGAGCCCACATCTGACGACATCACGCTAAGAATGGCTGATCTGGCTTCCGCGGGAAGGCCCATGACCGCAGCCTGCTTCGGAAGCGTTATGGCGTCACTCTACCCCGGCTCGGGCTTTGCGGCCTTATCCTACGCATCCCGGATACTCGAGAACCCCGATGACCATGTCAGGCTGGCCTACTGGTATTCAATGGCTTCCCGCAGCCTGCCCGAAGGGGCGCTCGCAGAATTGTGCAACGCGTCAGGTCTCCCCGAGATTGCCCAGGCTCTCGGCATGGAACGGCGGTAGCCCATGGAAAACCTTTTCCGGGCCACGACTGTCATCGGCATGGTTCGCGACGGCAGGGCCGCCATGGCCTCCGACGGCCAGGTGACACTGGGGGACACAGTGGTCAAGCAGAACGCAAAAAAAGTGCGTCTATTGTGCGGAGGGTCAGTTCTCGTAGGTTTCTCCGGGGCCGGCGCCGATGCCTTCGCACTGGTGGAGAGGCTCGAGGAGAAACTCGACGGTTTCAGGGGCAACCTTCCCAGGGCCGCTGTTGAACTCGCCCGTGAATGGAGGTCGGACCGTTACCTTCGCGAGCTTCAGGCAATGCTGGCCGCCGTTGATCGAAGTCACGCCCTGCTCATCGGCGGATCGGGGGAGGTCGTGGAGTCACCGGACGGGATAGTCGCCGTGGGTTCAGGATACCCATACGCACTGGCAGCGGCCAGGGCACTGGACAGGCACACCAGGATGGGTCCGGGCAGGATCGTCCGGGAAGCCATAAGCATTGCCTGTGACATCTGCATCTACACCGGAGGCAGCATCCAGTCGGAGGAGATATGTCCACAGCCCGAAGCCTGACGCCAACCGAGACCGTTCAGTGGCTGGACAAGCATGTGATCGGTCAGACAAAGGCGAAGAGAACGGTTGCCATCGCCCTCAGGAACCGCCACAGGAGGAAGATGGTGCCCGAGCCGGTGCGCTCCGAGATATACCCTTCGAACCTGATAATGATGGGCCCGACCGGTGTGGGAAAGACTGAGATAGCAAGACGCATGGCCACCCTTGTAGGCGCTCCGTTCGTGAAGGTCGAAGCAACCAAGTACACCGAGACCGGCTATGTCGGCCGTGATGTGGAAAGCATGGTCCGCGATCTCGTGAGGCAGGCGGTCAACCTGTCCGCCGGTATGGCCCGCGAGGCCAAGTTCACCGAGGCCATGGCCCGGGTCAACGCCAGGCTCACCGAGGCCCTCCGGAAATCGGGGGACGACTTCGGCTCCGATGCTGAACTGCATAGGATGCTGGAAAGCGGGATCCTCGACGCAAGGGAGATCGAGCTTTCCGTATCAGAGAAACCCACGCTCGAGGTCCTTCCCATGATGCCCGGGATGGACAACTCCGCCGGCGAACAGCTCAAGGGAATGTTCGAGAAGATCATGGGCCAGCGCAGACGCAGGGCGAGGCTTTCGGTATCCGAAGCCAGGGCCAGGCTGATGGACGAGGAGACATCGCTGCTTCTCGAGGGCGGCGATCACGTTCAGGAAGGCCTCCGCCTGGCGCAGGAAGAGGGCATAATCTTCATCGACGAGATAGACAAGATCATTGGCGCGGACGGGGGAGCGGGGCCCGATGTTTCCCGGATGGGAGTCCAGAGGGACCTTCTTCCCATTCTCGAGGGCTGCACCATCGCCACCAGGTACGGTCCCGTGAAAACCGACCACATCCTCTTCATTGCGGCGGGTGCTTTTCACGGAAGCAGCCCCTCCGACCTGATACCCGAGCTTCAGGGAAGGTTCCCGCTGCGGGTGTCGCTCGATCCGCTGGGCAGGGATGAACTGCTTCGCGTACTTACTGAACCCGAGGGCTGCCTCCTCAAGCAGTACACCGAACTTCTCGCGGCGGACGGAGTTCACCTGAAGCTCGAACCTGAAGCCTGCGCGGCTGTTGCGGAAACCGCTCAGATACTGAACCAGGAATTGGAGGACATCGGGGCAAGGCGCCTCAGACCCGTTCTTTCATTCCTTCTGGATGATTATCTTTTTGGTGCTCCCGATGTTTTCACAGGAAAGGCCCGCATAACGGGAAAGGTCGCCCAGGATAAACTGGCGGGTCTTGTTGAAAGGCGGACTGAAGATAACTATATTCTGTGAACTTTTACCGTTCGCGTCTTTCGAAACGGAGGGCTGATGCACCGCTCGGGTAACGATGTCGCCTACAAGATCGTCTACTATGGCCCCGGTCTTTCGGGCAAGACAACGAACCTGAGGGGGATCAGGGATCTCGTTGCCCCCGAGAACAGGGGGCGTCTGGTAACGCTTTGCACAAGGTGCGAACGAACGGTGTTCTTCGACTTCCTTCCGGTGAACTTCGCCCGCATCGGAGACACCAGGGTCAAACTTCACCTTTACTCTGTGCCGGGGCAGGCCTACTACGCCCTGAGCCGCAGGGTCATCCTCGACGGCGTCGACGGGATCGTGTTCGTGGCCGACAGCCAGAAGGAACGCACCGAGGCCAATCTGAACACCATGGACGATCTGGAGCACAACCTCTCCTCGTACGGGCTCGACGCCGGCCGGATTCCGCTGGTCCTTCAGTTCAACAAGCGCGACCTTCCAGGGATCATGCCCGTGGAACAGATGAGCCGCGACCTCAACAGGCACGGATGGCCCACTGTCGAGTCCGTCGCCCTGGGCGGCTCAGGACCGACGGAAACTCTGAAGGAGATCGCCAGGGTGATGGCCAGGCGCCATGGCGCGCTGGTCTGAACCTTTTTCCTCCTCCATAGCCCGTTTCGCGACCCTTTTCCTTTTCATGGGCGCTGCGCTGGCTTTCAGGGCGTTTTTTTCCGTCCAGGTAATGCCCCCTCCGCTTCTGATGCAGGGAGAGGCGACCCAGGCCTACAGGTATTCCGCAATGATCTCACGGGGGGAGGGGATTCCCCGGATCGATCCCATGTCCATGCACCCCGGGGGCTTCCAAACGGGGCAGAACAGCATATTCGAAGAGTACATCGCCGGTGGCCTCCACAGGGTTTTGGGAGGGGACTTCGACCGTTTCATGCGCCTGTTCTGCCTGGTGTTCCCGCTTCTTGCCATTCCCGGCATCTATCTGTGGACGGGCGCCGCTGGGTTTTGCCGGCGGACCGCCCTGTCGGCATCAGCTCTGTACGGAATCCTCCTTCCCGCCATCCTCAGGGCAAGGGGGGAAAGCCTTTACCGCGAGACGGTCGCCCTGCCCCTTATCATCTTTCTGGGATGGACCCTCGAACGTGCCCTGAGGACTGAGTCCGGAAGGCTGCGCCCGGCCGTTGCATCCGGCCTTCTTCTTTTTGCGGCCCTGGCATCCTGGAAGGTAACGGGGTTCCTCGCCTTGTTCATCTTCGCGTACCTGCTCTTTTCCCGAAGCGTTCCGAGGGATCCCGCACTCATCGTTCCCCTTGGCGCCGCACAGCTTCTGGCAAGCCTGTTTCTCTCCCACATGAGGCACGACACGGCAATTTTATCGCCCGCGTCGATCCTTGCAGTTGCCGCCATGCTTTCGTGCTTCGCCCCGGCACGGCTGCGAAGGGCGATCCCCTGGGCTGGTGTCCTGGCGGCCGTCGCGGCGGCGGTGCTGCTTCCCGGCGAAGGCGGTCATGTGACGGCTGTTGCATTGGCCAAGATAAGGTTCCTTTTCAGGCACCCGGCCGATCCACTGCTTCTGTCCCCTGATGCCCGACTGTTCTGGGTCGGGGGCTACACGAGCCCCACTCCGGGCGAGTTCATCTGGCTCTTCGGTCCGCTTGTCCTTGCGGCAATACCCGGGATCGCCCTCTTTCTCAAACAGGCCCGGGGCCGCCTGATGGTCCCTTTTCTCTTCGTCTCCATGGCGGGTTACCTCTTCTTCGACCGTTTGCACGTCTTTCTGGCGGTGGCGCTGGCGCCGATCCTGGCGCTTTATGCCCGTAAAAGAGCCCTTCTGCCGGTCGTTTTTATATTGGCGGGGGCGCACTCGGTTTTCGCCCCTTCACTGGGACAGCGGCTTTCGGAGGCGGGGCTTTCATTCCGCCCCGGCGCATCCCTTCTCACAGATAACGAGGTGGACGGTTATCTCCGGTGGGTCAAAGCATCATCCGACTCCACCGGGGCCTTCCTGGCGTACTGGCACGTCTCAGGTCTGACCAGCGCGTACGGGGAGAGGCCAACGGTCCTTCACACGTTCTTCGAGAACCGTCTGAACCGTGACAATATCGTGGAGTTCTCGGCAGGGCTCTTCCAAACCCCGGAGGAACTGGTCTCCTTCATGGAGGAGAAGGAAGCCCGCTACCTTGTGTACCAGGCGGATTTTCTGCTTGACCTCTCATGGCAGGGCGCTGCTTACCTGGGAGGGGTGACCGCCCCACACGACTCGTCCGCCGCTTTCCTGATGCACTACATGCCGGAGCACCTGGAACGCCTTGCCCTTGTCTGGCAGGGAGCATCCATTCGCGTTTTCGAGCTCGACGGCACTGCAGTCACCCTGCCACCCAACCCCCTGTTCATTCTCAGGTACAAGCCTTTCTTTGACTATGAGACCGCCCTCGGTTACATATCCGATCCTGTTGGGACGGCCCTTGCGCTCGGCTCCTCGGGCCTTGCGCACCGCGACCCAAATGCCGCATCCGCCGCTCTTCTGATGCTGTCTGAAAGCCCGGCCGATGTGCCCGCCCAGGCATCCGTCGGCCTGCTGCAATTTCTTGTTGAAGCCCATCTTGCTGGTGCTTATCACATTCTGGACCTTGAGGGGGATTTCGAGGCCTACCTTGCGGCCTGGGGTCCCGACCGCGAGGTGAGGCTTGACCTGGTGCGTCTTCTGGAACGGGCTGGTCTTCGGGACAGGGCCCTTCACCAGTATGGGCTGGCTTTTGAGGAAGGAGGTGCCCTGTGAGTTTCGAGTTCACGAAGATGAGCGGCGCCGGAAACGACTTCATTGTTCTGGACAGCACTGACAACCCCGGTTCCCGGGGGCCTTCCCGCGACTTCATCGCCGGGGTCTGCCGCCGGGGGCTGGGGGTGGGCGCTGACGGGCTGCTCGAACTTCTGCCACCGATGGGCGGTGAAGCCTTCCGCATGAGCTACTTCAACTCGGACGGGGGCCGGGCTTCAATGTGCGGGAACGGGGCCAGGTGCATCTGCACTTTCGCCTTCTCCCGGGGGCTCGTGAAGATGGGGGAGCCCTTTGATTTCACCTCCGACTCCGGTCTGCATCACGGGCTGGTGCTGACACCCGATTCCGCCAGGATATGGATGACTGAACCGACTGTTTCGTTCCTCGGCAAATCCCTGGGTCCCGGTATGAGTTGGCCCGTGAGCCTTGTGGACACGGGCGTCCCTCACGCGGTGGTCCTTCGGGAACGGCTTGACGACGGCACCTTCGAGAAGATGGCGCCCGTTCTCAGGCGCCACACCGGGACCGGCCCCGCTGGCGCCAACGCGAACTGGGCAATGGTGCTGCCCGATGGTTCCCTTTCCCTCAGGACGTTCGAGCGGGGAGTGGAGGGGGAAACCCTGGCATGCGGCACCGGCGCGGTAGCCGCAGTTCTGGTCTGCCTCGAAACGCTGCCCGGTTTCACTTTGCCGGCCTCTGTCCGCGTGGCCAGCGGGCTCTCTCTCACCGTGGGTCGTGACGGCCGTGGATGGTGGCTTTCAGGCGAGGCCCGGGCGGTTTACAGGGGGGTTCTGCTTCCCGAAAACGAACCCGAAGCTTGACGATGGAGCCCCCTGTGAATATCTATCCCGAGCTTTCCGGAGCGGGCATAGCTCAGTTGGTAGAGTGTCAGCTTCCCAAGCTGAATGTCGCGGGTTCGACCCCCGTTGCCCGCTCCAAGCCTTTCCCCATACGGGAGCAGTACACATGATCTTTCTTGCCTGCATCCTGCTTTCCACGGGATCCGACGCCATCTGGCTGCTCAGGGCGGGTTTCGACGCCGGGTCTACGAGCTCCCATTCCACGAACGTGCACGTCTACCAGAACACCGGCGGAAGGGTTCCGGAAGATCCCTCTAAGCTGCCGCTCGAGACTTCCCTGCTCATCTGGAACGGAGACCCGTACGGCGCCTCGGTACAGTGGATGATAGGCGGCAGGGATGTTCCGGCCACCCGGAACGACCTTCTGGGAGCGATGGTCTGGTTTGGCAGGTCACTGCTCACTACACACCTCGGCCTTGGTTACACCCCTCCCGCCGACATGGTTGACAGCAGGTATCCGACACACTCTGCGGTGGTCCTTCAACTGGGCTGGATGGCCGGAATGCCCGATGGCCTTTTTCACCCCGAGTTCAGGCTCGGCAGGGCCGATCTGAAGCTTCTCGGGCTTCCGGACGCATCAGCCGCCCACGCGGGAAGGTCGGCCATCGATGCACCGGTAGAGGCCATGTTCAGATGAGACATCACGAACAGAATCCCCTCCAGTTTCTGGAACGCATCAAAAAAGCGCAGGAGAGAACCCCGGTATTACCCGGACTTATCAGCTGGTTTCGCATCGTTCTGGCGCCTCTGGCAGTTCTGGCCCTCATCAGGGGAAGTTACGGCACACTGTTCTGGATGGTGGTTGCCGCGGCCCTCAGTGACTACGCGGACGGTCTGGTGGCGAGAAAGCTCAAAAAAACCTCGTATCCGGGTAAGATCCTCGATTTCCTGGCGGACAAGTTCTTTCTTTCCATCCTGCTTGTCATGCTGGAGAGAACCGGCGCCATGAACTCAATCAGTTCGATGATCACCGCATGGTATCACATTGGGGTCCTGGCCGCGTCGGCGATGCTCTCCTGGAGCGTCAGGCTCCCGGTGGTCGCCGTGCCGACAAGCGAAAAGCTGGTGATAGTGACCAGCTACTCCTTTGTCATTGTGGCCTGCGGAGTGCTGGCATTCCCCTGGAAGGCCGTCTTCACAAATCTTCTCTGGGTTCTCAGCATAATCACTCCCGTTTCCGTCCTTTTCGGCGTCGTGGCCTACTTCCGCATCTCCAGAAGAGTGCTCTCGAGGTTCCTGGCATGACACATCTGCTCGTCATGGTCCTTCTTGCCGCATCCCCGTCCGAGCTCGAGGCATCGGGGCTCCTGCCCGAGGCCGGAATCGCCTGGGAAGAACGTGGAAATGTCCCCGGACAGCTCCGGATCATGACAACGATGCTCGAGGATGCCCTCTATTCCGCCGATGTGCGCAGGGCCTGGCTTCTCGCGGGTGAGCTTTCCCAGCTTGGCGCAGAAGACGCTCTGCTGGATTTCTGGCTCGCCAGGATCGCCTGGGGCTCGGGCCTTCGCACTGAGGCCTCAGATGCCCTGGCACGCCTCGAAACACCTGACCCCTGGCTTCATCACAGGGCCAGAGGGCTTTCACTGCTCTATGGCGGCAACCCCCGGGAAGCAGTTACACAGCTTGCGCTTTCGGTCTCGGCGGCGGGAACCGCGAGGCGGGGTTTCTACGCTTCACTTGACCTCTCCTGCGCCCTCATTGCGTCGGGAGAGACTACTAAAGCCCTCGAGGTGTCGGAACTTCTCTGCGCGATGTTCCCCAACGACGCTCTGGCCAGAGTGATGAAGGGGCTCTGCCTTCAGCTTTCCGGTCAGAGCGCTGCAGCTGCCCGCGAATTGTCGTCACTTTCGCCAGGGCACCCCCCGGGGGCGAGGAACATGGCCGCAAGGCTCATGAGGGAGTTCACTGAATGAACCTGAGCCCCTTCGCGTGGTTCTCGAAAAAGCGGCTCGAAAGAAGGGTGGAGAAGAGCTGGGAGACGTTCCGTTTTCCCGGCGTCTTCGAAAACCCCCCGAATGTCACGGTTTACTGCGGGCCGGGCCTTGCGTCCACCTGGCCCGGCATCTACCTGGCGTGTTCACTTCAGAAGTTCTACAGGAACTCGACCCATCACCTGATCCTTCATGAAAACCTTGCTGACCTGGCTTCCACACTTCCGTGGCAACCGGCTCTGCACACGTATACGGCCCAGACCGGACAGTTGTCCCAGGAGATACCGGCGGGGTCGCTTCTCTTTAACGCCACCACCGATGCCACAGGGCTCGCCGAGGTTGTCCTGGCGATATCCCCTGCCCTTTCCGTAGCGCCCGAGGGGTGCGATTCGGCCAACGTGAGGCTGAGGGTGCACACCGACCGCTACCCCGAAAGGGTCTTCGGGATCTGTCAGGCCCTGGGAATACCGCCCGACACGAAATGGCGTCCATCGGTTCCCTCAAGACTCAATGAGGCCGCTTCCAAAATACTTGCCCCCGTCAGTCACAGGTCGCTTCCCTACATTCTCGCCACATCCCAGGCCGCGGCCGTTCTCGAGAGAAGGAGGGCCGAACTTCCCCTTCGTCTGGTGATCCTCGACGGCAAGGGGAGGGACATCCCCGAGGGAATACCTGAAGGCGTTCTCATGGCATTGATCTCCGGCTCGAGCGCCGTGATAACGGACAGAGACAACATCTGGGTCCATGCCAGCGCCCTGGGTGTTCCGGTACTGGGATACGATCGCCGGGGTGTCTTTCAGCCATGGGGAAAACCGCCCCCAAGGGGCGAGACAGGGCTTCTGGATGAGTGGGCGGAACTGCTTCGCAGGGGCTGGTGAGCCCTTGCTGGTGCGAACCCCCAACTGGCTGGGCGACTGCGTGATGGCCCTTGAAAGCATTGCGGGGATACTGAAAAAGCATGGAGGAACAGCCCTCTGGTGTCACCCACGGGTCATGGGGCTCTTCGCCTTCTTCTTCCCTGAAACCGCACTCATACCCCTGGGCGCCCGGGTTCCCCGTTTCAAAAGGCTTCTTCTCATGACTTCTTCCTTTCGGTCGGCGTATCTTGGAGCGTTGACCGGTATCCCGGAGAGGACCGGTTACAGTCGCGGAGTTGGAAGCGTTTTTCTGACAGATGTCATTCCATTCCACGATGACCGTTCAAGGCACCACAGCCTCGCGTACGAAACCCTCGCAATGGCAGTGGGGTGCGCTCCGGTCCCCATAACCCGTCCCATTCCCGCGCCGGAAGAGCACCTCGCAGTCTTCGCGGGGGCCCGTTACGGAAGCGCCAAACGCTGGAACGGCTTTCCCGAAGCGGTAAATCTTTTGGGAATGCCCTCGGTTTTTTACGGGACCGGGGAGGAGAAGGCCGAACTCGCCCGCATGGCGAACCTCTGCGGGGGCAGGTGCGAGACAGGTCTGTCGCTTCCCGATCTGGCGCACAGACTTCTCACGGCCCGCGCATGTGTGGGCAACGATTCGGGTGGCGTACACCTGGCCGCAGTGCTTTCAGTCCCGACGGTGGCCGTGTTCTGTTCAACGAGCCCCTTCTGGACGGGTCCCAGGGGAAGCAGGACCGGTTCGGTCGTCACTCGGGCGGGCTGTTCGCCCTGCTTCAGAAGAAAGTGTGGATCGAAGAACTGGTCATGCACCCGTGACATCACACCCTTTGACGTGGCCGAGGCGGTGAGAGATGTCTGATACGACAGTGCTTCTCGTTGACTGCATGGGAATCCTTTACCGCGGTCACTTCGCCCTGTCACGAAGACCCCTGGTCTCCCCGGAAGGGGTTGTAACCAGCGGTCTTCACCATCTTGTCACCGAGCTTCTCAGGCTTCTCGGGAAACACCGGCCCTCCTACTGCGCAGCAGTCTTCGACGGTGTCATACCGAGCTTTCGAACGCAGCTCTACAGCCAGTACAAGGCTAACAGGCCGCCCATGCCTCCTGAGCTGGCGCTCCAGGCAGATCTGGCAAGGAAACTCGTGCCCGCTCTCGGCATACCCCTCATCCAGCGGGACACCCTGGAAGCCGACGACCTGATAGCGGGTCTTGCGAGGCAGGCCTCCGCGAAGGGGTACCAAACTATCATCCTCTCATCCGACAAGGACCTTCTGCAACTTGTCGACGACCGCACGTCGGTGTACAGGCCGGGCAGGCCCGGCAGCCCGGGCAGGCTCGTGACACCCGCCGGGGTGCCGGAAGAGATGGGAACGACCGCCGAAAAGATACCGCTGCTGCTGGCACTGGCGGGTGACAGCTCCGACAACATCCCGGGCGCCCGCGGCATCGGCGAAAAAACAGCCCTGAAGATCATCGAAGGGGTTGCGAGCCTCGAGGAGCTTTACGCCTCGGTTCCCGGAATGCCCACCTCGCTTGCGGCGAAGCTGTTGGAATCAAGGGGGATGGTGGAGCTGTCCCTTGAACTTGTCACCCTCAACGTTCCGCTTCCGAGCGACATTGTTCTCGAGGACGCTGTCAGGAGAGCCGTAACAGCTGAAGCACCCGCTCTGCTGAAATCCCTGGGAATGAACAAAGTCATCGAATCCCTGGGCATCCCCATGGAGAACATCCGGCGGGACGCTTACGGCTGCTGCTCCATCATACCCGGAGAAGACGAGCCACTGCCCCTGGAAGCAGACCTGCCCGTGGCCCTCGACACCGAAACCGACTCGAGAAACCCCCTTCTTGCGAGGCCCGTTGGGATCTCCCTGTGCAACTCACCGGGAAGGGCATTCTACATTCCGCTGCAAAAAGGCCTCGGCAGCAAAAGACGGCAGGCCCTTGCAGCGATCATGGAGAAGAACGGCTGGACCGCACAGAACGCCAAATTCGACCTTCACGTACTGAGACGGCTTGGTCTCAGGCCGCCCCCCCCCTCCGGCGATCCTTACCTGGCCGACTACCTGCTTCGCCCTGAAGAGCCCGGCCACGGGCTGAAAGCCATGGCACTGCACTGGCTGGGCAAAAAGATGGAGACCTTCGAAGAGGTCACAGCGGCTGGCGCACTTGCCGAACTGCCGACGGAGAGGGTTGCGGAGTACTGCTGCGCTGATTCTTCGGCGGCCCTTGAACTCGAGGTTTTCCTTTCGGAGAAGCTGGAGAGTGACGGCAGGCTCCTCGATGTCTACAGAAACGTTGAGCTTCCTTTGGTCAGCGTTCTGGCCGACATGGAGGAGAGGGGGGTCGGGCTCGATACCACCGCCCTCGCAGGAACCGGGGCGGAACTGAGGGAACGGCTTTCAGAGCTTTCATCCCTTGGGAACGAACAGGCCGGAAGGCCAGTCAACCTTGCCAGCCCCGGCCAGGTCTCGGAAGTGCTTTTCAACGAAATGGGCCTGCAATCAGCCCGCAAAACACCAAAGGGAGGCCTTTCGTCCAGCATGGGAGTCCTGCTCTCCCTCGAGGGTTCACACCCTTTCGTGGGCACGGTCATCGAGTTCCGGGAACTTTCGAAGCTGCTCAACACCTATGTGGAAAGCCTGCCCCGGTTCATCAATCCGGAAACGGGCCTGCTGCACACCAGTTTCAACCAGGCCGTGACATCCACCGGAAGGCTGAGTTCAGCGGACCCCAACCTGCAGAACATCCCCATCAGGTCCGTCCGCGGAAAGAGAGTGAGGCGCTGCTTCATCCCCTCCGCTCATGGAAACATCTTCATCTCCGCCGACTATTCCCAGATAGAGCTCAGGGTTCTGGCACACCTGGCGGGGGAAGGTGCGCTGCGCGAGGCCTACAGGAAAGGATTGGACATCCACGCCGCAACAGCCCGGGCGGTTTTTGGCGACCTCACCCCTGAAACGAGGCGGAAGGCCAAGGAGGTTAACTTCTCCATCATCTACGGAATAAGCCCTTACGGGCTCTCGGGAAGGCTCGGTGTTTCCAGGGGCGAGGCGGCGGGGATCATAAACAGATACTTCGAAACGTATCCGGAGGTGGACGCCTTCTACAGAAACACAGTGGACAGGGCGGAGCAACAGGGTGAGACCCGGACCGTCCTTGGCCGCAGAAGGCGCTTCCCCGAACTGGCGGGAGCAAGGGGACAGAACCGCAAGCATATGGAGCGGATGGTGGTCAACACCACCGTTCAGGGTTCTGCGGCGGACATCGTGAAGCTGGCCATGCTGGGGGTTCATCGCAGGCTTTCGGCGGATCTGCCGCGGGCTCATCTGGTACTTTCGGTTCATGATGAGCTTCTTGTAGAGTGCCCGCCCGAGCTTTCGGACGCGGGTGAAAGGGTTCTGCGTGAGGAAATGGAAGGCGCCTTTCCTCTGGAGGTGCCCCTTTCCATCGAGACCGGCAAGGGTGGGGACTGGCTCGCCGCCGGCCACTGAGGGAGGGTTTTTTGAACAAGGCGATGCTGATGCTTGCGCTGGGGTTTCTGGCCTGCGGAGGGCCGGCCCGGCAACGCCCGAACGTTCTCGTCATCCTCATGGACACCATCAGGGCGGATCATCTGGGATGCATGGGCTACCACAGGAACACCACACCCACCATAGACAGTCTTGCGGGTGAGGGAACCCTTTTCACGGCGTGCCAGGCGCAGTCCTCATGGACGCTTCCGGCAATGACCACCATCCTTTCCGGGCTCAATGCCCGTGAACACGGGGCTGGCCGACGCTACGACGCCCTTTACGGAGTCTCCGACGACATCCCCTGGATGCCCCATCTCTTCAAGATCGAAGGCTACGAGACCGGAGCCTTCTTCAACGTTATCTTCATGAGTTCCGACTTCGGCTTCCACAGGGGCTTTGACCACTTCGACTGCCCCGCCCCGGTCGCCGGGTCACCCTCCCGGAACGCCGGGGAGACCGTGGACGCTTTTCTTCGGTGGCTGGAGGAGGTTCCGGATGGCACGCCATTTTTCGCCGCCGTTCACTTCTTCGACCCCCACATCACCTACGACCCGCCCGAACCCTGGAACACGCTCTTCACTGACCCCGGCTACGAAGGCGAGTACAACAACCTCTGGGGCGGAGTTCCACAGCTCAACGCGGTGCACTTCGGACGCGACACCATCCCCCCCGAAGGCCTCGCGAACCTCCAGGCCCTCTACGACGGCGAGATAGCCTACACCGACATGCAGCTCGGAAGGCTGCTCGACCGGCTCTTGGAGATGGGTCTTTCCGAAAACACGCTGATAGTGGTGGTGGGGGACCACGGCGAGGAGTTTCTGGAGCACGGCGGGATGGATCACGGCAGGACCCTTTACCAGGAGATCTGCCATGTTCCCCTTGTCTTCTGCGGCCCGGGAGTCCCCCGGGGACAGGTAGTGCAGACCCTGGTGGCCCAGTTGAACGTTCTGCCCACGGTCCTTGAACTGTCCGGAATCGACCCTGCAGCGCCTTCGCTCTTCTCGCCCGACTTCACACCGGTCCCCGTTCCATCGGGCGACGTGCTCTGGCGGGAGGGCGACCTGGCAAGTCTGGTGTTCGACGGAAAAAAACTGATCTGGGGAGTGGATGAGGACTTCACTGAGCAGTACGATCTCTCGCTTGATCCTGGTGAGACGGTCTGTCTTCCGGTTGACTCGGTCATGCTGGGGGAGCTGGAGTGGTACTTCGGCACTCCCGCGCTTGCCGAGGCGCCCTTCGTCGACGTGGAGGGAAGCATGCAGCAGGACCTCAGGAACCTGGGTTACATCCGCTGAGCCTTCGCCTGAGTATCTCCCAGCCCACCATTGCCGCCGATGATGCGACATTCACGCACTTTCTTTCGCCGGCCTGGGGAATGACAAGAACCCCGGGGGACAGGTCCCATACACTCCGGGACACACCCTCGGCCTCGTTTCCGAAGACCAGCGCTGATGACACGGAAAAGCCGGCCCTGTGCAGGGGAACGGCATCGGGGGTGTTCTCAACCACGAAGAGTCCGAAACCCGCCACGACGGCCCATGACGATGCCTCGAAGGCGGTGGGAAACCATCTCCAGGGTACAGTGGCATGGGTTCCCCTGGAAGTGTGCCCGACCTTCCTGCCACCGGGAAGAGCGGAGATACCGCAGGGAAACACTGCGGAGGGAAACACGGCTTCGGCTGTCCGAAACACCGCCCCGACGTTGTAGGCGCTTCGAAAACCGTCAAGGATGAAGATCGTCGTTCCCTTTGGAAGCATTCAGGGAATGTACCCTTTTTCAGGCCGGCGGAAAACCCCGCCCTTGAAAACAACCCTTCCGGGGCCGTACTTCAGAGCATGAAACTCAGGGGTTGGGTGATCGCAGGTTGTTTCCTTTTGCTGGCCGTTCACTACAATAAAGCCTCTCCGCTGCCTGAACCCACCGGGCAAGAGACAGGTGTCTGGCGGGGAGCAGTCTCCACGGTCACCGCCAGAGGGGCCATGCTTTCCGGTCTGTGGGTGTCCTCTCCCGAACTCGCGACAAACGTCGAGCGGGGGGATTCACTCATTGTCCTCGGATACCGGCGGGGCATGTACATAACCCCCTGGTGCATCAGGATGAAACCTGCCCGGGGCTTCTTCCACCGCGCAAGAAGGGCGCTTCTGAACCGTTTCACCCGGTTCATTCCCGACAGCCTCGCCCTGGGCATCTCGACAGCGGTCATCCTCGGCGCCAGAGGGAGGGTTCCGATCTTTGCCGCCCGCGCTTTCCAACTCTCGGGAACGGCGCATCTTCTGGCCCTTTCCGGCATGCACACGGGCATGGTGGCGGGTTTCATCCTGCTCCTGTCAAGGCTTTTATTCGGCAAAAGGCTTATCGGCGCCATTTCCGCGGTTGCGGCCATAGCGGTGTTCGTGGCGCTCACAGGGGGAAGGGCCTCCACAATCCGGGCGGGTATCATGGCCGGAACCGTGATTCTCTGGGCGGCACTCCGCGGCGGCCGCGTGCATCCGCTCTCGGTCTGGTGCGTGGCCCTGCTCCCCGCCGCCCTTGACCGGTCTCTCCTCTCCGATGCCGGCGCCCAGATGTCATACGGGGCGGTGCTTTCCCTGATCCTTCTGGCCAGGTCCTGGAACGGGCTGGTCGGCAGGTTTCTGACGCCATTATGGGCCGGGGTCGTTGTGATCACCGCGCTTGCTCCAATCAGCGTATCAGTTTATGGCGGTGTGAACCCGGCGGGCGCAGTGAGCACCGTACTGAGCGTTCCATTGATGACGGCGGTCATGGCCCTCGGGGTGCTCGCCGCCGCAGGCGCCGGCAGCGGTCTTCTGGCCTGGCTGTGCGAAAGGTGGCTGTGGATACTGGGCTTTTTCACAGGCTTCACCGTTGAAGTGACTCCCGACACTTCACTGGTGTTGGTCTGGCTGGCATTGGTCGGGGTTCTGTTCGTGGTGAAAAGGGTCAGGAACTACGAGAAGAGGTTCAGATGATGTAGTCTTCCACGAAGTCCGCGTTCTCTTCCTGATGATCGGGGAGTGGTTCGGGCTGGTCTGGAACCGTCTCGGGGGTCAGGATGCCGGATACGGAACCGCCCTCTCTGTTGAAGCGCAGAAGCACCGCTCCCGAGTTGTCAAGAGCGCTTTCAAGGTCATCGAGACCCACGGCTTCAAAAACTGCGCCAAGGGGAAGGTTCACCTTCAGTGTGTCGCCGGGGAACAAGACCCAGCCCTGTCTGACACCGCCGGGAGAGTGGCTTATAAGAACGGTAAGGCCGTCGTATCCGTCAAGGCCTTCGTCGGCTGCGACAACCATGTAGGCCCCGACGGGAATCGAAACCGACCTTGACCTGTCCAGCACGGCCAGGTTGTAGGCGCTTGAAACGGTGATGGTAGGCGTGACCTCGCGGATGACGGGAAGGAAACTGATCGAGTCCGCCATTGTGGGAGTGGTCATCCAGACCGTCACCGAATCGGTGAAACCAGACTCGGCCTTCCAGGTGACGCTTCTTCCGGTTGCATCCTGATCGCCCGACTCGAGAAAGGTTCCCGACGAGCACCTCCAGACCGCCTGGGTACCGTCCGGAACAATGGTGGACAGGTAAGCGGTTCCGTCGCCGGAGGGGTCGATGGAGGCGAGGATCTGTACGGGATCGTTCACCTGGCCCCGGGACTGGGTGACAATCCAGGTTGCAAGGACCGCCAGGGGCAGAAGGAACGGAAACCCCACGGAGACAAGCTTCCTTAAAGTACTTTTTCTTATCATGACGGTAATATTGCCTTTCCACGGGGTTTGCCGCCAGTGACGGTCCGGGCTATCTTCCCCGCCAGAGGAAAGGAAACCGCAACATGATCGATATACCGAGTTTTCTCATGAAACTTCTTTCCACCAGGAGCGTTTCGGGCCACACCCGGGAAGCCCTGGCGCTGGTCGAGGCCGGATTCGCCGGGCTGTCCGTCCCCTTGACGACCCGGACTACGTTGAAGGGCTCATTCATTGCCACGATACAGGGTTCCACCCCCGAGGGGATCGTGCTGGCGGCCCACCTCGACACCCTCGGAGCAATGGTCAGCAGAATATCCCCCGACGGTACACTCCGCTACAAAACGGTCGGGGGCTTCACAGCGGGCAGCATCGAAGGCGAGTACTGCCTGGTCGAGACCTTTCAGGGAGAGTTCATCCCTGGCACCATCCTGTTCGACAGAGCTTCCGTGCACGCGTACGGACAGGAAAAAGCGGCCGCCAAAAGGGAACACGCCGACATGCGCATAAGGCTGGACATGGATGTTTCGGGTGCGGACAACGTGAGGGACCTGGGAGTTTCAGTGGGGAACTACGTCCATTTCGACCCCAGACCTGTCCTGACAGGTTCGGGCTACATCAAGGGCCGCCACCTCGACGACAAGGCCGGGGTCGCGGCGCTTGCCGCGGCGGCGGTGGAAATCGCTCAGAGCGGGGAGATACCCCGCAGGACCCTTCACTTCATGTTCACCTCCCATGAAGAGGTGGGGCACGGCGGAGCGGGATGGTTCCCGCCTGGAGTCAGCGAACTCATCGCCGTGGACATGGGTGTAATGGGCAGCGAGCAGACCGGTTCGGAGAAGAAGGTTTCCATCTGCATGGCAGACAGCAACGGTCCGTACAACTACGAGCTCTCACGGCGGCTTATCGATCTGGCGGTAGAGAACGGCATCCCCCACGCGGTGGACACGTACCCGTTCTACGGTTCCGACACCGCCGCCTCTCTCAGGATGGGGCTGGACGTCAGGCACGCCCTTTTGGGCCCGGGAGTGGACGCAAGTCACGCCGTTGAAAGGACCCACCTCGAAGGGATTGCTGCCACCGCAAGGCTTGTGCGCCTTTACTCGCTTTCGTAGCCCAGGATAAGGTCTGCCGCCGAACCAAGGTCTTCACTTACGAAATCGGGACGCGGGCTGCCGTCCCTGATTATCTGATCGAGCTGTGCGCCACCTCTGCCGGTGAGGACCAGCACCGTCCTGAGACCGGTCCTGCGGCCAAGTTCCATGTCAGTTTCAGCGTCGCCCACGATCCAACCGGACCGCTCAGGCAGGGAGAGGCGCATCAGTGCCCTGTCTATCAGCCCCGTTTCGGGCTTTCTGCACGCGCAGCCGTCCCAGGGGGCGTGGGGACAGTATTCGATCCCTGCGAAGCTGCCGCCTGCACTGCGCATCATCGTGTTCATCCGGTCGTGGATCTTCGTCAGTTCGGCCTCATCGAAAAAACCCCGGGCTATGCCGGACTGGTTGGTGACAACGATAAGGGGATGTCCCGCAGAACAGAGCCTTGCCATTGCCTTGAAAACACCGGGCAATGGTATCCACTGCGAAAGGGACCGGACGTAGTCCCTCCGGTTCTCGTTGATCACGCCGTCGCGGTCGAGGAATACGGGCTCGGCTGAGATCAAATGCGGCTCCGGTGGTAGGCGACAAGGTCTTTGAGTCCCTCCTCGAAGGGAATTGTCGGGTTCCACCCGAGGACAGTCCGGGCATGCGTGGCATCGAGGCTGACCTTCAGTATCTCTTCGGGAAGGGGAGGACCGTACTCGGGTTTAAGAGCGGTACCTACCAGATCGCGGATCAAAGCATCGAGTTCCTTCACGCTGCGCCCCTGACCCCAGCCAATGTTGAATATGCCCCCGGAAAGCCCGGGACGGGAAAGATCCAGGGCGAGGACGTTGGCTCTGGCGATATCGGTGACATGTACGTAGTCGCGGAGCTGATCGCCGTCGCCGTTTATCCGGGGAGGAGTTCCGCTGAGGTACTTCACGGTGAAGATGGCGGTGACGCCGGCTTCGCCCCACGGGTTCTGCCTTGGGCCGTAGACGTTGGGGTACCTGAGAACGACATAGCCCAGTCCGTAGAGGTGCCTGTAGAGGAACAGGTAATGTTCGACAGTGTGCTTGCTGACGCCGTAGTGGCAGATCGGGTTCACGGGGTGGTCCTCGCGGACCGGGATGTACTCGGGTTCACCGTAGACCGCGCCGCCGGTGGAGGCGTAGACCACCCTTTTGACCCCGGAGGCTCTGGCGGCCTCGAGAATGTTCAGCGTGCCACCGATGTTCACGGACGAATCGAAGACCGGCTCGCGGACCGACCTGCGAACATCCATTTGCGCCGCATGATGGCAGATCGCGTCGAACCCTCCGGCAAGGACTGCCTCGTGGGCTTCGCGGGTTCGGATGTCCATCTCGAGGAAGCCCGCCGCCGGATTGATGTTCCGGGCGAAACCCGTGGACAGATCATCCATCACAACAACGTCATGGCCAAGACCAAGCAGGTGGTCGGTGATGTTGGAGCCGATGAAACCCGCCCCGCCCGTGACAAGGATACGCATGTTGTAAACCTCCCTGGTGCAATGGGCGAAGATAAGCAAGTGGACAGCGCGTGGCCAAACGGTCATCTTTGCCCAATACCACGGAGGTGTTCATGAATGTGCTTGTTGTCTCCGGCGGAAGGTCAGCGGAGAGGGATGTTTCTCTGGTATCCGGCGCCTGGGTGCGAAAAGTTCTTGCCGAATCCGGCCATTCTGTGCTGGATCTGAGGATCGGTCCCGGGGGCGATTGGACCCTCTACGGTGAACCTCTGTCCATCTGTGCGGGGGAATGTCCCTGGAAGCTCTTATCCGACGGGTCCGAGTTGCCTTTCGATGTGGTCTTCCCGGTACTGCACGGCCCGTTCGGCGAGGACGGTACCGTCCAGGGGCTCTGCGAAACTGCGGGATGGCCCTACGCAGGTGTTCCGGTGATGGGGTGCGCCGTTGCCATGGACAAACAGACAATGAGGCTTCTGGCCCGTGATGCGGGCCTTCCCCTTTTGCCCTGGGTTTTCACCGACGGGTCGGAGGACCTGCTGCTCTTCGTCGAGCAGGCCATGCACCTGGGATCGACCCTGTTCGTGAAGCCCTCCAGAATGGGCTCGAGCGTGGGGATAAGCAGGGCCGAAGGCAGGGATCAGCTCCTTGCGGCCATCGAAGCCGCTTCGCGTTACGATGGAAGGATAGTCGTGGAGCGTGCTCTCTCATCCCCCAGGGAAATAGAGGTGAGCGTGCTTGGAACCGGGGAACATGTTGAAGCGTCGGTTCCCGGCGAGATCGTCCCCGGGAGGGAATGGTACGACTACAGCGCCAAGTACCAGTGTGACGACTCAAGACTTGTTATCCCCGCCGACCTTCCGGAAACCACGGCCCTGAACCTGGGGCTGATGGCCCGTGCCGCCTTCAGGCTTCTGGGCGGCACCGGTTTCGCGAGGGTGGATTTCCTTGTGGACAGGGTCACCGGCGAGGTCTTCTTCAACGAGGTCAACACCATCCCGGGCTTCACCTCCATAAGCATGTTCCCAAAGCTCTGGAACGCTTCGGGGCTCTCCTCCGGAAAGCTTCTCGACGCCATTCTCTCCGAGGCCATTTCCCGGCCGCTCACCGGAACTGCGGCGAAACCATGAGAACCATCTGCGACCTTCGAAGCGATACAGTCAGTGTTCCCTGCGAGGCCATGCGCAGGGCAATGGCTGAAGCCCCCGTGGGGGACGACGTCTTCGGCGAAGACCCCAGTGTGAACCTTCTTGAATCGAAAACGGCAGAGCTTCTGGGCAAGGAGTCCGCCGTTTTCGTGCCCACGGGCACAATGGCGAACGGGATCGCCGTGCGCGCGCTGGTCTCACCGGGTGACGAGGTCCTGTGCGGGGCCCGAAGCCATGTCTTCAACTTCGAGGGAGGGCAGTTCGCCCTGAACGGCGGAATTCAGCTCCACCCCCTTGATGAGACGCCCGGGGGCACTCCCGAACCTTCCATTATCGAAGCGCTGCTCGGCCGCAGGACCGACATCCACAACGCTCCCCGGACACTGGTGGCGCTGGAGGACACGCACAACATGCTCGGGGGGGTCATCTGCTCACGGCACTCCGTTGAACGTATTCGCCTTGCCGCCGTTGAGGCGGGCGTGCCGCTCTACCTCGACGGTGCCAGGTTCTGGCACGTGGCAGAGCCTTCCGAGCTCGCTGCACTCGCCGCGGCTTTCACAGGGCTCTCAGTTTGCTTCTCCAAGGCTTTGGGCTGTCCCGTTGGTTCCATGGTGGCCGGTCCCCCGGCCTTCGTGGAAAGGGCTCGCTGGTTCAGAAAGAGGATGGGGGGCGGAATGCGTCAGGCCGGGATACTGGCCGGAGCCTGCCTCTGGGCGCTCGACAACAACCTGCCCAGGCTCCCCGAGACGCACGGAATGTGCTCACGGCTCGCCCGGGCCGTCAATATGTCGAAGGTGCTCTCGTGCGATACGAAGCTCTTTCCCACTAACATCCTCATGGCCGATGTCATTTCGGGGAACGCCATGAAGGCAGCTCTTGACCTTGAAAAAGCGGGAGTCCGGGTGCTGCCCGTGGGTCCCAAAAGAATAAGGCTTGTCACACACCTGTCTCTCGGTGAGCTCGAGATCTCGCACGCCGAAGAGGTCCTGTCAGGTTACGGAGGTTAGGATGAGGGCGGGAGTCGCGGGGGTAGGTCACCTTGGTTTTCACCATGCAAGGCTTCTCAAGGGGATAGCGGATCATGTAACGGTTTTCGACACCGATCCGGAGAGGCTTTCGAAGGTCTCTTCCGAACTGGGTGTGGAAGCCGCGGGAAGCCTTGAAGAGCTGATGCGTTCGGTCGATGCCATGGTGGTGGCATGCCCGACCGTCGGGCACCATCAGGTTGCCCGGAAAGCGCTGAGCATGGGTGTTCCGGTTCTGGTTGAAAAGCCGGTGGCCGCCACTGTGGCCGAAGCGGCTGATCTCGTGGCCCTTGCGGCGAATTCGGGGCTGGTTCTCGCCGTGGGTCATGTGGAGCGTTTCAATCCAGCCATGACAGCCGCCATGGAGCACATTCACAGACCTCTCTACATCGAGGCCAACCGCCTTTCCCCCTTCACTCCCAGGTGCACCGACGTCAGCGTCGTGATGGACCTGATGATTCACGACATCGACCTCGTCCTCAGCCTGATAAGGTCCCCGGTGGCGGACATTCAGGCTTCCGGCGTCCCCGTCCTGACCGGAACGGTTGACATCGCAGGCGCCCGGATCGCCTTTCAGGACGGCTCTTCAGCCGTGATCAACGCCAGCAGGATCTCCCTTGAACAGGTCAGGAAACTCAGGGTGTTTCAGGAGGGCGGCTACGTTTCAGTGGACTTCGGTGCCAAGACCGTTCACGCCCTCTCCATTTCGGGGGGGGCCATCATTCCCGTACCAGTGGTGGTGACCGATCACAACGCCCTGGAGATGGAACTCAGGGATTTCCTGATGGCCGTGGAGAGCGGCGGGGAACCGGCAATAACGGGCGCCGATGGCCTGAGAGCCCTGGAAACCGCCGAAACGGTGCTCAGAAAATCCGCCGAGAGCTTTCAAAGGATACGGGAGTCCAGATGAGACTGCTGATGTGCGCCGGCGAGCCATCCGGCGACATCAGGGGCGGCGAACTGCTCAGGGCGCTCAGCTCTGGAACGGCCGTTGAAGCCTTCGGGATGGGGGGCGATTCGATGGCTGCGGAAGGGATGGAAACTGTCCTGAACATCAGGCAGCTTTCCGTCATGGGCTTCACCGAGGTGTTGCGCTCACTTCCCAGGGTGTTTGCCGCGGAAAGGGAACTCAAGCGTCTGGTCCTTTCAAGGAACCCCGACGCACTGGTACTGGTTGACTACCCGGGCTTCAACATGCGTCTCGGCGCGTGGGCCCGGGCAAGGGGCATACCTGTGGTGCAGTACATCGCCCCCCAGACGTGGGCATGGGGAGCGTGGAGAACCCGAAAACTGGCGAAGTCCTGCAGCCTGCTTCTCGTGATACTTCCCTTCGAGGAGGATTATTTCAGGCAAAGGGGGATCAATTCCCTGTACACGGGGCACCCGCTGGCCGACCAGATCCCGGTTACCTTCCCGGAACCCCGGGGGGCCGTACGGATAGCCCTGCTGCCGGGAAGCCGTGGACAGGAGGTGACCAGGCTGCTTCCGGAGATGGTTGCCGCCTTTCGAATACTTCAGGCCGGGGGTGAGGTTTCGGGCGCCTCGATCGCCGTCTCGGAATCGGTCGATCCTGGCGCCTACCCCTCGCCCGGAAACGGGCTCGAACTGGCGGGGGGAACCGCCGGAGCCCTTCAGAACGCATCGGCCGCCCTGGTGTGCTCCGGGACGGCAACCCTCGAAACCGCCATGCACGGAGTGCCCCAGGTCATCTGTTACAAAACTGGGCGGGTGAACTTCCTTCTCGCGAAGCTGCTGGTCAGGGGCGTGGGCAGGATAGGGCTCGCCAACCTTGTGGCGGGGGCCGACATAGCTACAGAGCTCCTGCAGGGCAGTGCGACAGCGCGAATCATGGCACAGACCCTGAGCGAAACCCTCCGCGATCCTTCCCGCCGCAGCGCCACCGAAACGGTCAGGCTCAGGCTGGGCCCTCCGGGCGGGGCCGGCAGGGCAGCCGAAGCGGTGATCCGTTTTCTGGAGTCGGGATGAGGTTCCCGGTCACCGCCGCCCGGATACTTGTGACCCTTCTCGGCAGGACGTGGCGCATTGAGACACTGAAAGCCACTGCGGACCTGCCCGGTGAAAGGGTTCTCTATTCGCTGTGGCATGGCAGCCAGCTCCCGCTTCTTTTCACTCACAGAGATCAGGGGTTGAAAGTACTTGTCAGTCGAAGCCGCGACGGCGGGATCCTGGCGGCTCTGCTCCACTCCATTGGCTACGGGACGGTCAGGGGCAGTTCATCCAGGGGAGGGGCTCAGGCAGTGGCGGACCTCTGCGCAGCCCTGCAACTGAAAACCTGCGCCATTACGCCGGATGGCCCCAGGGGTCCCCGGGAGGTCCCGAAAGACGGGCTTTTCATTGTGGCTAAAAGGGCCGGCGTCCCCGTGAAGGCAATAGGGGCCGCAGCTTGGCCGGCCCTCAGGCTTTCAAGCTGGGACAGGTTCCTTGTTCCTCTGCCCTTCTGCAGGGTGACTGTGGCCGAGGGTGTTCCGATCCCTCCTGGAAGGCTTTCCCGCGTCTCGGTCAACGCGGAGATGGGCAGGGTCTCAGCCCTTGCGGAACTCGCGGTCTCACCCGTGGCCGGAATCCAGGCGTTCGCGGCGGGAGCCGCAGCGGCACTTGCGCTTCCAGTCCTCTGCTTCCGCCCCCGCCGTGAGCGGAAGGAAAGGCTCGGGTACGCGCCGGTTGGCACTTCCAGTCCCGCATGGCTTCACGGCTCATCGCTCGGGGAGCTGAGGGGGCTTCTTCCCGTGGCTTCCATTCTGGCCTCCCGGGGAGTGCCGGTGCATGTCACATGCTTCACCCCCTCCGGAAGGGATTTCATTGACCGAGAGGGGTTCACAGGCAGCTTCCTTCCGCTTGACACCCCATCGTGCGTCCGGAGGTTCCTCTTCCGCGTGAAACCCAGGTGCCTGATCCTCGCCGAGACCGAATTGTGGCCCTGCCTTCTCAGGGAAACCGTGCTTGCCGGCATACCCGCAGGCATGGTAAACGCCAGGATGGGAAGCAAGGGTCATAAACGGTATACCCCCATAAGAAGAACACTTGCCGGTTCCCTCTCATGCTTTGCCGGAATACTCGCCCGCACCGATAACGACGCAGCGGCATTCAGGAGCCTGGGGGTCAGACCGGGGATAGTAACCGTTGCGGGCGATGGCAAGGCCGCGGTGGCTCCCGAAGGTCCCGAACCCTGCTGGAGCCGAATGCTGCTTCCAGACCGTGATTATGTCGTTGCAGGTTCAACAAGGCCCGGCGAGGAGGAGTTCGTCCTCAAAGCAGCTGCTCTGGCCGGGATGGGGGTCATTCTGGCTCCAAGACACGCGGAAAGGGTCGGGGAGGCCCTTGCGGCAGCCACAGCCCTGGGATTCACGCCGGGGCTCTTCAGCCGGGCGGACGGTCCCTCAGATTGCATGGTGATAGACACACAGGGAGTGCTTTCGCGAGTTTACGCGCTGGGTAAGGCAGCTTTCCTCGGGGGTACGGTCGCACCCGTCGGCGGCCACAACATACTCGAGCCGCTGAGCCAGGGTCTTCCGGTCGTTGTGGGCCCCCATCACGGCAATCACGGTATGATTGTGGCGGAAGGTGTTGAACGCGGTATCGTGGGGGTGGCGCTCACCCCCGAAGAGATGGCCGGCATCCTCATGAAATGGAGCGGGTCGCCGGACCTTTCCGGTATCGCGGTTGAACTGGCTTCGGCCGGAAGCCTTCATTTTCAGCGCGAATTGTCAGCCCTGCTGGAAGGATTGATGCTTTGAACCTGCAGCGCATCCACGGAAGAATAGCGCGGAGGGAGGGCCGATGGGCGTACCTCGTCTGGCTTCTGGCGCCCCTTTCCTGGGCATGGAGCGCGGGCAACCGCGCGGCCAGGTTCCTGCGAGACATCCATCCGTCGGGCGCCACACGCATTCCAGCAGTCGTCGTCAGTGTCGGGAACATAGAAATGGGCGGAGTGGGTAAAACACCGGTCACCATGTGGCTGGGCGAGAGGCTCTCCAGAATGGGCATCAGGACGGCGATCGTGGCCAGAAACCTTGCAGTGTCCCGGGGGCGGCCCGTGGCGGTCCTGCCCGGTTCGTCAGGCGGAGGCGTTCCCCTCAGTGACGAGGCTCTTATGATGGGCGCAAGGCTCCATCCACGGTGCAGGGTCTTCGCCGGTCCCGACAAGACCGAAACCGCGCTCAGGGCCTTTCACGAGACCGCTCCCCAGGTGATAGTCATCGACGACGGCTTTCAGCACTTGGGACTTCACCGAGACCTGGAAGTTGTGGTCCTCAACGCCCGGCACCCTTTCGGCATCGGGGGCGTCTTTCCACTTGGAACCCTCAGGGAACCTCCCGGAGTGATATCGCGGGCGGATTTCCTCTGGCTTAACAGGGCTTCGAGCGGAGCCACCGAGAAACTGGCGAGAAGGCTTTCCGCACAGAGGAACTGGAAAGCTCCATTCATAGCGAGCACGGTGGTCCCCCAAAAGCCCAGGGAACCTGACGGAACCGATGCCGCTCCCTGCAGGGTCGTGGCATTTGCCGGGATCGGAAGGCCCGAGTCCTTCCGTGAGACCCTTGCGGAGGCTGGGTTCGAGGTGGCGGAATTCTTTGAGTTTCCCGATCACTGGAACTATACCGCCGATGACACGGGTACTCTTCTTGAAGCACTCAGGATTGCCCGGGCCGATCGGCTCGTGACAACGGAAAAGGACGCCGCCAGGCTGGGCAGGAAGGGGTTGCGGCTTTTGAACCCCCTGGTGCTCCCGGTAACCCTCTCGGTTGATGGCGCCGGGGAAGAACTGCTTGGGCGGATCCTTGACCTCGTGGAGGAAAGGGAGCGTTGATGACTCACTGTGACGTTCTTGTGGTGGGCGGCGGAATGGGTGGACTGATGTGCGCTCTCACGCTTCCAAAAGAGCTTTCAGTGACGGTTCTCAGCAAAGTGCCCCTCCCCACGGGCAGCACTTATCTGGCACAGGGCGGAATTGCCGCTGTGACTTCCAGTGGCGACAGCCCCGAAATGCACCTGCGGGACACATTGCTGGCCGGGGCGGGGCTGGTGCACGAAGAAACCGCCATGGGCATCATCAGGATGGGCGGAAGCCTCATCGAGACACTGGGAACACTGGGAATTCCGCTCGAGGGCGCAGGTGACGGTGTGGCAGGCATCGAGGGGGGGCACTCCTACAGAAGGGTGCTTCACTACTACGACCGGACCGGGCGCTTCATAAGCAGAAGACTGGCGCAGATATGCCGGGCGAGAAGCAACATCACGATAATCGAGAACGCTTTTGCCATCAACATCATCACAGCCTCCCGTGAAGCCCCCGATACCGCGTCCGGAGCGGGAGACAGCTGCCTGGGCGTCTACGTGCTTCACGAAGGCAGGGTCAGGACAATGCTCGCCCGGGAGACCGTAATAGCGACCGGAGGCGCCGGAAAGGCCTACAGGTACACGTCCAACGACGATTCCGCCACGGGTGACGGCATAGCCATGGCGTACAGGGCAGGCCTTCCGGTGAGGAACATGGAGTTCTACCAGTTCCACCCGACATGCCTTTTTCACCCCGATTTCAGGAACTTTCTGATCACCGAGGCCCTCAGGGGAGAGGGAGCGTACCTGGTTGACCACCAGGGCACCCGTTTCATGCGGGACTACGATGCCGAAAGGATGGAGCTTGCCCCGAGGGATGTGGTGGCACGTGCCATCGACAGCCACATGAAGCAGCAGGGGACCGATCATGTGTTCCTTGACGCGACCAGGCTGGGTGAGGCTTACCTCAGAAACCACTTCCCCGAAGTCACATGGGGAGTCATGAAGGCGGGCATAATCCCCTGGGAAAAACCGATACCCGTTGTTCCCGCGGCCCATTACTGCGTGGGAGGGGTAGTTGCGTGGATCGACGGCTCAACGGAGATGAAGGGACTGCGGGTGGTGGGCGAGGCCGCCTCGACAGGTCTTCACGGAGCCAACAGGCTGGGAAGCAACAGCCTGCTTGAAGCAGGCGTCATGGGCATGGAGGCCGCGCGACGCATCGGGGGAGACATAAGCGGAGACGCAGTGAAAAAGGTCAGGGACTGGTACTACGGAAGGGCCAAACCCCTTGAGGAAAGCGTGCTCGTGGACCACTCCTGGGCAAGCCTGAGAAGCGTGATGTGGGACTACGTAGGCATAGTGAGGACGGACAAGCGTCTGAGGAGAGCGCTCAGACTGCTCGAAGTCCTCTCCGAAGAAACCGAGGAGGACTACTGGAACCTGCTTCCCTCAAGGGAACTCCTTGAGCTGCGAAATCTGTGCACCGTCAGCACCCTGATGGTCAGATCAGCCCTTCGGAGAAGGGAGAGCAGGGGCCTGCATTTCCTTCAGGACTGCCCCGAAACATCCTCCACGCCCCGTGACACGGTCCTTCGAAAGGGGCTTTCTTGAGAACCCGCACGGCTCTTTTGACCGGTCTTCTACTTCTGGCCCAGGGCTGCGGAAGCCTTCCTGTTTACAGGGGCCAGGGCATAACATGCAGGGGACCATCGGGCATCCCCGTCGAGGTCGCCCGGGGATCCGGAACCACCGGTGAAGGGGGCACCCGGACACAGGGTGGGAGCGAGGCCGGCGTAAGCCGGGTCGAGGTGCCGGCGTCCGGCGCGGCCCAGGTCATCCTTGACGAGGTCGGGCGCTGGTACGGAACCCCATACGTCTATGGCGGCTCCACGAAGAACGGCACGGACTGTTCGGGGTTCACCCAGTCCGTCTACCGCACAGTTGGGATCGAGATACCCAGAAGGGCATCGAGACAGGCCGCGGCCGCGAGGAACGTTTCCAGGGGAAGCCTCAGACCGGGGGACCTGGTGTTCTTCAACACCTCGGGATCGGGCATTTCCCATGTTGGCATATACCTGGGAGACGGCCACTTCGCCCATGCGGCCACATCGAGGGGAGTGGTGCGGGAATCACTGTCGCACCCCTACTACACCACCCGGTTCGTTCATGGCGGCCGGTTCCTGGACTGAGGAAGAATGAGCCTTTTTCAGCTGCTGCTTCTTTCCCTCGCCCTTTCCGCCGACGCATTCGCCGTAAGCGTCTGCAGGGCGAAGGGGCGAAGGTCCGCCTTTGTCCTGGCGTCCGCCTTCGGCTTTTTTCAGGCCGTAATGCCGGTGATGGGGTGGCACGCCGGATCCGCACTCAGAACCGTCCTGAGCCGTGTCGCGCCCCTTGCGGCCTTTCTGATACTCTTCCTCGTCGGGGGCAGGATGCTCTGGAACGCCGTGCGGGACCGGAAGAACAAAACCTGCGAGACCACAGACAAGGCCCTTGTCCTGTCCCTTGCCTTCGCCACCAGCCTCGACGCCTTCGCGGCGGGGATATCCATCTCCCTCATCGGCTCCGGCATCTGGCTGCCGGCAGCCGTCATAGGCTCAGTGACGTTCGCGGTGTGCCTGGTGGGGGCCGGAATAGGCTCAATGGCCGGTGCGAGACTGGGGTGGCACCTCGAGGCAGTGGCGGGACTGGTTATCATGGCACTGGGTGTGAAAGCTCTGGTCTAGGGTGAGGACGAGGTTTGCCGCCCTCTTCACTTTCATTGTTCTGGCCGGGTGCGGGGAGAACCCACTTCCACAGCAGCAGGAAAACAGACGGGAGTTCCTTCCCCAGTCGCCCCCGGACATAATCTGGGTGTTCAGCACCGGCGGAATGGTGGGTGCGTCACCGGTGATCGCTTTCGGATCGGTGTATTTCGGGAGTTGGGACGAACAAATCTACTGTGTCGACGCGCTTACCGGCGGCCTTCGCTGGAGCCGCCACATCGAGGGCGGAACCTCGACTTCCCCTGTTTTCACCCCCACAACGCTGATATGCACCTCACTGAGCGGAGTTCTGCTGGGACTCAACCCTGAAACCGGCGAAGAACTCTGGCGTGTTCCCCTGTCCGACGGAGCGCCCGGCTTCCCCTCGGTTGCGGGCGGGGTCGTCTACATCGGCGGTGAGAGCGGTCTTCTCGCAATCGACCTCTCAACCGGAACCCGTCTCTGGAGCTTCTTTACAGGTGCTGCAGTCACCGCGGCCCCGGCTTTGCGCGACGGTACCGTTTACGCTGCCTGTCACGACGGCGCGGTCAGGGCTCACGACGCCTCGAGCGGCAAGGTTGAATGGCTGTTCCGCAGCGGTGCGCCGGTGCTTTCGGGAGTGGTGGTGGACGATGGGTCGGTCTTCTTCGGCTCCTGCGACTCCTGCGTCTACAGTCTCGACGCCCAAACGGGAGAACTGAACTGGAGGTTCGAGACCATGGGGCAGGTCACAGCATCCCCGGTCCTGTCGGAAGACCTTCTCCTGGTGGGCAGCGTTGACAACAGGCTCTACGCAATCGAGCGTGAGAGCGGCGCTGAGCGATGGCGCTACGCAGCCGACGGCTGGATATGGTCGGCACCCGTGGTCGCAGGGGAAACTGCGGTCTTCGGCAGTTATGACGGCTGTCTTTACGCCGTGAACACCGGGACGGGCAGGGAGGTCTGGAGCCTTCAAACGGAAGCGATCATTCACTCATCCCCGGTGGCCGCAGCGGGAATGCTTTATTTCGGAAGCCTCGACGGCGGGCTCTACGCCCTCAAAATGCCTACTCCCTGAGAAGCATCTCCATGGCCAACAGCCTGATGTGGGATGGGGCATCCGGGTCTTCAAGTATCTTCCGCCACGCCTGCGACGCCAGGTAGATGTCACCCGTTACGGTGTACATCACACCGGCGGCTGCCAGGGTTTCCGGGGGAGGATCGGGTTCGGCCATGGCCTCTGAGATCCTTACCATGGCGGATTCCGTGAGTCCGTCCTCCCAGTCCAGCATCGCCATGAGAAGGGCCGGGGTATACTTGTGGGCCACGGGAGCCAGAATGCCCGCGGCGCTCTGCCGGTCACCGGATTCGAAGTACATGATGGCCATGTCGGTCCGGGGTACGGACCAATCCGGGTCTTGAGCCACTGCCGCCTCGAGAAGTGCCATCACGCCATGGTCCCCCTGTCGCCGCATGACCGAGGCATCCCTGACCAGCCTGGCGGAGATGAGCCTTCTCTCGAGGGCAGCCTCCATATCGGCGGAAAGGGGAAGACCAACCCTGGTTCCGGGCGCCGGAAGGCTGTCGGGAGTGTAACCGGCGGCCATGGCCAGTACGCCCGAGGCGGAAGGGTCGGATAAAAGGGCCCACGCCAGGAACTCCCAGTAATCTCCGGAAGCCCATGTCATCATGCATCTCTCGCCGGCATGCACGGTGTTGAACGAGAAAGGTCCCGTCACAGTGGTCCGGGTCACGCATCCCGTGAACAGAACAAGTACGGAAACGGCAACAGCGCTTCTCATCGGTCCTGGCGCCCCCATATCAGTTCCTCGGCCTCGTCGGCCAGTTCCAGCACATCACCGGGGGAAGCCACCCTAACAACCCTGTCCCGCAGGCAGGCTGCGCCGGGAAAGCCCTTCATGTAGTGGACAAGGTGCCCCCGCATGGCATTGAATATGCAGGGTTGCGGGCATTCGGCCAGCATGAGTTCCAGCTGTCTGGCTATGACCTGCCTCAGCTCGCCCGGGCCGGGTTCGGAAGGGCCGCCCGAGAGTGCCCTGAATATCCAGGGGTTGCCCAGGGCGCCCCTGCCCACCATCAGCCCGGTGACCCCTGCGAGCGATAAAAGCCTATCCCCGTCCGCTGCGCTTTTCACGTCTCCGTTGGCCACCACGGGAACCGGTGAGTTGCGGGAGAGCCTCGCGATGCCTTCGGGGTTGACCGTACCCCCGAACATGTCGGACCTGTAACGACCGTGAATGGTCACCGCCGCCGCTCCCGCAGCGCTGAGCATCCCGCATGTCCCCTCGGGAAGAGGCTCGTCCGGGGAGAAACCCAGCCTGATCTTGACCGTTACCGGAAGGTGGGTTGAGGCAACCGTCGCCCTTACTATCTCGAGCAGCCTGGGCAGGTCCCGCAGCAGGGCTGCGCCGGAGCCGCTCGAAAGAACTTTCCTGACGGGGCATCCCGCGTTGATGTCGATGAACGAGAAACCAAGACCGCTCACGAGCTCGGCGCTCCTTGAGAAATCTGCGGGCCTTGCCCCGAAAAGCTGAACACCAAGAGGCTTCTCCTCCGGAAGGTATCTGAGGTAACGGATGGACTTCACCGACCTGCGGGAGACACCGGCTGCGGTCACCATCTCCGTCACCAGGCCCGTAGCGCCCAGCGCCCGGCAGACAACGCGGAAAGGGCTTCCGGTGTACCCGGCCATGGGCGCGAGGGCCAGGCCGTGCGTGTAACAGGTGATATCGCTCAAAGAAGCTCCGAAGCGTATGAGTCGGCGTGAAAGCTGCTTCTCACCAGAGGCCCTGAGGCCACCGTCAGAAAACCCATTCCAAGGGCTTCCGTGCGCCACTGTTCGAACTCGGCCGGGGTGATGAAACGGTGGACGCGTGCGTGCTCCTTCGAGGGTTGAAGGTACTGCCCCAGAGTGAGCATGCTGACGCCCGTTTCCCTCAGGTCCGAAAGGGCGCGGCGGATATCGGGGGCGGTTTCTCCAAGCCCAAGCATGAGGCCGCTTTTAACCGGAATGCCCGTGTTCATGGCTGAGAAGTCCAACAGGACCTTCAGGGACCGGCTGTAGTCGCCCCCGGGTCTCAGCGCGGGAAAGAGGGTCTCCACTGTTTCGAGGTTGTGGTTGAAGATGTGGGGGGAGGCCGCGGCCACGGTTTCGAGGGATTCGGTCCTGCCCATGAAGTCGGGGGTGAGAACTTCCACCATTATGCCGGGAACCCCCTCCCGCAGAGCGCCGACCACACGGGCAAAACACTCAGCTCCGCCGTCAGGCAGGTCGTCGCGGGTGACGGACGTCACCACGACGAACCGCAGACCCATGGCAGAAGCCGCTTCCGCGAGCCTATGGGGTTCACCGGGATCGGGGGGAAGGGGTTTGCCGTGGTCGACGGCGCAGTAGCGGCAGTTCCTGGTACAGACAGTGCCCATGATCAGAAAAGCGGCGGTGTTCCGCTGGTAGCAGTGCCCCCTGTTGGGGCAGCACGCCTCGCTGCAGACGGTGTTCAACCCCAGGCGTTCCAGTACACGGCGTGTTTTCCCCGCCGAAAAACCGCCGGTCACGGGGGCCTTGAGCCACGAAGGCCTCACAGCTCGTACTCCCGTGTCATTTCCGAAAGCTCCCGTGCGGGTATGACACCGAAATCCGCCGGAACGGCCCGAACTCCCCAATAGCCCATGAAAGCCTCCTGAAGGGGACGCACAAGGTCACCGGGAGAAGCGCCCGGGCAGTATTCACGCACAGTTCCCGTTCCCTCGAAAAGCTTTTTCCGAAGGGCTTCCAGGGAGTCTTCAGAGCCTTCAGGGGTGATGGTGTAGTCAAGCAGCCTGGGCTGGTCGTTGTCGAAGAGGATCGAGCCATGCTCGAGAAAAGCGCCCCTTGTCCGGGCCTGTGCGCTTCCCACGAGCTTCCTGCCGTCATGCGTCATCACCTCGAACCTGCCGTGACTGACGAAGCATGGTCCCCTGCCGAAACCTTCGCCGGAACGGCCCGCCCTGTTCATTACCGCCGGAACTCCGATCGCGTTCAGCGCCGTCACGAGAACTGCTGCCACTGCACCCAGGCTCTTCTCTATGCCGTCGGCGTAGAGCGGATGCCGGGAGCCGGCGGTCACGGAGTAGGTCAGTTCCCTGCCGTGCCAGACCGCCCGCCCGCCCGTGGGGCGCCTTACCAGCCCGAAGCCGTGGGCGTTGAGCTTCCGGCGGTCAATCCCGCTCACACCCTTCTGAAGGCGGCCCAGGGACACCGTGTGAGGCTCCCATGTGTACGTGCGAAGGGCGATGTCGAACTCGTCCCTTTCAGCCATGCGTACCAGGCAGGCGTCGACCGCCATGTTCTCGGGGCCGGGAAGCCCGGGATCATCGAGGATCAGTACCTTCAAGGCCTTCCTTTCCGCCGGGGTCGAAGTCTAATATAATCCGGCCTGGAACCGCCATTCCAGAAAACGATACAGGTGATGTATGAAACAGACACACGGTTTTACGGTCATCAAACTCCTGCTCCTCATGGTGCTCTTCCTTACGGGCGCGTCTTCAGCCGAGGCAGTGTACCGTGACGCAGGCGCGGCTTCATGGCCATTTCTGAAAATGGACATCGGGGCAAGGGCCGCCGCTCTCGGTGGAACGGGGCTTCTCAATTCCGGCGCCCTCGCCATTTTCGCCAATCCGGCCCTTCTGGCCTTTCAGGAGGCTTCGGTCACCGCATCGCACAACTCATGGTACGGCAAGACCGATCAGCAGGTGCTTTCCGCCGTATTTCGCCGGGGTGACCGCCTGGGCGCTTCCCTGGCCTTTCGCGTTCTTAACACCAGCGGGCTCGAGTACCGCGAAACCCCCTCCTCTGAACCGCTCGGAACCTTCGACGTCACCGACCTCAGTCTCAACGCCGCCGTGGGTTTGCGAATCGGCGGCAGCTTCGCTGTGGGAGCAGGGGTCAAGTTCATTCGGGAAAAGGTGTGGATCGAGGAGAGCTCCGGGTTCTGTTTCGATATCGGGCTTCTCTCCACACCTGCCAGGGGACTGGTCCTTTCCGCCGCCGTACAGAACATCGGGCCGGGCGCGGTCATGGCTTCACGCGAGTACAGGCTTCCCAGGACAATCAGGGCGGCAGCCGGTTACACCGTTCCATCACCGGTTGGTTCCCTGACGGTATCCACCGAGATACAGAAACCCATCGACAACAGCCCAAGGGGAGGAGCCGGCCTCGAGTACCAGCCGCTTTCATGGGTCGCCCTCAGGGGAGGATACCGGTTTAACGACCCATCGAGCACCATCACCACGGGGATGGGATTCTCACAACGCGGCTGGGTGCTCGATTACGCTTATGTCCCGGGGACTCACTCCCTGGGGGACACTCACAGGTTCACCCTGACCCGCGCGCTCTGAGTTCCGCTTCAATGCTTATCCTTCTTGTGAACGACGACGGCATCCACGAGCCGGGGCTTCTGGCACTTGAGAGGGCACTCTCCGGATACGAGACATTCACCGTGGCCCCCATCGGGCACTGCTCGGGCGCCGGAATGTCGCTCGGGCTCTACGCGCCGCTGTCCGTCGTGCCATGTGGTCCCGGCCGGTACGCCGTCACCGGAACGCCTGTAGACTGTGTCAAGATAGCTCTCGCCGAGCTGCTGCCCGAAAAGCCCGACCTTGTCATTTCGGGGATCAACCCCGGGGCGAACCTCGGCAACAACATCTGGTACTCCGGCACCGTGGCCGCGGCCACTGAAGCTTCGTTCTGGAACGTTCCCGCAATGGCGGTCAGTGTTGAGCACTCGGTTGAGCCGGATTTCGGTCACGCGGCCGAACTGGTCGGGCGGATGGTCGAACGGGGCGTTCACAGGGCCTTGCCCCCGGGCATGATGCTCAATTTGAACCTCCCTCCCGGCGCCCCTTCGGGACTGAAGCTGACAAGACCAGGCAGTTTTCGAAGAGAGGTGCCCTTCCTCAAGCACCCCGACGGCTCCTTCTCCTACGGTCCCTACGAACTCCAGGGAACAAGGGAGTCAGGGGGGACCGATGTCCACGCGATCCTTTCGGGTTACGGATCGATCTCCGTCCTCAGACCCGGAAGGGACGCCACACCCGCGCCGGAGGAACTGGAGGACTGGTGCCTGACGCTGTTCTGACCGCCCTCCTTCTGGGTCTCATTCCCGACCTTCCGGACGCAGTCTTCGTTCAGAACTCCGTCACTGTCCAGATCGATTCGGTGTACACTGAAACCACCGAACTGGTCGTTATCCCCCTCACCGGGCGGGGGGTTGCACGGTTCACCACACTCTCTGTTCCCTTCCGTACGGGCTGGGAAACGGTGGAACTGCTGGAAGCCAGAACCGGGTTGTGGAGGAGCGGCAGACGGGGCTCCGACGCCGTGGTCACGGAACGGCCCCATCATGCACTGGCGGGTCAGTCCCGTCTCGAGTCGTCCATGCGGGAACTTCTCCTGACAATGCCCGGCCTCGAAACCGGAGACACGGTCGTGGTCCGGACCCGCCGGGTCATTCAAAGACTCCCCCTCGCGGACTGCTACAGCTACCACTTCAGCCCCTGGTGCCGGGACAGTGTCATCGCAGGGGAGTTCACAGTCATCGACATGAGGAACTCCGGGCTTTTTGTTGAATGGTCTCCCGAATTCGGTCCTCCCGACACCTCGGGATGCACCCTGAGGTGGAGCGTCGGCCCCCTGAGCCCCCTTTACGACCACCCGCTCGCCTTCTGGAACAGGCCGTACGCGGTCGTGGCATCGCATGACGGGCAGTCGGTCTCACGCGAGCTTCATGCGGCACTGGATATCCCCTACAGCACAGACTCCGGGCTGCTTTCGGAGGTGGCGGCAGTGACCGGCCCGACTCCGGATGACATGCGTGACTGGATAGCCGGGAACATCGAGTACACAGGCGCCGACATAGGGGACTGGCCCGGCTTCACCCCAAAACCGCCCCGGGAAACCCTCGATGATGGGGCGGGTGTCTGCCGTGACACTGCGATTCTCCTCGTCAACCTGATCCGTGCCACGGGCGGGGAGGCATGGCTCGCGATGCTGGACACAACGGGGGGCATACCCGGGCTGGTGGGAAGCAGGAGCTTCGATCACATGGTTGTCGCTGTCCCTCATGGGGAAGGTTTCAGAGTGCTCGACCCTTCGGCAAAGGGTGTGGCGGACGGACACAGCTACGGGCTTCGGGGAACACGGTTCCTTCCCCTGACGCCCTGGGGAACACCCCTTCAATCGATCCCGGTCGACGGCTGGGAAGACAGCCTCAAACTCGTGTTGATGGGCACCCTTGGCGACGGCTTCGTCTCCGGAAGCCTCACAGTAACCGCCTCCGGAGCCCCGGCCGAACTGCTCGGCACCATTATGGAAAGATCGCACGACGCTTACAGGATCACTCTGCTTTCAAGGTTCTTCGGCGCCGAGAGCATTTCGGCGGTCTCCAGCGCGGGGGACACCCTCTTCATCTCAGGGGAGTGGAGCGCACCCGGCGGGGAGGGGGCGGTGTTGCTTCCCGGCCTCAGGGACATCGCCTTTCCGGGCACAAGGGCCGCCCACCTTCTGATACCGGCATGCCCCGGCAGCATCGAGCTTGACGCGCCTGCTCACGAGAGCCTCACCATGGTTCTGGCCCACAACGGCAGGGCAGTGATCCCTCCCGCTCCGGTGACCACCGATGGCTATTCATGCAGCATTTCCATCCACGGCGATTCCCTTTTCATGCGGGAAACCGCCCGTGTGCTGCCCCTTCGCCCCGAACCGGGGCGCATCCTCGAAACCCTCCTCTTACGCTCGGGCTCATCAGCGAGAACGGTTCTGACGCCATGACCGCCGGCATTCTCCTCTGCGTTGCGGCTTCGCTCTCCCGAACCGTTTTTCTCGACATCGAACTCTTCAGGGAACAGGACCTCACCCGCGCCGTTTTCACGGTAACCGGCTTGCAGGGCGATGACATGAGGTTTTCAAGGGTATCGCAGGACTACGACCCCGAATACATGTCCGTGACCTTTCTCGGCGCGAGCCGCGAGGTTCCGGTTTGGGGGGTGGACACCCTGACCGGCGCGGGCGGCTGGCCCAGGACCCTGATGGTCGCCATGCCCGGCATAGAACCGGGAACCGGGGTGACGTGGACCTTCAGTGCCGAAGAGTTCGGCGAAAATGCCAGGAAGGGCTTCTGGTGGCACTGGAGCGGAACACCCGGACCCGACTCGGTGAGGGTGTCGGTCCATTCTTCGCAGGAGTACGGTGTTCATCTCCGGGGCTTCACCGAAGTCGAGCCGGGAGTTTTCGTTTCCCTTTCTGAGAACACCCGGGCAATATGGTTGGGTTCTCCATCCACCTGGCGTGAAACAGGGGGGATGGTGATGGGCGCAGCCCTTTCAGTGCTTTCCGCAGGTGATCCCTTTCCGCCCGACCTCACCGAAGCCGTGATCCAGGCAGGAGCGGCAGGCGTCTCGGTGGACCTTTTTCTGGGCAGGGCGAGGACACTGATCTCAGACAACATCCGCGTCATATCGCCCAGGGGGGAAGCCGCGCTCAGGGTGAGGTCTCTTCAGGCCATACTCGACACCAGGTACGCCACGCCTCTGGAAACGGCCATGCTTTTCTGCGCCATGGCCAGGCGGGCCGGACACGAAGCCCGTCTGGCGGCGGCCCGCAACGACCTTCCGCCATTCCCGTACCCAATAGGCTGGAACAGGTTTCTCGTCAGGGTGGACACCCCTGACGGCGCCCTGTGGTTCGAGCCTTCGGCGCCGCTGTCACCCGCCGGTTACGTGGAATCATCCGACACACTGTTCGTTCTGGTCGAGGGGATGGACCAGGTCCTCACCATCGACCCGAACCCGGGAACGGGCAACCTCTGCCGCGAAAACTGGACGATGGACCCTTCGGCGGGAACCTTCACACTGACCCTGGACTGCAGGGGAGGGTTCGACATGGAACTCCGGGAACGGCTCGGAGGGATGCCCGCGCGGGATGCTCTGCTGGCGCTCTCCGATTGGTTCCGTGTCTCGGGGATACACCTTTTCCCCACATCCTGCGTCACATCGGACTTTTTCGATCTGGCAACCCCCGCGACCCTCACAGTGAACGGTGTGCTTTCGGGATCTTCTTCGCCCGTTTACGAAAGGGTTCCGGAACTCGCATGGCGAAGCCCCGGCGAAAGGGTGGTCGAGGTCAACGGTTCACCGGTTCTGGGAAAGGTCCTTCTGAGGATTGAATAGGCTTCTCGCTGTTCTGCTCGTTGTCATTGCCGGGGCCACGGTCAGGATCGTCCTTTACCGGGCGAACGAAGACCTCTTCGCACACCCGCAGGTGGATGAACTTGAATACCTCGAACCTCTTTCCACGCCCTTCGAAAGGCCTCCCGGAACCTATTTCGCCGCCAGGCTTCCTTACGCCCGAGTCGCCGTTTCCGTCATCTCGCTGCTTCCCTCCCTGTTCTTCCTTCTCGCGCTTCCGCGTACAAGGAGAAACCTTGTGCTGTCGGGGCTTCTGGCCGTTGAGCCTACACTTGCCCTCAGCGGGATTCAACTGCTCCCCGAAGCTCCAGCGGCGGCCCTCACGGCCCTCTGCCTCGTGCTCGCGCACAGTGGCCGCAACAGGATGGCAGGCTTCGTTCTGGGCGCCGCAGCGCTCTTCCGGGGGGAACTGCTGATCCTGCTGCCGCTGCTGCCCATCCTGGGCAGAAGGGGGAGGACCATGGCCCTCTTCGCCCTGGCCGCGGTGGCTCCGGTCGTTGCGGTGAACATGGCTTCCGGCGGCCCCCCCTCGGTGGCATCCACGGGCGGGATGAACCTGTGGATAGGTTCTGACTGGAGCCTTCTTTCGACCCCACCGGGAGTGGAGTTCGAACAGCTCATGGAGGTGCGGCCGGGGCACTCGTTCACCGAAAGGGCCGTGTCCATTATCGGGGAAGACCCAGCGGGATGGGCTTTAAGAGGGATGACGAAGTCTCTTGCCTTCTTCACGCTGCCGGGTCCGGGGCGCAACATAGACTCGGGCGAAGCCCTGAAACCGCTCATCGTGCTTCTGGGGGTGACTGCCCTTTTTCTGGCGGGCGCGGCCGGCATCCGTCGCGATCTCGCGTCGTTGCTCATGCTTTCCGGAGTCCTGAGCGCCTTTCTCTTCTTCCCGTCCGTTCGCTACAGGGTTGTCTTTCTGCCCGCCTTCGCCCTGACCGCGGCCGCCCTTCCCTGGAGAAGGCTGCTTTTTGCGGTGCCCGCCGTTCTTGCCCTCAGCCTCTTCCTTCAATACCCGGGCCATGTCAGACCCGGGCTCAACACACTGCTGACCGCTCAGAACGCCCTTCGGGAAAACGATGCCGCAGGGTGCCTGGCGCTGCTCGATGAAGCAGGGCAACAGGGCTTCGAGGGCGCGGACATCCACAATATCAGGGCATCCGCAATGGCAATCGAGGGCAGGGAGTTCCGGGATGTGCTGCTGGAGTTCGGACTGGCGCTGGAACTGGCTCCCCGGTCCCCGACGGTCTGGAGGAACATGGCGGCCTTCCTGTGGAACTACGGCAGGACGCAGCATGCACGGGAAGCCGCGCAAACTGCCGTGCGCCTCGATCCCGGGCTCGAAGCAGAGCTTTCTGAGATACTCTCCTCCCCGACGGAATAGTCCGGCACCCTTTTTTGTAGAACCTTCGAACCACATCTGAAGGGAGATGGAATGGTTTCCATACTGGCTCTGATGGTCATGACGGCCCTGAAGGGGGCCTCCGATTACGACGCGGTTGTTGAGCGGGTGTCCGGTATGACGTGGGACAGTGAGTTGACCCGTGTCTGCGACCGGTACGGGCTCAACGTGGTGAACGTGACCTGGGAGGACACCGGGAGGTATGCCGGCTCCTGCTGGGGTCCCAACATCTCCGACCTGACCATACAGGTCCAGCACGGCACC
>JAWOHL010000067.1:0-10791 GCA_046485185.1 Candidatus Fermentibacteraceae bacterium
GGGGAAGTAAAGCTTCACTACGCACATACCTCGCACGGAGAGCAGCTGACAGCAGGTCTCGAGAGGATAGAGAATGCCGACCCGGCCTGGGATGCTGAAATCGGTTACGGGTCACTTCCTTCCGTTCCGGGAGCCCTGTGCATGTTCGACGGCCAGATCGGCGAGACATACGTGGGACCCGATCTATTCTGGGAAACTCCCGAGGGGATGGACATGACAAGGGCCGTTCTGGACCAGAACCCCTCGATCAACGTTTGCATGTGGTGCTGGTGCACTCAGCTTGACTGGTTCAGCCAGGAAGAGGTCCAGAATTACCTGAACGCCATGAGCACCCTCGAATCAGAGTATCCCGGGGTGACCTTCGTCTATATGACAGGCAACGCCCAGGCCGAGGGCGCCGAGGGTTACAACCGGCACCAGCGGAACGTGCAGATCAGGGAGTTCTGCAGCAGCAACGACAGGTACCTCTTCGATTTCGGTGACATCGACTGCTGGTACGGCTCCGACTGCCACACCTACGATTACCAGGGGTCAGCGATACCTTCCGAACACCCCCGGTACCATGGGGACCAGGCCGGTCACACCACATTCTCGAACTGTGACAGGAAGGGAACGGCACTGTGGTGGCTGCTTGCCCTCATTGCGGGGTGGGACGGTCCCTGACAAGGCTTGCTGCAGGGCTTTCTATCCCAGATAATCCCTCAACACCGACTGGAGGGAATAAGTGCCGCTCATCACCTGCCCCGACTGCGGGAACATGGTGTCCACCAGTGCCAGCGTCTGTCCCAGGTGCGGCAGGCCGGCCGTTCCCAGGGTCAACGCCGGGAAGTGCCCGGATTGCGGAGCGCCGCTCAATCCGGACGGAACCTGCACCTATTGCCGTTCCAAATCTGTTCCTGTTCCCCGGGAAGCACCCCCGAAGGTCGCCAACTACATCGTTCTGTCGGTTCTCATGACGGCATTCTGCTGCCTGCCCTTCGGCATAGCCGCTGTCATAAGCGCTACCCAGGTCGACGCCCTGCTCAAGTCGGGCGAGTATGAGAAGGCAAGGGCAGCTTCGGATCGGACAAAAGCCCTTCTTGTATGGGGCTTTGTGATCACCCTGCTCACATACCTGTCGTACGGGCTCATGTGCGGAAGCCTCAGAAAGCTCTTCTAGCGGCAGGCGGGGTTCTGGTCGCGGCGGGCGCCGTGTTTCTTGCCAGGCATGACCCCGAGAGTTGGAATGTGCCTTTGTTCTGCCCCTTTCACGCCATAACGGGGTTTCTCTGCCCGGGGTGCGGAAGCCTCAGGGCAATTCACGACCTTCTCAACCTGAGGGTCGCCGATGCGTTCCGCCACAATTCCCTGTCTTCAGCACTTTTGATCCTGGCCCCTGTTGCACTGCTTCTGCGAGGGCTGCTGCGTCGGTCTCCCCTGTGGGGGGCGGGGTTCACACTCGTGATGACCGCGTTCTGGATCATGAGGAACCTCTAATGCAGGGCGACTTTTTTCGGATCGTTCATTCCCTGGTGCTTTCGATACCCCGTGGCAGGGTGATGACCTACGGAGGTGTCGCCCGGTTCCTCGGGCGGCCAGGGGCCGCCCGCATGGTGGTCTACGCCCTGCGGCGCACGCCGCCGGGAGTTGAGATACCGTGGCACCGTGTGGTGGGGGCGGACGGGCGGATCCCCAAGAGGAGTTCGTTCGAAGACGCCGACGAGCACCTTCTGCAGGAATCGATGCTGAGAAGCGAGGGCACGCCGTTCACTGCCGGGGGAAAGGTCGACCTTTCGCGGTGCCTGTGGGAGCCGGACGAATCGGTTCCGTAACACGACAGCCCGGCTTTGCGGAGCTTCGGCTCACCGCCCTGGCAGGGAATCGATGTCTGCGACTTCGTCGATCGTGAAGTACACCGGATAAAGCATTGTTGCGGAACCGCTCCACATGGTCCGTACGGTGTCGGGCTCACCGGGTATCAGGGTGACGGCCATGGTCATCCTTCTGAAGTCATCGGGAATTGAGATCCCGTTGTACCAGGTCCACACCCCGGTGACCATGAACAGCCCCTGGCTCCCGGAGGTCCATCTTCCTTCTATAGCCCTGCCGCACAGGGAGAGGGGTTCCATATGGAACGCGCCGTCCTGTGCGAACCTGTAGACCGATGAGCCGTCGGTGAAGGCGAACTCACCTTCCGTTTTGATGATGTCGGGGATGGTCAGCGGTGTTCCGGCCAAGACCGCGGATGCCGCGATCACAAACAGAAGTGCTTTCATCAAACCTCCAACGCTGCTGGTGAATATCGCGTCCACCCGTGTGAAACATCCTTCGATCCCGAGTTATTCCAGGGAATGCAAAACCTCTTCAAGGGTCTTCACCACTCCAAAGGCTTCCCGTGAGTACAAAGCCCCTATTTGTACGGCGAACTCCCTCGTCACTACGGCCCCGCCGATGATTACCGGCGTTCTAAGGCCGCTTTCCCGCAGCAGCCCGACGACCTCCTCCATCCGTGAAGCGGTGCTGCTCATCAGTGCTGAGAGGGCAACCGCATTGGCGCCGGTTTCTCTGACGGCTTCAACTATACGCAGAGCCGGAACGTCCCTTCCAAGGTCGATGACATCGTACCCGGCCCCCTCGAGGAAAAGGGCCACCAGGTTTTTACCGATGTCGTGGATGTCACCCTTCACCGTGGCCAGCACTACAGAGCCCCGGGACTTCTCCCGGCCTGTTTTCAGAAGGGGCCTCAGGAGTTCAGTGAGCGCGCGGGCCGCTTCGGCAGCGGCTATGAGGTGGGGCAGGAATGCCTTTTTCTCTTCATACAACCTGCCGAGTTTGGCCATGGCCTTTTGGAGGTGTTCGTCAATGAGGTCCGAGGGATCCGTCCCTCGGGCCAGAAGGCGTTCGGCCTGCCCCAGGGTTTCCCTGACATCGCCGCGCAGAATGGCTTCCTGGATTGATCCGGCGGGTGTCGTGGAGTCATCCGGCAGCTCCATGTCTTCCACGGCGGACACCCTTCCGCCAAGTACCTGCCCGCCTCTGACGGCAAGCCGTGTTTCGGGTCTGGTGGCGTCCACTATGGCAAGGTCCAGCCCGCCTTCCGCCAGGCGGGATAGGAACGCCATGTTGACCGCCCGCCTTCCGGGCAGCCCGTGGGACACGTTTGAAACACCGGCGATGGTCAGCCAGCGCCTTTTCTTCATCATAGCAAGGGTTTTCAGCGTTACTGCGGGATCGGCCCCCGAAGCCAGGGACTGTACGACCGGGTCGGCGATCACCCTCCATTCGGGAAAGCCGTGTTCGGAAAGAACCGACATCCCCCGTTTTATCATGGCGACCCGGTCTACGGGTGATTCCGGTATCCCGTCGGGTCCCATGGGCAGAAGAACGGCGTAACCCCCGTGGCGAAGCAGTGTGCCCACCCTCTTTCCTATGAAATCGGGGTCGCAGGTCAGCGAGTTCAGTATGCCTGCCCCACCCAGTTCCCTGAAGGCGAGCTCGATGTTCCAGGGATCGGAGAGGTCGACCGATATCGGGGGGCCAGTAGAGAGCCCTGCGAACAGATCGGTAACGAAGCCATCCGGGATCATCCGCTCCAGTCCCAGGTTGATGTCGAGCACCCGGGCTGCGGGCTGGCCCGCGGCGGCGGAAAGGACGTACCCCGTGTCGCCCGCGCGAATTGCGTCCTTAAGGCCGTTTCTGCCAGTGGGGTTTATGCTTTCGCCCACCACCACCAGCTCACCACCCAGGGAGACAACGCTTGTCATCGATGTCAGCAGACGGGGGAGAGTGCCCGGAGTTCTCTCGCGTTTCCTTTTTCCCACCAGCGCCCGCAGCGCCTGTATGTGTTCGGGCCCTGTGCCGCAGCAACCCCCTATGATGGAAGCCCCGCTCCACACAAGGTCATCGCACCGCGAAGCGAACGCCTCGGGTGGCATATTGTGCCGCCCGGAGCTGTCCGGCATACCGGCGTTGGGTTCTATCGATACGTGCTTTGAGGTGTGGGCTCTGATGGCCTTGACCACAGAAGCCAGCGAGTCCGGCCCCACCGAACAGTTGGCGCCCACGGCATTGGCCGGCAGCTGTTGCGCGAACGCGGCGAGGGCTTTGGCGGAAGTACCGGTAAGGCTGAAACCGTCCTCCCCGAAACTCATCTGGGCGCTTATGAAACCGTGGGGGCAGGCGTCCCTCACGGCCAGAACAGCGGCCTTCAGCTCCCGGGGGTCAGAGAAGGTTTCGAGGAAGAACACCTCGAGCCCGGCCTCAACAAGCGCTTTTGCCTGCGCGTGGAACTCGTTGTAGGCGTCCATCCATCTCAGCCCGCCCAGAGGATGCATCAGAATGCCGGTGGGTCCCATGCTGGCTGCGGGGATCGCCCTGCCGTCTACCGCTTTCAGAAGGCATCGGGCCAGAACTGAGTTCATCCTCTCCGGGGACTCTCCCAGCCTGGAGCGTGTTCCCCCGAAAGTGCATGAGAGAACCACGTCGCTTCCGGCCAGGACATAGTTTTTATGAATGTCCTCGAGTTTTCCCGGGTTTTCCGCGGCCCATCTTTCCGGACACGCGCCAGGGGGCATGCCGCTTTTCATGAGCATGGTGCCCATGGCTCCGTCGAGGAACACGACGCGCCTCGAAAGAATGTTTACAAGCCTTTTCGCAGCACCCATCCCCATACTCCCGTCAACGTTTTTGATGGAACAAGGTAGTGGCTCTCCGTGCAGGTGACGCCCAAGCCGGGGAAAAGCCCCACGATAAGGGGTTGCGCTTCGAGGGGCACGCCACTGTACCCCGGGGCGAGCCTTTTCGTGGGGTCCATTCCAGGATGCCGCGAGGCTTCACGCATCTGCGCCCATGCCGCAAGGAGTTCAACCGATTCGCTGGCTGCGGAGTTGAACATGTGGGCCATCAGGGTTTCCCTCCTGCTCAGAAGCAGGCCGAGGTGTTCATCAATCCCCGGGCCCAGAGTGGCAACCAGCACGGTGACATTCCCCATCCTGCCCAGATGCGGAGCGAAGTACCGTGCCATGCTTGTCGGCAGACGTTTGCCCGTGAGTATTCCGACGCCGGGCGTCATTGTCTCCGCTATCATTGAAACAGCCTCTTGAGCACTTTTTTCGAGGTCGCGCCCGGCTTTGGACGGCGGGGTTCCGGCGCGCCAGAGCACCCGGCCCGCATCGGGAAGCAGGCGCGGCGGCTCGAGAAACGTTGCCGTCATGCGCTCGACTCCATTGACTCGATGCCGCACGCTGCTACGATCCTTCGAGTCTCTTCCACCCGGTTCATCGTGTAGAGGTGAACCCCCGGGACCCCGTGGGAGAGAAGGTCGGTTATCTGTTCCACCGCGTACTCCATTCCCGCCTTCTGCAGGTCTTCGCTGTTTCCGCCATGCTTCTCGAACAACCTCAGAAGCCTGGCGGGGATCGAGACCCCGCACAGGTATATGATACGCTTGATCTGCCGGAAGTTGAGAACAGGCATTATCCCCGGTATCACGGGAACCTCAATCCCCCGCCAGCGCGCCCTGTGCAGGAAGTCAAAGAAGACCCGGTTGTCGAAGAACATCTGGGTGATGAGAAAATCGGCGCCCGCGTCCACCTTCTGCTTCACCCTGTCAATGTCTCCGTGGATGCTGGGCGACTCCACGTGTCCTTCGGGGTATGCCGCTGCTCCAACGGAGAAGCATCCCCTTCTCTTCACCTCGCGGATGAGCTGGAACGCGAACCTGAAGTCGGACCCGGTAACGGGTGCCTTCTCAGGCGGGTCGCCCCTCAGGGCCAGGACGTTCTCTACGCCGCACCGGCTCAGCCTGTCCAGGATCCCTTCGATCTCATCCTTTCCATGGGACACGCATGTGAGATGGGCAAGGGATTCGAGCCCGTAGTCCCTCCGGATACGGGATGCTATCTCTTCGGTTCGGCCGCCGTTGTCTCCCCGGGGGTTGTAGGTGACGCTGATGAAGCCCGGGACCAGGTCCGCCAGGCCGTTCAAAGTCTTGAAGACCGAATCGATGGGGTAGCCCGGTTTGGGAGGAAAGACCTCCAGTGAAAGCACCGGACCGCCTCCGCCATAGATTTCCGCAATTCGCATGGACAATGCCTTTCATAACGTTCTGGGTGAAATGCGGAAACGCTTCCGGGGACCCGGAAGAACCAGCGGAGATGAATGTATCATTGCACATCCGCCTTCGGGGCGCAAGAGATGTTGACTTTTGAGGGATCGCGAGGAATATTCGGCGTGCATCAGGAGACCCCTGCGGGGGTCGCCAACCGAGACTGCAGGTCCACGGTGGCAAGGCTGAGGCCGATGCGCGTGAAAACGAAAAAACCTGCAATCCGCCGCCTGATGCACAGGGCGGTTTTCTTTTTCAGGGAGGTGTGCGTGATGCTTCTGATCGACGGGCTTCGCGGCCACACCCATGCCTTTGCGCTGGATTCCCTCTGCGTGCACATGACAATGCCCTGGCCCCTGAAGGGGTGACGGCGGTCATTCCTCCGGGGGCCTTCACGGCCAGGTGGCAGGCAGACAGGGAAACGACTTAACCAGCGGAGACAAAAGTTGTACACCCAGAGATTCTATCGCGGCTGGACCGCAGGCGGGAAGTTGCACGCATGGAAAACGGTCCTGGGAGAGAGCGACCTCGAGATCCACGCATCCAAGCCCATGAAAGGCTTCTCGGAAAAGGCACTTGCAAGGTGCAGGCGGGACATCGAGGCGCACATGAGGGCCTTCCCCGTTTTCGGGGAAACAATGGTTCCCGTGGGGACTTCGCCTGAGGGCGGCGTCGCCCGGGAGATGGAGGCGGCCGCTGAAGCCTTCGGCACCGGACCCATGGCGGCGGTTGCGGGGGCTGTGGCCCAGGGAGTGGGGGAGCAGCTCAGACTTTTTTCCCCCACGGTAATAGTGGAGAACGGGGGGGACGTGTGGGCCGTTCATCCGGGCAGGCTCCGCTTTCTGGTGTACCCCGGGGAGGGCTCTCCCTTCAGGGGGAACCTCGCGTTCAGCGTAGACTGCAGCAGGGGGATGGCGGTGTGCACCTCCAGCGGGAGGATGGGTCACTCGTTCTCCCTGGGCAGCGCCGACTCGGTCACCGTGGTTCATCCCTCGGGCGCCATGGCCGACGCCGCAGCCACGGCACTTGCCAACACGGTCAGATCTGAAGCCGATGTGGAGAGAGTAATCTCCCTCGAGTCATGCAGACGAAGGCTCAAGGCCCTGGTGGTCTGCGTCGGAGGCTGTCTGGGCGTCTGGGGGGATTTGAGAATGGAGGAAGCGTGATGGCGAAAAGCCTCGATGAGATAAACGACAAGATCATCCGGGGGGATGCCGTGGTGCTCACCGCGGGCGAGATGACCCTGCTGGTGCGCGAGAGGGGTGCCAGTGCCGCAGCCAGTGTGGTCGATGTCGTGACAACAGCCACTTTCGGGGCCATGTGCTCCAGCGGTATCCTCGTCAACACTGGTCACACCAGCCCACGGATCAACTTCCGCGAGGCATTCCTGAATGGAGTTCCGGCCTACGCCGGCATAGCGGCGGTCGACCTCTTTCTGGGGGCGACCGCCCGGGGGAACAGGGATGACTACGGTGGCGCCCATGTGATAAATGATCTTGTGCGGGGTGGTAGAGTGAGGCTGACCGGATCAGGCCACGGCTCGGACTGCTATCCCCGGAAGACGATGGACATGACCATGGGCCTGGCCGATTTCAGGAGTGCGGAGCTCTTCAACTTCCGCAACGCGTATCAGAACTACAATGTTGCGGTGAACACCACGGTGAGAACGATAAGGACCTACCTCGGAACGCTGAGGCCCCGCATGGGTAACGCCGGTTTCTCAACCGCAGGCGAGTATTCCCCGTTGCTGAACGATCCCTACTTCAGGACCATCGGGGTGGGCACGAGGATATTCCTTGGCGGTGGGACGGGGCATGTGATGGGGTGTGGCACTCAGCACGACCCCGAACCCCCGAGGGGCTCAGGTGGCATACCTCTCTGTGGCGCTGGAACCCTTTCGGTGAGGGGAGACCTGTCGGGTATGAACCCCCGATGGCTGCGCCCGGTGGTGCTGCCCGGGTACGGGGTCTCCCTGATGGTGGGGATCGGAGTTCCTATCCCCGTCCTCGACGAAGAGATGGCGTCTTTCACCGGGGTCTCGGACGACATGATCCTCTCCCCTGTGGTCGACTACGGTGTGAGCTACCCAGAGAACTCGCCCGAAACGCTTGGAATGGTTTCCTGCGCCGATCTTCTCCGAGGCTCGATTGATCTTGGAGGCAGAACCGTGCCTGCCTTCAACCTGTCGAGCCGTCCGGGCGCTGTTGAGATCGCCGAAACGCTCAGGTCCTGGATCAACAGCGGCTCCTTCACCCTCACCCGGCCCGGTGAGAGGATCCCCGCGGCATAATTTGGGGACACCATACTAAATTATTCTTATGATCCGGCCTGAATTCTTTAAGAATATTAAGGTTCAGCTTTATTGGCGAATGGAAACTCAAGCAGGTGTTGATTATTCTTAAAGAATTCAACAACTTCGATGAGAATAATTTAGTATGGTGTCCCCAAATTATTGACACAGTAGGTATCCATCTCTATAGTTTCATATCAGCTGTGCTTCGCAGGTGCACTATGTTGTTGTCAGGGTTCATTTTAGAGAGGGGAAACAGTTATGCGAAGAGTTCTGTTTATCATGCTTGTTCTCGCTGCGGCGGGAACAGCCGCCGGCCTGCCTTCATGGTGGGGTGTGCGGGGACTCAACAGGATTTCCGACGCGCGGACATTCGGCGCCGGTAAATTCGCGATCGGCCTCTTCACTGACCTCGGGATCTCCAGCGACACCCGCACCGGCGTTCTTTCCGGCCAGGTCACCGACATCACCAACACCGAGTTCGACGGAACAGCCCACATCATCGCCGGTCTTGCCCTGGGCCGTGCAGCGGAGATGGGAGTAAGCGTCACCTACCTCGTGAACCAGATGAAGCGCGCCAGCGAAAGCGCCGAGATCTCCGGCGACTGGGAAGGTGATGACGGCTTCAGCGAGGCAAGGCTTTCCCTCAAGTACAATGTGAACCCCTCCTCCACCAGCAGCTGGTTCAGCATCATGCCCTGGGCGGCTTTCTCGATCCACGACGGCGGCTACAGCAGCTTCGTGGAGAACGGTGACGGCTGGGACGGCATATGGGAGCACGGTCAGCCCATGTTCATCCTCAGGCGCCCCATGATCAATTCAGGTAGTTTCAGCTACGGCGCAGACCTTCTGGCATCCTTCGACCTCAAACCGGTTGTCCTCACAGCCAACGCCGGCTACCATCAGTTCAACCAGACCTTCCAGTTCACCGACTCAAGGTACGATGCCAACCACAACGTTATCGCCACCGAAATCGTTGACATGGAAGTGAGTGACCCGGTACTCAGGGCCGGCGCAGGCATCGAGTACCCCATCGGCTCCACCACCCTCTTCGCCGAGGTTGAATGGAACCACTTCCTTGACAGGAACTTCGACACCGGCAACGACCACATTCAGGTCTCCCCCGGCGTGCGCTTCAACACATCCGGCCTGGCCGTTGACTTGAAGGGTACGTTTGCCCTCTCCACCTTCGACCCCCAGTGGTCCGACCTGGGCCACAGCCTTTTCCAGGCCGGTGGAAGCCCCACCACAGAAGACAGGGCGAACTACGCCCCGTTCCCGGGTGGATACCCTTCCAGCATGGGCATCGGCGTGAACTTCACATACGTGGGCGATATCAGAAGCGCAAAGGCAACCATCGGCGGGCGTGTATACGACGCGGCCACCGGCCAGCCGCTTCCGGGCAGTGTCAGTGTCGACAGGGCGGGTGTCAGCCCCGTCGCCACCAATGCCGACGGAGTTTACTCGGTCGAGGTTTCGAGTGGAGAGACAAAACTCACCGCTACTGCTGAGGGGTACCTTCCCATGAGTTCCACCGTTAACGCTGTTTCCGGCGGCACCCATCAGGTCGACTTCCCCCTCGAGCGCGTTCAGACCATTGGAACCGTGAGCGGCACCGTGACCGATGCCTCCTCAGGTGCTCCGCTTGCCGCCACCGTATCCGCAGGCAGCATGACCGACCAGACCGACTCACAGGGCTTCTACAGCATGGAACTGCCCTCGGGCAGCAGGACCCTCACCGCATCGGCAACCGCCTACGGGTCCGAGAGCGCCACCGTGTCCGTCCCCGCCGGAGGCTCCGTCACGCAGGACTTCCAGCTCGACCTCGTTGTTGATTTCGACAAGGTGTATTTCGACCTCGACAGCGCTGTGATACGGAGAGATGCCAGGACCGCACTCGACAACATTGCCTCGTTCCTCCTGGCCAACCCCGGCGTGTCCGTAAGAATCACTGGCAACACCTGCGACCTCGGCACGGAGAACTACAACCAGAGCCTCGGCGAGCGCAGGGCCGAAGCCGTCCGCAACTACCTCATCGCGAAGGGTGTCGGCGAAGCCAGGCTGGGAACCGTGAGCTACGGTGAGTCCCGCCCCGATACCCCGAACACGGACGAGGCCCACAGGGCCCAGAACCGCAGGGCCGAGTTCATCATCCTGGGTCGCTGATCCAGGCATATCTGCGAAAGAGGGGGCGGGAGCGATCCCGCCCCCTCTATTTTGGGGGACACCGTACTAAACTATTCCTATCAAAGTTGATGATTTCTTTAAGAATATCTAACATCCGCTTTAGTTTCCATGCGCCGTAAAACCGTTCCTTGGTATTCTTAAAGAATTCAGGGTCGTTTTTGCGAATAGTTTAGTACGGTGTCCCCCAAATGTCGGGCGGCCAGGCCGGGGTCGGGGGCGGACATGATGG
>JAWOHL010000086.1:0-34973 GCA_046485185.1 Candidatus Fermentibacteraceae bacterium
CGCTGCTTCGGTGGTTGGCGAGGGTCATTTTTGTTTTGGCCGTGATTATCTCGTCTCCCGATGCTTCAGATGCGCTCAGCGCATCCTGGATCGTCCGCTCGAATTCACTGTTCCAGCCGAGTTCCTGCAGGACTTTCGCCCTTGCGCGAAGGGAGGTCGCTAGCCAGAACGGGCTCTTTCTGACCTCTGCCCCACCGAGCATCCGGTCGATTATCCCCAGAGCCTCCTCATGGGAGCCTCCCCGTTCAACCATCTCCTGACGCACGAGAAGTGCCTGCATCGTGGCCTGCCACATCCTGTCGTCAGGTGCATCTCCCGCCAGCTCCAGTATCCTTTCCGAGAGGCTGTTCGCCTCTTCAGGCCTGCCGCCGTCCCGGGCGATCCTCATGGCTCTGAGAGCCCACTTCAGGGAGTTGTCTGTATCACGGGCACCGTCCCAGTGTGAAAGAATGACAGGGGAAAGGGCGTCGAGCTCGGTGGGGTAAAGCCTTTCCATGGCAAGGGCGGCGGTCCTGTGAAGGAGCCTTGCGTTCTGCTTGAGAAGTGTTTCGTACGCTGCCATTCTCACAAGGGCATGACGGAAGCCAAGCCCCATGGGACCCATTTCGGAGAGGAAGCCCTTTTCCAGCAGACCGGCGATGGTCAGGCCGAGGCTCTCCCCATCCAGGGACAGGTCTTTCAAAACCGCTTCGAGAAGTTCACGGGAAAACCTCTCACCAAGGACCGACGCATACTGAAGGGTCCTGCGTTCCTCTCCCGGAAGACGGTCCATTCTTGCCTGGGTAAGGACGCTGATGGAGGAGGGGATCCGAACCCTGTCACATGGTACGGTCTGTTCCCATGTTCCGGGTTCGACCTCCTTTAGACCGCCGGATTCGATGAGGCTCAGAACCAGCTCTTCCACTACGAACGGATTTCCCCGAGCCACCCGCCGGATCAGCTCAGCGAGTTCAGGCTGCAATGGTTTCCGGGGTGGAAGCGATAGAATGTGGGCCGCTATCTCGATCGAGTCTGAATCCGAGAGAGGCGCGAGCTCAATCCTCGAAGGAGCGCACAGCGGGGTGCCCAGGTCTGGAACCGGCGGCCGGGAAGTCATTATTATCCCTGATGGTTGCACCATCATTCCCTGGGAGAGGACTCCCCTGAGAACGGAAAGTGAGACCTCGTCCGCCCAATGCAGGTCCTCGAGAAGAAGCAGGGTGTCACCGATTGAAAAAACAGCCTCGAGAGCTGGTCTGATGGCATTCATGACGGCCTGTGAATTCGCCGTTGCGCCACCTTTCAGCCAGACAGCGTCAAGGCTGAGTATTTCGGAAAGGTTTTCCGCAAGGTTATCGAGGGCTGCTCTGGTGCGCGCCACCGGGCACCTCGCTGAAAGCGCCCTGATTCCCGAGGCGTAAAACTCCCTCGAACAGTCGGTGTTCTCGTCGGCATCAAGAAAGTCCCTGAGAAGGCTTATCCAGAGCCAGCACGAAGGCTGGGCGTGGGAAAGTGCCTTGCCGTGAAGAATGCGGAATCCGGCGGGAAAGCTGACGCAATGGTGAGCCAGCCTGGACTTTCCAATTCCGGCATCGGCGCAGATCATGAACACGGCAGGCTCCGAGCCTTCTGCCGAAGAGGCTTGAAGAGCCTTCACAATGGTGTCCGTGATCTCCTTTCGTCCCACGAAGGGCGAGCCGGCGAGCCTGGCTGCCCTCTGCCACCTTTCCATCCTGAGTCTGCCCGGCCCCAGGGGTCTGAAGGCATCGATCACGGAACCGGTGCCTCGAACAGGCATGGAACCCAGATCCTGCCACGTGTAAAGGTCGCCGCACTCCTTCCGTACAGCACCGCTGACAAGAGTGGAGCCGGTCACGGCTGCTTCCTCGAGCCTCGAGGCGATGTTTACGGTATGGCCCGTGGCGGTCATGTGACCTGAAGGGTCTGGCGCAACCGTCAGGGGTCCGAAGTCGATCCCGACCCTTGCTGAAACAGCAGTTGCGCCGCCAAGGGCGCCGCGTATGTCCTCGAGAAGCTCCAGCATTCGCAAAGCGCAACCAACGGCCCTTACGCTGTCGTTTTCCGTGGCGGTCACTGCGCCGAACAGAGCCATCAGTCTGTCGCCCTCGAACTTGTCCACATAGCCTCCGTACGAGGCGACCACTGTGGAGAGAAGCCCCATGATCCGGCCCAGAAGAACGTGAAGTTCTTCGTGATCCATGGATTCCGACAGAAGGGTGAAGCCCGTGAGGTCGAGGAACAGAACGGCTGCCCTGCGCCGTTCCCCTTCGCTTAGTTTCGCCGTGCCGCCGCAGGAAAAAGCGCCGGTGCCCGCAATGCTGTCCAGGGCGTCGTCGAGAACCATCGACATGTTTTCCAGTGTCAACCGCTTATCCAGCTAATCCCCCGATCAGGTTTCATGCCATTCCCGCGGTCAGTCTCTGGCGAGGACAACCACCCTGTCGCCCGGATGAAGGGTGATCGGGCGTGATTTGGCAGGGTTGATGAACATCCCCTTTCCGGTCCTGTAACCGAGGGCGGTCTCTCCACGTTTCTGGGCGGAAGCAACTATCGTGTGGAAGCTGGTCACGATTCCGTACTTCACGTAAATGCCGGCAGGTTTGAGGTAGATTTCGGAGCCTTCTGGATCGAAAAGCTCCTGAAACACCGTTTTCAACTCCCTGTTTTCGGAGATCTGCGTCAGAAGAAGGCTTACGAGTTTGTCACTGACTATGAAGTCGTCGGTGTTCGAAACCTCGGCAAGCCTTCTGTTCCGTTCGTCCAGCATCTCCGTCACGATGGTGAAAGCGTGCCCGCCCCTTTTGCGGATGTCGCGGAGATGGAGCAGCGTGATCAGTGTCCGGGCGTCGGCCTGTTGTGGTGGAAGATGTTCGGAACAACTCTGGATGATCACGTGATCGCAGCGGTTCATGTCAAGGGTGTCGAGGAAAGCCCTGTCCGTGATGTCGCCATGGTGGACACTGACCTCGAGGTTTGTGAAACCCGCCACCCCCATCTCCGCGTGTTCAGTCGCAAGGAGGAGCTGGGAACCCCTTGCAGTGTAGCTGTCCAGCTCCTGGATGATCATGGGTACCTTGCGGTTCCATCCAAGGAGGAGGATTCGTTCGGGATTGGATAGGGCTTCGGGTCCCGCGGTAATGTGAGAATCGTTGACCTGGACAGTCTGAATGCCGGATACCCTTATGGCATCGTCATCTGCGGCGACCACCACGATACCGTAACCCTCTTCGATAACCGTGTCCCCGGGAGGATTGAGAAGGATCCTGCCCTGATCGTCGATGAGCCCTATCAGGCACGAATCCTCAAAGGCGTGCACCGCTTTGGAGTACGGTTCATTGGCAAGCAGCCTCTCACGTCCGAAATAGATCTCGTTTCCCTCGAAGCCGAGAAGCTCGCTGTAAACGCTCGAAAGACCGGGCTGTCTGCAGGTCTGGGCGGTGATCCTTGCGATGATGTCTCCCGCAAGGATGAGTTGTGCTTCGCTGCCCCCGACCATCTCCGCAACTTTCAGGTTGTCGGATGACCTGAGGATGCTGACGATATGGTAGGGCTGGGACTTCCTTGCGGGATTGTTCAAAAGGGCCAGCATGGTCTTGATGACGGAGGAGTCGGGGGCGTCGTCATCAGGGGGGAGGATTATGAGCGACGAGGCGTCCCTGTGGTTCACTATCTCGAGGTCAATGGTTTCGATGGGGCACCCTGTGCGGCATACCACTTTCGTGACTCCCCTGCGGGGTACTCGAACCCTTAGCTCATCCTCCATCTCTACCTTGTCCTTCTCGGCGAGAATGGCGATGCATGCTTTCCTGCGGGAAGAGTTTGCCTCCACGAGTTCGGAGACCACCGTGAAGATCTGGGAACTCCACCCCAGAACCACGGTGTGTCCCCGTTCGGCCACGAAGGACCTTCCCTTTCTCATGGCATCGAGCCTGTTTTCGATACCCGTTGTAATGATTCCTATCAGGGTTCCCATAACGAAAAGTCCACCTACCGTCACTGTGAGCATGGCGAGCAGGAAGAACAGCGAGCCCTGATCGCCGGCCATGTTCCCGGGGTCGATGGCCCTCATAAGGCTGGCCCAGGCGATACCGAAGAAGTTCCTTTCAAGGGGATCGGAGCCTGATGCCGCCACAATGGACGAAACCAGAAGTACAAGAAGCACAGTGACGATAAAAAGCATTGCTATCATCGCACCGGCGCCCCTGGCGGTCATGCCGTCGAACCAGTAGCGGAACCTGTTGCCGAACCCCATGCCTCCCATTGGAACCCCCTGTTCGTCTGTGCGCCGGCACCAGCCGGGATACCTGTGTCCTGAGGTGTGAATATATGCCAGGAAGGGTTGCGCTTCACCCGGGTTGACATATCCGGATGCAAGACGATATTGCTGACTGACCGTTCGGTCAGCAGAGAGGTGTGCCCATGGGTTCAGCTACGAATTCAAAGGACAGAATACTGGAAGCCGCAGGCCAGGTTTTTCGTGATAAGGGCTTCGCAGGGGCTTCCATGCAGGTGATCTCCCGAAAGGCCGGTGTTTCCAAAAGCCTTCTCTACCATCACTTCAAATGCAAACAGGAGCTATGGCACGCCATGGTCGACCAGTGCTTCCAGCGCTCCGGCATCCTGGAACGTTTCTACGGCATAGTCGCAAGCGGCGACATGAAAAGCCTCGCGGATTTCGCCCAGGGGGAGGAGGGGTTTTTCCACTTTCTCGGCCGCAACCCCGGAGTAGTGAGAATGATGAACTGGCTCGACCTCGAGGGAGGGTTCGAGAAGGGCTTCCCCGACCCGTTTTCGAGGGACACGGTTCTTGCGAGAATACGTGAAATGGTGGAGCGGGGAGTGATCAGGGCCGACATCGATCCGGTGGTTCTCCCCATTGTCTACATGTCCATATGCGTGAACTGGTTCAGCGCGCGCTGGAAATACCTTGACTGGTTCGCCGGGGAAAAGGACCAGGAAAGCATAGACCGGCGCTTCATAAAGGGTGCCATCGACATCCTTCTGAGGGGAATGGCACCAGATGGGAAGAAGTGATCTTCTTACGAGGTCCCTTTTTCTGATGCTGTTCCCGGTCATGTCGTGTGGAATGCCAGACACCCTTCAATCCAGGGTGGTACCCGTCACTGTCGAAGTGGCCAGTGCCGGCGGTTTCACGCGAACGGTGATGGCTCCCGCCTGGCTGGAGTCAGCTGACGAAGTCCTCGTGGAGGTGCCGGTCCCGGGAAGGGTCACCGCTGTTCATGTCGCCGAGGGGGATACGGTTTCCAGAGGAGACATGCTTGTTTCCACGACAACTGACGGTGTCAGCTCCGCGGGTGTATCCGCCTCACTCGCTGCGGTTTCCGCATCCGAGGCTCTCGATGAATACTACCGTGGCAACCTCGAAAGGGTGGGCTCTCTGCTCGAGACGGGAGCGGCGAGTCCGAGTAGTTATGAAAAGGCGCTCGCCGAAGCCCGAACAGCGGCTTCAACCCTCTCCTCGGCCAGGGCGGCTCATGCAGGCGCACTGGACGGTTTTTCCAGGGGAACTCTATCGGCGCCTTTTTCGGGCATCGTGACACGGGTCCTGGCAAGGGTGGGTAATCCCGCGGCCGGACCCTTGGTTGCGCTATCCGGTCTGGGAGCGTTGCAGTGCAGGGTTCACCTCTCCCAGAACTCGCTTCCCTGGATCGAACCGGGTCTTCCGGCTTTTTTTGTCACCACCCACCATCCTGGTGCTCTTTTCCGCGGAACGGTATCGGCCGCAGCTTCTTCGGTTGACCCCATCAGCGGCCTTGTTCCCGTAACGGTACAGATCCCCGATTCCTCGGGTCTTCTTCTTCCCGGCATGTCAGGAATGGTGACCATAGGTCTCGAAACCCTGTCCGAGGGAGTCGCTCTTCCCAGGAACGCCTTCATAAGCGATCCCGGCGGCTCCGACAGGGTCATCCTGGTCAGGAACGGAAGGGCAGTGGTGGTCGAGCCTGTCACCGGGCCCGAAAGCGGGTTCGACCGTCTGGTGCTTTCGGGCGTGCTTCCCGGCGACAGCGTCGTTCTGCTGGGCAACAGACTGGTCTCGCAGGGCGACAGCGTTAGGGTGGTGACGCCGTGAGCCTTTCCGGACTCGCCGTCAGGAGGAGGACAGCCTTCACGATGCTGTTTCTTCTCATGACAGGCGCAGGCGTATTCGGATTCCTCCAGATGGGCCTCGATTACTTCCCTCCCGTGGACACGGGAACCGTTGTCATTGTCACGATCCTTCCGGGAGCGGGACCCGAGGAAATCGAAACCCTTGTCACTGACATTCTCGAGGGGGCCGTGAGCGGGGTCGAGTCGGTGAGTACCGTGGAGTCTGAAAGCAGCGCCTCCGTGAGCGGGATCACTGTGAACCTCTCCCTGGGCGCCGACATCGACACAGCCGAAGAAGACATCCGCAAAGCTGTGGACTCGGTTCGCGACGACCTTCCCGGGAATGCCAGGGAACCAATGATAATGGCCCTTGAATCGAGTTACAAACCTCTGGTAATCGTGGGTTTCGAGAGCTCAACCCTTCCGAGCCACGAACTCCGGCGGGTGGTGGAGGAGGAGATCGTCCCCGTCCTGGGAAGGGTCGAGGGCATTTCCGGAACCACCGTAAGCGGAGGTGAGGAAAGGATTGTGAGGGTCGAGGCCGACCCGGTGCTTCTCTGGAGAAGGGGAGTCCCCATTTCCGCCGTCTATGCAGCCCTTTCGGCCGTCCAGTCCGATCAGCCCGGCGGAATGCTGGAATCCCGTGAGCTTGAGACATCCATGGGCGTGAAGACAGGGTTCAGAAGCCTGAACCAGATCAATGAACTTGTCGTGGGGGAATACGGCGGTTCTCCCGTGCGGATCCGCGATGTGGCCGAAGTGTTTTCCGGGCACCGTGATCAAGTGAACAGGGTCAGGCTCGACGGTAGCAACACGGTTGTCGTCGTGTTCAGGAAGAGTGCGGACGCAAACACTGTCGGGACATGCAGAGCCCTTACGGACGAGCTTTCGAGGATCGAGGGCATCTACTCCCACATTCTGACCCCGAGTGTGGTCTACACGCAGGAGAGCTTCATAGCAGACTCAGTGGAAAGCCTGACATGGACAGGGCTGCAGGCCATCCTTCTCGCGGCGGCCGTCCTCGTGGTCTTTCTTGGTTCGTTCGCCAACGCCGGGATAGTGAGTATCTCCATGCCGGTCTCCTTCATCGCAACATTCGCGGCCATGAGGCTTGCCGGAGTGAACCTCAACATCCTGTCACTGGCGGGGCTCAGTATTTCCATAGGATTGATAGTTGACAACTCAGTGGTGGTACTGGAGAACGTGCACAGACTGGCGGCATCAGGAGCCGACCGGATCACCGCAGCCGTAAGGGGGGCCTCCGAAGTTGGGCTGGCAGTGACGGCATCGGCACTGACCACTGTGGCGGTGTTCATTCCCATGCTCTTCGTTAAGGGAATGACCGGGCAGATGTTTCGTGACCTGAGCATTACGATTGCCGCTGCGATCCTCATCAGCCTCTTCGTGAGCCAGACCCTGACTCCGATGCTGGCGTCACTGCCAAAAAGCGTGATCAGGCACCACAGGCGCGGATCGCTTCTGGCCTGGTTCGGCGGAAGGGTGGACGGCCTTGAACTGCTCTACGCTCACGTGCTTTCCTGGTGTCTTTCCCGGAAAGCTCTTCTTCTTGTTCTTCTCGTGTTCCTCGTACTCGGAACGGGCGCCCTTCTTCCTCTCATACCCACGGCGTTTCTGCCCGAGCTGGAAGAGGGGGTGGTGGAGATCAACGCCTCCCTTCCCCAGGGAACAAGCCTTGCTTTTGCTGACAGCGTTGCTGTCGTGCTTGAGGATTCGCTTCTTGCATCGGTCTCTCCCGGCGATCTGAGACACAGCTGGCTTCAGACCGGACGAAGCGAGGGGGTTGGGGCGATCTTCGGCTCAGACGCGTCGTGCAGGATCAGCATCTCGCTCTACTTCCAGGAAGAGCCGCAGATGACCGGGTCCATCGCCGAATACGAATCGAGCTTCAGGAATGTGCTGGACGCCGTACCCGGGCTGACTTACACTGTGGAGACCGGTCTGCCCATAGGGAACAGCTTCCCGATCCAGATCGCGCTCTACGGCAATGACCTGGGCGAACTCAGGGATGCCGGGGAGAGGCTCAAACGTGCTCTGATTGGTATAGAAGGAACGGTCGATCATCGATCGTCGCTGGATGAGTGGGTTCCCCAGATAGATTTCATTCCCGACCCGGCGGTCATCTCACTTCGTGGTGCCTCGCCTGCGGCAGTGGCCGCAGAGGTCACCACAGGCCTGTTGGGGCTTGACGTTTCGGTGCTCACCGAGAACGGACGCCAGGTGCCGGTGAACCTTCAGTACCGCGAGGAATTCCGCTCTTCCCCCGAAGCGGTGGCCGCTCTTCCCGTGCTCGGAGCGCCCCTCGATTCCTGGGGGCGGCTGGAGAGGGCACAGGTTCCCCAGGGGATAAACCGCAGGGATCGTTCAAGATGCGTGCTTGTGTCGTGCGGTTTGAGGGGCAGGCCGCTGGGGGAAATGGAGTCCGAGATCGAAGGAGTGATGGACACGCTTGACCTGGGTGGAATGCGCTGGGAACTTCTGGGTGACATACCCGACCAGAGGGAGGCCTTCGGCGCCATGAAGCTGGCCATCATCGTGGCTGTTCTACTGGTTTACATGGTCATGGCGGCTCAGTTCGAGTCACTCCTCGAGCCTTTCATCCTCATCCTCGAGATCCCGATGGCCATGGTGGGGGTGGTACTCATCCATCTGCTGACCGGCACCACCATAGGTATCACTTCACTGGTGGGGATACTGATGCTGGCGGGGATAGTGGTGAACAACGGAATCATCCTTGTCGACTTCGCCAACAGGCAGCGGTCATCAACGGGAGGGACGGCGGAGGAAGCCGTGATCGTGGCGGGCCGCAGCAGGCTGAGGCCGATCCTGATGACCGCGGCCACCACCATTCTCGCCCTTCTGCCCCTTGCCCTTGGAGGTTCGCCCAGCGCCGAGCTCTGGGCGCCAATGGCCAGGACCGTGGCGGGGGGAATGCTTCTGGCGACCCCGTTGACCCTGTTGATAGTGCCCGTGCTGTACACACAGATCGACCTTTTGCGAAGGCGGGGGAGGAGAAAGACATGAGGATACCTGCCGCCTTCGTTCTTTTCTACTTGGCGTTCCTTTCAGGGTGTTCCGCCGGCGAAAACGCTTCGACTGCTCCTATCGAAGTGGAAACACTCTCTCTATCTCCTTCAGAGATTCGCATGACCATCGAGTTCAGCGCTCTTCTGGAACCGGGGTCAGAGGCGTTCCTCGTGTCCCCCGGGGGTGTGCTCCTCCTGATCGCTGTGTGCGAGGGAGATTCGGTGAAGGCGGGAGATATCATTGCGGTGCTTAGCGGTGACGCAGCCCTCTCGCGAACGGCAGCTGCGGCTGAGGAAGAGCTGCGGGCCGCTCTTGCCGGGGCCGAGCGTGCGGCGAACGACGCAGCCAGGATCACTGAACTCCACGAGGCGGGCGCTGTGAGTGAAACCGCGCTGCTTGGTGCCCTGGCAAACTCGACAGCCGCGGAAGCCGCCGTGGATGGCGCGCGGTATGCACGGGCCGCGGCAGTAGCGGGGGAGAGGACGGGTATTCTCAAGGCTCCTTTCGAGGGCATAGTGGGAACAGTGAGGGGGCGGAGCGGGATGTTTTCACCGCCGGGCGACATCGTTGCTTCAGTTCTCGGCCAGGGCCTTATGGTGAGGCTTCTGGTTCCCGAGCGGCACCTTCTCGAGATCCGGCCAGGCATGACTTCCGTCTTTCAGCCCGCATTGGGGGAATACCCGCCCCTCGAGGGTACGGTGGAGAGCGTCGCCCGTTCAGTGGATCCGCTGACCGGGCTTATTGCAGTAACCGTGTTGTTCTCCGCAACGGGGGATTCACCGGTCCGTCCGGGCGTCAGCGGTGTTGTCTTTATCGAAGTGGCGCTGGCCCGCGGCGCTGTCGTGATCCCCGCAGACGCCGTGGTCATTGCCGGAACGACACTGCAGGTACCCGTGTTGCTGGACGATGGAACAGTGGACTTCAGAGATGTGGAGGTGGGGATCCAGTCCGGTGATTCCATCCAGGTGGTCAGCGGCCTCGAATTCGGGGAAGAGGTCATCCTCCGATCGTCGTCACCTCTCTCCCGTGGAGTCGGCGCAGTCAGGGCCGGTTCCTGAGCCATCCCGCTTCGGCATGTGCATATTAGGTCAATTGGAATGGAGATGCAGGTGCGGATCATCACTGTTGTCTCAGCGGCCATTCTGCTTCTGGCCTGCTCCCGGGGTGAGATGCCCGACCCCGTCGAAGACGCTTTCCTGAAAGCTGCGGACTCGTACGCCGGGGGAGACCTTGAAGGCGCGGAATCATGGCTTCGCACTGTGCTGGCCATCGATTCGATGAACACGGACGCCTGGCACAACCTCTCCGTCGTACTGCTTGAACAGGGCCGGTACGGCGAGGCTGCGGCCGCAGTCGGAAGGGTTCTGGCGCTGCAGCCGGGAAGAAGCGGAGCCCAGGCTGTTCTTTGCGGAGCCCTTGTTGGAATGGGGAATGTGGTTGGCGCAATCACCGCCGGAGAGCTTGCGGTGTCGACCGATCCTTCCGATGCGTCCGCATTCAACAATCTCGGGCGCGCCTACCTCGAGGCCGGAAGACTGCCCGACGCTGCGGCATGCTTCACCACTGCGATCCGAAGGGCACCCTCCGATCCTTCACCCCATTTCAACCTGGCGTGCATGCACATACTGGCGGGTGACCCGGCCTCGGCCCTTCCTCTGCTTCAGTGGACGGTTTCCCTATCGCCGGCGTATCCGGGCGCAAGGACGCAGCTTGCAGTCGTGTACGGAATGCTCGACCAATACGGGGAAGCGGGTTACGAGGCCGAGATGGCTCTGGCCATGAACCCCGGCGACCTTATGGCGATGAACTGCCTGGCCCTTTCCCGACAGCACCTCGGGATGAACGATCAGGCAGTTTCTGTTTACAAGGACATGCTGCCTCTGGTTACCGATTCCCTGTCCAGGGAGCAGCTTCTGTCAAGAATGGAGATGCTTTCCGGTGAGAACGAACGGTAGCTCAGTCAACATTCGGCGCGTGATTCTCGGACCCATAGAGACCAACTGCTGGATCGCCGGATGCCCCGAAACCGGTCTGGCGATCGTCGTGGATCCCGGGGGGAACACTGCCTCTCTGGGACCTGTCATGACCGGCATGGGCATCACTGCGCTCTCGGCGGTGGTAAACACACACGGCCATTTCGATCACGTCTGGGGAAACGGTGAGCTGGGGGTTCCCACAATGATCCACAGGCTCGATGCTCCCATGCTCTCACGGGCTCATGAGGTCGCCGCTTCGTACGGATTCATCATTACGCCCCCTCCGGCCCCTTCAAGGCTTCTTGATGACGCTGATGAGATCAGGGTGGGAAACCTCTGTTTCACTGTCATTCACACTCCCGGGCATTCCCCGGGCAGTATTTGTCTTCTCGGACACGGGCTTCTCTTTTCGGGAGACACGGTTTTCCAGGGCTCGATAGGCAGAACCGACCTTCCCGGAGGGGATTACCGGCAGATAGCCCTGTCCATACGGGAAAGGATCATTCCCCTCCCTGAAACACTCAGGGTCCTTCCGGGTCACGGACCCGAAACCACTCTGAAAAGGGAGACGGCAACGAATCCCTTTTTCCCCCGGTCTTGAAGCACAGCGCATCGCTGGACATGACCAGGGGCTCGGTAACGGGCAAACTCCTTCGTCTGGCCTGGCCCGTCATGGCCGCCCATCTGCTTCAGACGCTGTACAATCTGGCCGACGCCTTCTGGCTCGGGAAGCTGGGAAGACAGAGCCTTGTGGCGCCCACCATCTCCATGAACGTTGTCTTCATCGCCATGGCGCTGGCGATGGGGCTCGGGTCAGCCGGAACCACCCTTGTATCTCAGTTCAGGGGCGCCGGACGCGATGACCTCGCCCGGCGGGCGGGAGGTCAGACCTTTCTCATCCTCTCCGTGATCGGGCTGATACTGGGTGTCATCGGTCTGGTTTTCGCGCCCGCCATCCTGCGGCTTCTCAACACACCCCAAGACGCCTTCAGCGAAACTCAGACCTATCTCACCTGGATACTGGCAGGGCTTCCCCTGATGTTTCCCTTTTTCGTTTACCAGGGAATAAGCACGGGTCTCGGAAACACGGTGGGCCCTCTTCAGGTAAGCCTTGTCACAGTGATCCTTAACGCCCTGCTCGACCCTCTGCTGATTTTCGGAGCGGGTCCGATCCCGGCCCTTGGCGTAACGGGCGCCGCTGCCGCAACAGTTTTCTGCCACTCCCTCGCCTCTGTGATAGGAACGGTACGCCTCTTCAGGGGACATTCCGGCTTCAGGTTGACTGCGGCCAGCCTTCGACCCGAAGCAAAGACCATTTCGAGGCTCCTGTCGATCGGGCTTCCAGTAAGCCTTGGTCAGGCCGGGACGAGCCTTGGCTTCACCGTACTGCTTGGTATCGTTAACTCATTCGGCAGCGCGGTGACAGCGGCATTCGGCGTGGGAAACCGCATCATCCACCTGGCCCTCGTTCCCGCCATGGGCCTTTCCCAGGCGAACGCCGCCGCGGTGGGGCAATGCCTTGGGGCCGGCCTTCCGGCAAGGGCTGCGAAGTCCACTTACAGGGCGCTTCTTGTCATTGGTCTTCTGCTGCTTCCCATAACTGTGCCGATGTTCTTTCTGGGTGGCGCCATATCGGGTCTCTTCGTGAACGACCCCGCGGTCATGGAGGTGAGCAGAAACATGTTCCGCATCACCACCCCCTCCGTTTACGCCTTCGGTTTCGTCACGGTTCTCTTCGGGAGCTTTCAGGGGTCCGGCTTCACGCTTCCCGTTATGGTGCTCAACATGGCCAGATTGTGGGTCATGAGGATCCCCCTGGCGTACTACCTGGCGTTTCACACCACGATGGGAATGGATGGTCTCTGGTGGGCCATGTTCGTTTCCAACGTCCTGACGGCTCTGGCAGGGGGGGTCTGGTTCGCCGCCGGCACATGGAAGACCAGGTCTTCAAAGATACTTGCTTCTTCCACACTTGCTTCCGAGGTCGCTTTGGAATAAACTAGACTTGCATGCACGCACGGGGAGACGGACGAAGGGTGCTGCACATGACCCACGACGGAATTGCAGTGACAGCGGGAAAGGGTCAGTCAGCTCATCGCCATCAGGCCCTTGGATGCTCTTTATGTACATCATAACCTTGAGAATAGAGTACGTAACCATATGGTGAAAGGAACCTGACATGATCGTTTTGTTGTTTGTTCTGGCCGTGCTGAACGGTTTCAACGGAGAGTGGCATTCCCTTGGCGGGGAATACCGTGGACAGGCTGTTGCAACTCCCCGCGATTTTACTCCCGAGGGTGTTGCAATAGACCTGTCGGTTCCCGGTTTCGGGATGTTCCCTGAAAACGGATACACCAGGATCGAACTCCCGGGCTTCAACTGGGACACCGACCTCGTCCCCGGTTCCCCCGAGCTTCCCGTGGTGCCTCTTTCCATCGGTATCCCAGACGGCATGGGAGCCAGGGTGGCTTCGGTTGAGGCCACCTGGACACCTGTCGGTGTTTTCAATGTGCACCCCGTTCAACCCCTCGGCTACGATTGCGATTCACAGCCCCCTGAGTTCGTCGACCTCTCCGGTGACCTCCAGGGTGTTCACCCCGCTCAGGCAGCGGTTCTTTTCGCCCCCCAGACCCTTTTCGGGCTGAACACGGCGCGGCTCCTTCTCAACCCCTTCCGTTGGAACCCCCGGACAGGGCTTCTCGAGGCAGCCGCCTCCATGACCGTGAACATCACTTTCGATGGAAGTCAGGGTGTTCAAACGCCTCTGGTGCCCGAGAGGGCTCGAATGCTCTCGAGCCTTGTGCTCAACTTCGACCTCATGGATGTGCCCCTGAACCCTGAACCCATAACCCAGGACGGTGTTGTCTACATCGTCATCACAGTTGAGGAGAACCTTCCCGAGATCACACCCCTGCTTTCCATGGTGAATCTGCTGGGGCACCGGGTCGTCATCGAGGTTCTGCCGCTCAATTCGACTCCCGCGGTGATCAAGGCAACCATCCAGTCCCACTTCCAGGCCGGAACAACAAGGTTCGCCCTGATCGCCGCCAATCATCAGCAGCTGCCATCGTTCAATTTCGGCTCGTTCTACGGCGACTTCTTCTACCAGACGCTCGATGGCGACAACATGCCCGACATCGTGGTGGGCCGCTTTCCGGCCGGTGCCGGCAACCTGGCCAACATGATCGAAAAATCGATGAGCTACTCAACGTTCACCGGTACACCGGGAATGCCTTCAATTCCCGCGACCACAATGCTCTGCGCACACGAGGAGGAGTACCCCTTAAAGTACACCGGCAACAAGAACGCCATAAAGAACTGGGACTACGCCATCATCGATCCGGTCTTCGACACTTTCTACCCCCCTGAAGGAGCAACCCTGCAGCAGGTTCAGGACAGGATCAACGCCGGCGTGGGAACGGTGAACTACCGCGGGCACGGTTCAGTGACGACATGGCAGTGGTCCCTAGGCTGGAGTGCCGGTTCCATATATGCCCTCACCAACACGTTCTTCCCACCGGTGTTCAATGTGGCCTGCGATAACGGTGCCCACGACAAGAGCTACAACTGCCTTTGCGAGAGCTGGCTTTACGCTGTGGGAAAGGGCGCGAGCGGAACCTGCGGCGCCAGTGCCCCTTCCGCAACGGTCGTTAACCACAGGTTCGACAGGGTGCTCTACTGGCAGCTCTACGACGAGGGCAACACCTGCGCCGCGGAAACCCATGCCGCCGCCCAGGCCGACATAATCACCTACTACGGTGAATCCGGGTTGAGCAACGCCAGGATGTACCACTGGTTCGGCGACCCCTCAATGGACATCTTCAACTGTGACGAAACAGGCTCGCCCTTCCCGCTGCAGTTGTCCTGCCCGTCCCACGCCTTTCACGGTGAGAACACGGTGACAGTGACGGTGACCTCCCAGGGCTCGCCGGTATCCGGAGCTGTAGTGACCATAACCGACGGCATCGGGAATCACCCGGAACAACCCGAGACGTTCTACGCCCAGGCCATCACCGGTGCCTCCGGGCAGGCCGAGTTGACTTTCAGCGCACAGGGCGGTTCGGATCTGATGGTTGGCGCCAGGATGCACAACATGACACCGGCCTTCGACACAATACAAACGTGGCCCCAGGGCATCCAGGGCTCGACACCCGATTCCGCCGTGCTTCTCCCGGCTTCCCCCAACCCTTCGGCCTCAATGGTACAGCTTGGCATGGACATTTCCGTGCCGGGTTTCTACAGCATGAGCGTGGTCGACCTGGCGGGCAGGATCGTCGAGCCGGTTACCAGCGGTGTCTTTGAAGCGGGGCAGCACAGGTTTCAGCACTCGACCGAAGGACTCGCCCCCGGCCTTTACTTCGTACTGCTGCAGGGTAACGGTCTTTCAGCGTCCACCCGGATGCTGGTTGTGGGCAGATGAGAAATCCGGCGCCGTTCCTGCTTCTTGCGTGCGCGTGTATGCAGGAGCCCGGACCTGCGCCGGTACATCCGTCATTCATTGCCGGTGAAAGGACACTGGGCCCAACACCGTCGCAGAACTGTGTTTTTACTGCCGACAACAGGTACGCTGTGGTTGGGGACGATGGGTCACTGCTCTTCCTCGAACTCGTACACGGAAGGGTGCACGGCCTCGCCGTCCTTCCGTCCCCCGTGCTTTTCGTGAGCTCCCAGCAGGGGCTGAACGGTGTTCTCGCCGTGACTCATGATTCGCTTTACCTGGTCGTTCCCGGTTCATTCTCCGTGACTGAGCGCACTGCGATCCCCTCCGGGGCCACGGCGTGCGCCGTCTCGGGAGGCAGGGTGTTCCTTGCTTTTACCGACGGTGTTGTTCGTGGTTTCGACCAGGAGACCCTGAATGAGGAGATTTTTCGTTCCTTCTCACCAGCCGTTACCCACCTGGCGGGTTCCCCCGGATATCTCACGACGGTATCGGGAACCCTGCTGACATGCCTTGAGCCGGAGCGGCTCGACCCCCTGGCGGAATACGTCGCTTGGGGAGGGGTTTCACACCTTGCCACAGTCGGCCAGGACAGGATCTGCGCTGCCATAGGGGGCGGCAACGAGGTCGCCCTTTTCTCGATCCCCGGGCTCGAGCTTCAGTTGATGTTCACGGTTCCCGGAACGCCTCTGGTTTCCGCGGTACAGGAGGAGGGTGATTACGCCTTCGCGTACACCGATCAGGGAGTTCTGGTGGTCGTGGGTTCGGGAGGGGGAATGGAATGGAGGACGCCTGAGTTTGGCGCCGTGCTCGACATCGTAATCTCAAATGACGGATGGAATGCCCTGCTGCTCTCTGGCAGCTCACTTTTCATCCTTGAGAAGTAGTGGTGGTCCTATTCGCCGGGAACCGCTATCCTGACAGTGCTTCCCGCGCGGTAGACCGAGAGTTCGACCGTTTCTCCGACGTTTATGATTCCCCGAAGGGATTCGGGGTGGTAAACCCTTGCTCCGCCGGCGTCAATGACCAGATCTCCGCTTCGAAGGCCACAGCCTTCCGCCCTCGACCCCTCGCACACGTCAATTATGAGCACGCCCGAAGGGGTTTCATCGTCCATCTCACCAAGGGTGTAGGCCAGTGCCGAAACGCCGAAGGGTGAGCCCGAGCCTCTGACTCCGTTCACAAGGCTGCTGCTCCAGACACTCCAGAGTTGCGAGGGAAGAAGCGCGAGCCTGTCATTCCCTTCCTGGTCGGGAATAGTGCCGGTGACTATTCCGAGAAGCCTTCCGGAAGCGTCGTATGCTGCGGCACCCATGAGCCCCGGGGCAGGTCCCATGGAAAGAACGACCGAGCCGTCGTTCCTGGTGTCGGCTGTGCGGGTCTGCAGGAATGTGATCCCGTCGGAGCGGTATCCCGCTATGAACACGGCCTCGCCGGATACCGGAGCCTCTGTTCGGGGGTCGTTCCACCTTGAAAACGGCTCGCCGTCGAACACCAGCATTGCAAGACCGAGATCGCGGAAGAGTATGGTGCTGTCGGGGAGAAGCCTGCCGTCGTCGGTGATGACGAAGGGCATCGCGCCGCTTGCGAAGCTGAAGAGCGTGACCGCGTGGCTCGGTGAGACCGGAGCGCCGTTGCAGACCTCCACGAGTCCCATGGAATCCACCCGCCCCAGAGCGATCACCGAAGGAGCTGCGTTGGGTATCTCCGGGATGAACGTGCGCCCGGAGAGTACGAGGAGCAAGAGAAGCATCGGCCTCCTAGAAAGTGGTTAGGGTCACGGGCCTTGTGTAGGCCGAGGGGGGGACGGGAGTGTACTGCTCTTCGGAGTTGCCGGAAGCGGATACTGGCGCCACCGGGGGCATGAAGATCCTGGCGGCGAAGATCAGCATGGCAGCAAAAGGAATAATGACAGCAGCCCTCCGCAGAAGTACGAAGCGGGGAGCGACCCTGGTTTTCAAAGGCGAAGTGTCGTAGTCTCTGAGTGAAAGCCTCGATTTGACAGCAGCCTCGAGGTTGGGGGGAGGGGTGAAGTCGGGAAGGGAAGCGACCGCCCCGGAGAGCGTCCGGGAGATCTCGAGCGCCCTGCGGCAGTCGGCGCAGCCGTTTAAGTGAAAGCGAAGCATGCTTTCCTGCCTGGCATCGGATTCGCCGTCGATGCTGAGGCTGATCAGTTCGAGGGATTCACTGCATTTCATCGCCAATGCTCCCAGACATCCTGAAGAGTGTCTCTCAGGGCCGTCCTGGCCCGGTTGATCCTGGATTTCACAGTACCTATCCTTATGTTCAGTATTTCCGAAATCTCGTCGTAGGACAACCCTTCCTTCTCCCTGAGCAGGAAGGGCTCGCGGTAGTGGTGTGGAAGAAGGGAGATGGCTCTCTCCAGTTTCAGTTGAAGGTCCCGGCTGCCCTCCCTGTCGTGGGGTGAGTCGACCTCCTGCGTGGAGACGACCGCATTCTCGAGCGGAACGCTGTTCCAGCGGGAGCGTCGGCGCCATTCCTTCTTCGCAAGGTTGCTTGCTATGGTGAATATCCAGGTCACAAGAGGTCTTTCGGGGTCGTAGTTTGCGCGGTACCGGTAAACCCTGCAGAATGTCACCTGAAGAAGCTCTTCAGCGTCGTCCTCGTTTCCCAGCATTCGAAGCAGAAGGGAATAAACCGGTTTGCTGAACCTGTCCATGATTTCACTGAAGGCATCTTCTTCGCCCCGACAGAGGGCTACCATCAGTTCGGAATCCGCTCTGGAATCACGGTTCTTTTTCATCAGCCCCGCAAGAAGCACTCCCATGTGTCAAACCTCCGGAGTATGATTTCACAAAGTACTACCCCGTGGTCGACTCCTTGTTCCCGCTGCCGTTCCTTGACCTCGCGGCCCTTCCGTCGTAAGGATACACCCTATGAAAAGGAAACCGGGAATCTCAGTTCTCCGCAGGCTTGTCTCCTACGCCGCGCCCTACAAGGGCAGGGTATGGCTCGCTATTTTTTTCTCGGTGGTGTTCGCGGTCTCAAGCGGCGCAACACTGGGTATGATACTGCCTCTCTTCGATGATGTCCTCACTCAAAGGGATGCGGGCTCCGACTCTCCCGGTCTCGCTGAAGCGATCCGGCGTGAGGCCGGCGCACCGTGGGGCACGTTCACCGCAAGCGTCGGCAGGTCTGATCCTGCCACATCGGCGGATTACCTGTCGGACGCCGCAAAAGCGATCAGACAGGGGCTCAGAACGGCTGACCCCAGCCAGGCGCTTCTGGCTGTGATCATCGTCATCGTGGGGCTGATACTGCTCAAGAATTTTGCTGCCTTCATGCAGGCTTTTCACCTGACCCTGGTGGAGGAGAGGCTGCTGGAAGACCTTAGAGGCCGGATCTACAGCCACATTCTCGGCCTGCATCTGGGTTTTTTCACGGGCAGCAGGACCGGTGAGCTCACGACCCTTCTCACGGCGGATGTGATGAGGATCAAGGGCGCCGTGACACAATCCCTGGTCACCGTCCTGAAGGAAGCCGTCCTTCTCCTGGTGTTCCTCTCCCTGGCGCTTCTGTCCTCCTGGCGCCTGACGCTGGTCACATTTCTTGTCTTCCCTCCCGGTATGGCCCTGATCACATCATTGGCAAGGAAACTCAGAAGAAGCACCCACAGGTCGCAGGAGCGCATGGCGGACTTCGCGAGCGTACTGCAGGAGTCCCTTGTGGGTATTCGGGTCGTGAAGGCTTTCGGAATGGAGGCCTTCGAGGAGGGAAGGTTCACCAGGGCTTCTTCCGACCACCGCCGGCACGAACTGCATCTCAGGCGCATAAAGGCTTTCTCGGGACCTCTGACCGAAATACTGGGAGCGGTGGTGAGCGCCGTTGTTCTCTGGTTCGGGGGCCGGGAGGTCATCCAGGGTGACGGCATGAGCGCGGGGAGATTCCTCGTTTTCCTGGCGGCGGTTCTGAGCATGATGGATCCGGTGAAGGCATTGGGAAAGGCCTGGGCTGGCATTCAGGAGGGGCTTGCTTCTGCAGACCGCCTTTTCGGGATACTCGACACCAGACCACTCGTGATCGACTCACCCGATCCCGTGCGCATCGATTCCTTCGACGACTGCCTGAGGTTCAACGATGTCTCCTTTTCCTACCTGCCGGGCAAGAAGGTCCTTCACAACGTGAACCTCACGATAAAAAAGGGAGAGATGGTGGCACTGGTGGGTCCCAGCGGCGGCGGCAAGAGCACCCTGGCGGACATGATCCCGAGGTTCCACGATCCCTCTTCGGGTGAGGTGACAATAGACGGCATGGATCTGAGATCGGTCGAAACCGCAAGCCTCAGGCGGTTGCTCGGTCTTGTGACGCAGGAAACCATCCTTTTCAACGACACGGTGCGTAACAACATTGCCTACGGCAACCCCGAGATATCCATCTCCGAGATTCACACGGCCGCAGAAACGGCAAACGCCATGGAGTTCATCCAGAGGCTCCCACATGGTTTCGATACCGTGATAGGGGAACGGGGCGCCACGCTTTCCGGGGGCCAGCGACAAAGGCTTGCCATAGCCAGGGCCGTTCTGAAGAACCCCCCCATACTTGTGTTCGACGAGGCGACCTCGAGCCTCGACACCCGGAGTGAAAAACTCGTTCAGAAAGCGGTGGAATGCCTTGTGACGGGCAGGACATCGGTCGTGACCGCCCACAGGCTCAGCACCATCAGGAAGGCGGACCGCGTGATCTACATCGAGGACGGCCGCATTCTCGAGGAGGGCACCCACGAATCACTTCTCGCCAGGGGAGGCAGGTACCGCACACTTTATGAACTGCAGTTCGCAGAAGACTGACTTCCTGCTGGTTCGGCTGCATTCCCTGGGGGACGTTGTGCTGGCGGCCCCTGCGGCAAGGGCGGCGGCAGCCCTCGGATCGGCGGCTTTTCTTACCCGCACGGCGTTTCTTCCCGTCGTCCGCCGTTTTCAGGGCGGTGTGAACTCCATCGGGTGCGACGGCGGTTTCTTACAGCTGCTGCGCGCAACCGCGGGACATCGCACTGGGAAGATAGTGGACCTTCAGAACAACATCTCAACAAGGCTTGCTTTTCCGTGCGCGAAACGTTTTCACTTCGACAGGGCAAAGCGCAGAAGGATCATCGCGCTTGGACAGAACTCGGGAGAGATGCCCTGCCGGTCCGAGGCATTCCTTAATGCTGCGGGTTTTCCCGATGCCGACCCCGAGCCCGGACTTGAACGGTATGCCGGCCCCCCGAATGACTGCTTCAGCGTGGGGATGGTCACCGGGGGCCGATGGCCCCTGAAAGCGCTGCCTGAAGCAATCGTTGCGGAATTGGCCAGGCTGTTCTGCGACCTCGAAGGAGCCCGGGTTTATCTGATCGGTGACCGCTCGGACCGGCAGGAAGCCGAGGGCATCCGCGTTTCCTGCGGAAACAGGCGTGTTCTGAACGTCTGCGGAGAGGGCGATGTGGGATCCCTCCTGAGCAGGCTCGAAGGGCTCGACCTTCTGATATCCCCGGATTCGGGGCCGGGGCACCTGGCCAGGGGGCTCGGTGTACCCACCCTGGTGGTCTTCACATCCACATCGCAGCGGCTCGGTTTCTGGAAGCGCTCCTCGAAGGGTTACCACGAGGTTCCGGGGGTCCCGTGCAGGCCGTGCCACAGGCACGGCGGCAGGGAATGCCCGCTGGGCGTGGCCGCGTGCCGCACCAGGCTTGTTCCCCGGGAGATCCACGACCTAGCAATGGGGCTGGTCAAGTGAGCGCCGACGCAAGCCCCATGATGCGCCAGTACCTGGCCCTGAAGGAACGGCACTCCCATTGCGTGCTCCTTTTTCGAATGGGTGACTTTTACGAGGCCTTCTTCGATGACGCCGAGCTTATAAGCAGGCTGCTCGGCATCACGCTCACAGCCAGACAGAAGAAGGACGACGGTTCCGGCATCCCCCTGGCGGGCTTTCCCTACCACGCGCTTGACGGCTACCTGGCCAGACTCCTCAGGGCAGGTTGCCGGGTGGCCATCTGCGAGCAGATGGAGGATCCCGCAAAGGCGAAGGGTCTTGTACACAGGGATGTCATCGAGGTCGTGACCCCCGGCACGGTTATCAGCGGCGAAAGCCTCGACCCCGGACAGACAATTCTTCTGGCTTCCGCAGCGACATCGGGTAGCGTGTCCGCGCTGATCCTGTGCGACCTGTCCACAGGAGAGATACGTTCCACAAGCATGGAGGCGGGCCTTCTTCTGTCGGAGATATCCAGGATGGCTCCCAGGGAGCTCCTTGTTCCCGCGGGAACCTGCCTTTCCTGCCCGTCCGACTGCGAGCTGACCGAGCTGGATAAGTGGAAGTTCGACACCGACCACGGAAGAAGGCTTGTGGAGCAGCGGTTCGGGAAGGGCGCCCCCGAAGGTTTTCAACTCACGGAGAGCCCCGCCCTGATGGGCGCCATGGGAGCTCTGCTGGCGTATCTGGACGAGACGAAACGGGCTTCGCTTGCACATCTCCAGTTCGCGGGGAGCTACCGTCGGGACCAATCCCTGGTGATCGACGGTGAAACGGCGGTCAGCCTCGGTATAACGCACGGCGTTCCCGGAGAGGAGGAAGCGGTCCTGTCCGACGTTACGGACCGCACCGTCACGGCGGCCGGGGCAAGGCTTTGGAGGCAGTGGCTTTCCGCCCCCCCACGGGACCCCGACACCATAACTTCAAGGTACAGGGCAATAGCCGAACTGATGGAAAACTCCCTGACCGAGACGATCCGCAACCGACTGAAGGTGTGTTGCGACCTTTCCCGGCAGACCGGCCGGCTGGGCTCCCTTCGCGCGACCCCTCGCGACCTCAGGGCGATCTGCAGAACTGCACAAGAACTTCCTGAAATATCGGGACTGCTTGCTTTTTCGAAGAATCCGATCCTGGTACGTGCGGCAAAGATGGACACGCTGGACGACATTGCGGCACTCATCGACGAAAGCATCAGTCCAGACCCGCCCGCGAGACTCTCCGACGGCGGAGTGATCCGCTCCGGCGCCAATTCCGAGCTGGATCAGCTGCGTGAGGTGAGGTCCGGCGGCCGGGAGTGGATGAAGAACATGCTGGAGAGGGAGAGGCGGGATACCGGTATCGCCAGGATGAACATCGGCTGCAACAGGGTGTTCGGCTACTACATCGAGGTGTCGAAATCATCCCTTTCACAGGTGCCCGAAAGCTGGACCAGAAGGCAGACCCTTGTGGGGGCTGAGCGCTTCATAACCCCGGAACTCAAGGAGTGGGAGGGAAAGATACTCAGGGCGGACGAACTGACAGCCGCCCTCGAAGAGCGCCTCTTCCAGGAGGTGAGGAACAGTGTCGCCGGGAACCTTCTGAGGATAGCGGAGACGGGAAGGGTCATTGCCGCCCTCGACGTTGTGGCATCACTGGCTGCCCTGGCGGCGGAACGCCGCTGGTGCATGCCGGAACTGGCGACGGAACCCAGGCTTGAGATAGTGGAAGGCAGGCATCCTGTTCTGGAAAAGCTGCTGCCGGCGGGCGAGTGCGTTCCGAACTCGATACTGCTCGAACCCGGCAGAAGGATCCTTCTCGTGACCGGACCGAACATGGCCGGAAAATCAACGATCCTCAGGCAGGCGGCCCTGACGGTGGTGCTGGCCCAGACCGGGTCTTACGTGCCGGCGGAGAGAATGGTGTTCAGCCCTATCGACAGGCTTTACACCCGGATCGGAGGGGCAGACCGCCTTACAAGGGGGCAGTCCACGTTCCTCGTGGAGATGGCGCAGGCGGCCTCCATCCTGAACGGCTCCACCAGTCGCAGCCTGGCCGTTCTGGACGAGGTTGGAAGGGGCACCAGCACCTTCGACGGCCTTTCCCTTGCGTGGGCGATGCTGGAGTACCTTCACGACCACGGCGAGCACAGACCGCTTGTCCTGTTCGCCACCCACTACCATGAGCTGGTGGCTCTGGCTTCGAGGCTTCGCGAAGCGGCGAACGTGAATGTTCTCGTGAGGGAGACGGGGGAGGGGGTGGCATTCCTGTACAGGATGGAGGACGGCGCCACCGACAGGTCTTACGGTATCCATGTGGCTTCCATGGCAGGTGTTCCCACAGCCGTCATCCGCAGGGCCGCAAAGGTTCTTTCCGATCTGGAAGCGGGCCGGCATCTGCTGCCCTCGGGAACCGGCGGTGAAGGTCAGCTTTCACTGCCCCTTTCCAATCCAGCCCATCCGGTCCTCGAGGAGATAAAGAATATCGACCCTGACCGGTTGACCCCGCTGAAGGCGATCGAACTTCTCTACAGCCTCAAGGACAAACTCTGACGCCACTTATATTCGTTGACAATACACTGCCAATGGGGTAAACTAATACCAGAGACGTTTCATGAACCGAAAGGAAGGTACCGGGAATGCGTGGTGTTCTTCTCTGTATTTTCATTTTGCCGTTCGCCGTGTTCGGCGCAACGGTACTGAACAGCTTCGACGCCCCTGACACTGGCATCAGCGGCCTGGCGTGGGGTAACGGCCACCTCTGGGCGGTCGACGGCACTACCCAGTACGTCTACCAGTTGGACCCCACTGACGGTGACATCGTATCCTCATTCTACATTACCGATCAGACCCCCTCTTACAATCCTGTCCCCAGCGGCCTGGCGTGGGGCGGTTCGGTAATCTACGCCCCCATGACCTATGCCTCAACCTACGGCAAGGTCTACAAGTACGACGAGTCGGGAGTGCTTCAGGGCACCTTCGACTCGTACTGTTGAGGCAGCCCCCTTTACTCGTCGGTGACGGGTGCATGCTTCGATTCGAACTTCATCTACATTCTCGGAACCAACTATTCGGGGGCTCCAGTGGTGGCCAGGTTCACCACGGCGGGTGCGGTCAGCAGCTATATGACACTGTTTCCAGGTCTGGGGACAGGCTACCATGACGTAGCCTTCCTGTCGGGAGGCGGTGTATGGATCGCCCGCGACAACGCGGACAGCCCGATCATTGCCTACAACACCAGCGGTGCTGTCACGGGATACATCGAGGGATCAGTGATCTCAGCTGCCCGCGGGCTTGCCATTGACTCCGAAGGCCACATCTGGGCCAGCAACCCCGACAACGACATGATCTACCAGATCGACGTCATAACCGGAACTGCCGAAGGACACTCCTCATCGATCACGCCCAGAACCCTTACGTTAAGCGAAAACCCCTTCGCAGGTTCAGTCCTCATAACCGGGTCCGGCTTCTCAGACGCCCATATCCAGGTTTTCGACGTGTTCGGAAGAACTGTCGAATCGGCGCCGTTCTCGCACAGCTACCTCTGGAACGCGCAGTCTGTCTCCCCCGGCATCTACTTCGCAAGGGTCTCGGACAGCTCCGAAACCCTCGTTACAAGGCTGGTCAAGACCGCAGGCACGCGTTAAGCCACCAGAGGGGGTGGCTGCGGCCACCCCCTCTCTTTACCCCTGATACTATACAGGTGTTTACATTGACGTTCGAATTCGCTATGTATCCCCAGGGAGGTAAACACATGAACACTTGGTTTGTTTCACAGGAAACGGGAGGCCGGCAGGTCAGTCCGGTCAGGGTTCACTTTCAGGGCAACGACAGGGTCGCCCTTCTGCTGGATGCAAGGCGTCCGGGCGCAACAGCCGTTCTATCCGAGCGCGTCTGGTGCCTTTCCGGCCCGGGCTGCGGTTCGGGAGTGCTTTACAGGACCGTATCCACCAGCAGGGCCGGCTCACAGGGAATGATGCTGCTGCGTGGAACCAGGATCCTGGACGAAGGCCGCACGGCCGAGAACAGAACGATCGGCATCATCCGCGACCTTCTCGACCTCGATGTGCACAACGCATCGGACTGCCGGGCAGCGGTTTTCCCGGCGGGTCACCACGACGGGTCACCACAACTGCTCGCGTAACCGATACGCCCTTCCGGCAGCTGAAGCACGATACCCTTCCAGGGCGGCTTTGATTATCGTATAACCGTTCATTTTCATGAAGGGAACCAATGCTTCAGGGAAGATGCACCGCACAGAAGCTTGCCATAGCCGCAGTACTCAACAAAACCCATGATCACCCCTGCGCTTCGGTGATCCATGAGCGTGTTCGCGAAACCGTACCGAACATCAGCCTTGCAACGGTTTACAGAAACCTTGAGGCAATGGTTGCCGCCGGGTTCATCAATGCGGTTATCGGAGCACCGGAATGCCGTTTCGATGTCAATACAATGCCACATTACCACTTCCTGTGTCAGGGCTGTCACACGCTAAGGGATGTGCCCGCCACCGGCGCGGGAGTTTCCCTGACTTACCCCGGCTCAATGAACGGCTGCACTCTGACTGGTGCGCAGCTTCTTTTCTCCGGCTACTGCCAGGCGTGCAGGCCGGACTGACCAACCGGCTTTTTAGAAGGGTAACCAAATGGACTCCCGAGCGTTTCACAAGCTTAGCTACGGAATGTACGTGGTGGCCTCAGGCCTCGAAGGCGAATGCAACGCCCAGATCGCCAACACCGTTTTCCAGATCACCTCCGAGCCTCCCAGAATGGGTATCAGCATCAACAAACTGAACTACACCCACGAGTTCTTCCTTAAGAGCAGTGTCTTCTCGGTGTCTGTTATCACTGAAGAGGCCGACATGGTATTCATCGGCCGCTTCGGCTTCAGGTGCGGCCGCGAGTACCCCAAGATGCAGGGCATAGCAACGATCAGGGGAACGACCGGCGTTCCCATTGTCACCGAGAACGCCTGTGCCTATCTCGAGGGCAGGATCATCGGCAACCTCGACTGCGGGACGCACACGCTCTTCCTGGGCGAGGTCCTTGATTCCGGAATACTCAGCGAAGCCACTCCCATGACGTACGCCCACTATCACCTCGTCAAAAAGGGCAGGTCACCCAAGACAGCCCCAACGTACACGGGCTGAACCACTTGGAAGGGATCAGCCTTTTCCTCCCCACCTACAACGAGGAGGAAAACGTGGCCTTCATGGTCTCGAACGCCTGCCGTGTTCTCGACTCGGTCGCCGGGTCACACTGGGAGGTGATAGTGGTCAACGACGGCTCGACCGACAGGACCAGGGAGATAACCCTCGAGCTGTCCCGGCGGGAACCCAGGGTAAGGCTGGTCGACCACGGGCGCAACCTGGGCTTCGGCAGCGCCGTGAGAACGGGAATACTGCATTCCCGTTACCCCTGGGTTTTTTACACGGATTGCGACGGCCAGTTCGATCTCGATGAGCTCGAACTTCTCTGGAAAAGAAGGTCCGAGGCGGATGTGGTATCGGGTTTCCGCCGCCGCCGCAGGGACCCCGGGATGCGTCTCATCTACTCCCTGGGATGGAACGTTGTCACTCTCATGCTGTTCATGAGGGGCTTCAAGGATGTGGACGCCTCGTTCAAACTCTACAGAAGAAGCATTTTTGAGAAAGTGAAACCCCTCTCGACAAGCGGAACGGTTGATTTCGAGATACTGACCCTGGCCAGGGGAATGGGGTACAGGGTTCTTCAGGTCCCCGTCTCACACTACCCCAGAAGGGCCGGCACCGTAAGTTTCGAGACGTCGCGCAGGGGCTTTTTCGCGTTCGTCAGATTCGGCGCAATATGGGAGCTGTGGGTTCAACTGTGGGCATTCCGGGTGCGTACCTGGCGCGGTGTGCGGTGAGGCGCGAAGCCCTTCTCGTAACCCCTCTTCCCCCCCTCGAAACCGGCCTTGCGACTTACGCGGCAAGAATTCTGGCCATCACGGGTGACACGGTTGACTGGACCGTGGCATTCACACCCGGCAGTGAAGCCCTTCCCGGATGCCGGTGCATCCCCCTGTCAAAGTTTGACCCCTGCTGTTCAGGCCTTCCCGTTCACAGGGTGTTTCAACTCGGCAACTCCACGCACTGCTCCGAAGTCTTCCACGCACTTCGAAGGTGGGGGGGGGCGGCCATTTTCCACGAGACGAACTTCCACCACATACTGAGACACATGGCCGATACGACCGGAGACTGGGCGGAGTACCGAAGGCATCTCGAGTACGACTACGGTCCCGATGCGGAAAGGATCGCCAGGGTCATGGCCAGACCCGCGGAAAGCCGCGATGAGTACGACGGAAGGCTTCGGACCCATCCCCTTTTCAAAAGGGTGACGAGCTGGTGCAGCGCCATTGCGTGCCTGAACAACAGGGCAAGGTCAACCCTGCTGGCGGCGGGTTTCGACAAAAGGATCACAGTTCTCGGCCACCCGCTCGACCCCCTTCCCGAGCGGTTGCCACAGGTGCCGGACAGACCGCCGGAAGAGGTGGTGGTGGGCATAGCGGGCAGCTTCGGTTACGGCAGGGGGTGGCAGCATGCCCTGTCGGTGGTTTCGGCACTGAGGGCAAGCCACGATGCCGTGCTTCTGGCCGTGGGCGCAGGCTGGCCCGATCCCGGGCTTCCATGGGTCAGGGTCACGGGGCGTCTTCCCGAGGCCGGGTATCAGTCGATGCTGAGAACGTTCCACATCGCCCTGGATCTCAGGGAAGGGTCGTGCGGAGAGACTTCAGGCAGCCTGCTCGAACTTCTCAGGGCTTCAGTTCCCACCATCACCAGTGATTCGGGCGCATTCACCGACATTCCTTCATCAGCAGTGCTCAGGGTCTCCACTCACGATCTTCCCGAATCCGCAGCTGAGGCGGCCCGGTATCTTCTCTCAAACCCGTCGCTCATGGAGGAGCTTTCCCTGCGTGGCGCTGAGTACGCGGCGGAACAGGCCGACGACCAGGCTTTCGGCTGCATGCTGAACAACCTGCTCGACGACTCCCGGGTGCCGTCCGAAGGGGAGGGGGGGGTGCATTGTCCAGGTCCCTGACGGTTCCTTTAACGATCCTTCTCACGGTCTCCGCGGTAACCATTCCATGGCTGGGTTTACTTATGGCGGGGGAGGGGATGCCCGTTGGGCTTCCCGCAGACCCCGCAGATGTCGTAGTAGAGGGCGATTCCGACGTCTACGATGCGGTGTGGCACTTCTGGTGGACCGAAAGGGCGCTTTCAGAATCACTCGACCCCATGTTCTGTCCCCTGGTGTTTTATCCCCGGGGAGCCTCCATGTCCCTGCACAACATCGGGTGGCCCACGACTCTGATCATGGCGAACCCGCTGTTCACAGGCGATCCGGTTTCAGCGCTCAACCTTGCCCTCTTTTTCGGAACCGCTCTGGTTTTCGCGGCTGGCGTTCTCCTCGCACGTCAGTGGGGCGCAGGCTGGGACGGAGCCTTTCTTGCGGGTTTCATCGTGGCCCTCATGCCTTCGAGGGCGGGGCACCTCTACCAGCACTACATGATTGCCCAGATGGGCTGGGGCATGTTTTCGCTGTACTTTTTCACGGATTACCTGAAACGGGGAAGGGGGCTGCCTTTTGCGGGTCTGTTCGCCGCGCTGGCCACCCTCGAGAGTTTTTACCATGTGATTTTTGTCTTTTTCGGTGCGATCTCGGTAATGATCATCCTGAGACGCGGGTTCACGAAAGCAACGGCCTTTCGCGCCCTGGCCTCGATCACCCTCGGAGTGGCACTTGCCGCGCTATGGTTCATTCCACGGGAAGGCGGGATGGCAACAGATGCCATGACATGGAGGGAGGCAGTGCATTGGAGCGCCGAACCCCTTTCCTACCTCATGCCGTCCCCCTTCGGGCTCGCCGGTGCAGTCCTGTCACTTCCCCTCAAACACCCCTGGATGCCCAACGCCTTTGAGGGGAACGTCTCGTTCGGTCTTTCAGTGCTGCTCGTATTCATTGGGGCATGCGCAAGGAAACGCAGATGGGATCTGTGCCTTATCGTGCTCTTCCTTGCTGTTCTGAGCCTTGGACCACTGCTGAAATGGAAGGGGACCCCCACCCCGGTCGTTCTACCCTGGATGGCTCCGGCAAGGTTTTCGCTTCTTGCCAACGCAAGGGTTCCCGCAAGGATCTCGATGCTCGCCGGGGTCATTGCCGCCGTGACCGCTGGTGTCGCCTGCAAAGGCCTGAAACCCCTTCTGCGAACGCTTGTTCTTTTCTTCGTCCTGTTCGAGCTTTTCATCCCGGTGTTCCCGACACTTTACGCTTCGGTTCCCGACGCGTGCCTGGAGGCGACCGGTCCAGTGCTCGACCTTCCAGCGGGGTACATGACCCGTATCACGGCCTTTTACCAGACTCGCCACGGGCAGCCGCGCCTCACTGCGTTTCTTGCCAGGGGAGGCTGCAAAGCCCTTGAGGATGCCAATTTAAGTGGTCTTCTAATGGGCGATTCCGCTATCGTAACCGTGAATGCCCTCATGGCCACCGCTGCTGAAACGGCCCTGTACCACAGAATGCTTCTTGAGCCTGATCAGCGTGTACTCTACGACTCACTGTACGCCCCGGCCTTTCCCTCGGGCACACCGGATGACAGCGTCTGGGTGTGGCGCCGATGAGCATTTCGAACTCCGTAACGGTTGTTACCGTCCTTCACAACAACGCCGGACTGCTGCCGCAACTGGCTGAAACGATAACCGGGCTCGGAACCGGTGCCGTGATCTATGACAGCGGGTCCTCCGACGACTCTGCGGGCGCGGCGGCACGCCTGTTGCCCGGCGCAAGGGTGGTCTCCGGCGAAAACTTGGGCTTCGGGCACGGCAACAACATCGCGGCCCGACAAGTCGACACCGGATACATCCTTTTTCTGAACAGTGACGCCAGGATTGAAGCCGGATCTCTCGGGATGCTCGTAGCCCACCTCGACGAAAATGCATCGGTGGCGGGGGTCCAACCCCTCATCAGGGCCTGGAAATGGCCCCTGGTCACAGCTGGAAGCGGTGTGTATGTGACACCTTACGGCGAAGCATGGGACGCCCGCTTCATGCACCTCGAAAGAAGCGCCGGCGATGCCGTTACAGCCCCTCCCGCCGTATCCGCCGCCGTGTCGCTCTGGCGGACCGATGCTTTCAGGGCCGTCGGTGGCTTCGACCCGGGTTACTTCATGTACTTCGAAGACGCAGACCTCTGTCTTCGCGCCAGGGCTCTGGGATGGGATTTCTCCGTTCTAAGGCGGGCATCGGCCCTTCATATGACAGGGGCCTCCAGCGACAGGTCTCGTGCGTCCCTGTGGGAACTGGCCTCATCGGTCAGGCTCGCCCGAAGGTTTCTGGGGGGCGGAGAACTGCCCCGTGGCTTTCTGGCAAGGGAGGCCAGGATAGAACTGGTCCTTCTGAGGCGTGGAAAGCCCTGGATCGAGCGCCTTCGCGTACTCTCCAAGGCGCTGGGCGTTAAGGTCCGGCCCGTTGAGCTTCCCCCGAATGTCCTTTCCAGTCTCCACGGAAAGCCCTCCGACCTTCCGCTTCCAAGACCCGGCCCTTCCGGTCCCGGCATTCAGGGTACAACCATCGCCCCCTACGGTGTGTTTACCACATCGGGGGCTACTGTCACCCTGCGCTCACGGGGACCGGCGGTTTCAGGGGGCATGTGCGATGCCGGCGGGACCCTCAGGGAAACCTTTTTCGTAAAGGCCGGGGGAGCCATCAGGCTAAGGCTTCTCACCGAAGGCGGATTGTCGTACATTTTCTGCGACCGACCCGACTCACGGCTGGAGGTGACCTATGGGGACATCCCTTCGCAAGGGTGAACTGGCGACGGCCCTGGCCGGCATCGCCGTCTGGCTTTCCATAGTTCTCTTCCGGGGGTTCTCCCTGGAATGGGTGGCCCTTCCCCTGGCGGCGGTGGCGGTCTCAACACTGACGGGCGGCCCCATGTTCATCCCCGGGCTCATGGTGTTGATGTGCGCCACGGCATCTCTCACGGGAGCTGCATTGGCCGCCGTTGCCGGTGTTCTCTCAGCCTTTTCGTCGCGCCGGATTTCGGGCAGGACCGCCGGGTGGCTCGCGGTTTCGGCGTGGGTACTCGCAAATCCTTCCACGCAGTCGGCACCGATGGTGGCCGCATGCGCCATTGCCTCACTTTTTGACGGGAGGAAAGCCAGGGTCGTTATCGCTGCCGTTTCCGCCGTTCTGCTTCTTTACCTTGGCTACCTGCCGGCCAGGGCGGCACCAGAACCGGCCCGGTGCTTCCTCGAAGAGGGGCACGCCTGGTGGAAGCTTTCCCCTATCACGCTGGGAACGGGTGGCGCCGTTCTGGCTCCGCCTGTACCCGGGCCGTTCACCATGACGCTCGAACTGCAATGCGGTGGTGTAAGGGATTCCCTTCCCGTTATCACGGTTCTTGCAGGTGATAAGACAGTATGCCTTCCCTCCGGCTCCCATACCCTCCGGCTCGATCTTGCGCCCTCCGATTCGGTTTTCATACTTCCGGTCCGTGAGCCACGGCCGTTCACCCATCCCGTTGCTCACGTGTGGGCTGAGGCTACATGGTGAACCGACAGGCATTGAAGCCCCCTTTTGCGTGCCTTGCGGCCGGGGTCTGGGTTTTCCTGGTCTGGCGTCTGGCTGGAATGCCCGACCCAGGAGGGATGGGGCGTCTGCTCCCCCTTTCGTGGGTGATCTGTTCGCTTCTTTCGTACGGTTGCGGCAAGAGCGTCCCGGCAGCTCTTTCAATGGCGCTCTTCACCATCTTCAGCCTTTTCTGGAGAGTTATTCCATGGGGTTGGCAGGGAGCCGCAGCCTCGGCGGTTTCCGGTCTTCTCGTCATGGGGTTCGCGATGGCCGGGCAGCGCATGGGGATCATCAGGGCGATCCTGCCTGTGGCGTTCCTGATGATAGCCACGGTTCCCTTCACTTCCGACGAGGTCCGTTTCGCGGAGATCGCGTCGGACATCACGGGAACCGACGGGTACAGCTTCGAGGCAAGACCTGGCGACCCCGCTCCGGGAGACAGCCACCACACACGCGTTTACCCGCTCATCCTGGCCCCCGGAACCTTTTTCGGCCCCGTCGGGATCAGGATCATGGGGCTGCTGCCCCTCATCGGATGCCTTCTGATGCTTCGCGTTCTTCTAACAAGGGGGGGGATGCCCTCCCCGGGCATGACGGCAGTCATGGCGGCCCTTCTGATGCCCGGCTTCACTCTGCTGGGACCGGCCCTGAGCGGCTGGACGGCAGCAGCTGCAATATGCGCCTTCGCGCTCCTGCCCGGCGGACGCAGGGGCTTCTGGGGCACCCTTCTGCTATCGGGTTTCCTCATCGCACTGAAAATGCGCTACGCAGGCGCCGCGGCAGGCATGTTCGTGTGCTGGTACCTCGAGAACAACCACGGCTGCCGAAGGCGGATTCTGATCCCCCTGGCGGTCCTCGGCCTCGTGGCCATGCTTCTTGTGATCGACCGTTTCCTTCTGAACGGAGGAGTGCTCTGGGTCAGGTACGGCACTGCAGAAACCCTCACGGCCATAGGAATGAACCTTTTCAAGAGGCCTTCAATGCTTCTTCGTTCAGCCTTCGAGATGCTTCTGGACGTAGAGGCGGGGCTGCTTCCAAAGGCTCCGTGGGTCATAGCAGCCATGGCCGGCATGCCGCTATTCAGAAAGTCCGGCGGGAAGCTTTTCGGAAGGCTTGCCCTCCCGGCTTTTTTCTATATCGCGGTCCATCTTGTCTGGAGCGGGGAGAGCTGGCACGGGCTTCCCTCTCCTGCGACCAGGATCTTTCTGCCTCTTGTTCCCCTTCTTGCGGCGTCGCTCGCCATGGTGCTCGAGAGAAAGACGTCGCGGCTTCTCATCGGTCTCTCCGTGGGCGTTTCCTCGCTGCTGGCATCGGTACCCGTTTCCAGGTTCAACCTCGGATCGGGAACGGACAACCTGATGCGACTCATCGATGCCGCCTCGCAGGGGGTATCGATGGTTCGCCACTCTGAGGCGGTCCTTCTATTCTGGACACTCGTCGCCTTCGTGGCGTTCCTTCTCGTAAGGCATGACAGAGACACCGGTCTTAAGGCCCTTCTTGCCGGAGGCGCACTTGCGCTTGCCATCCCGCCCCATCCCGGTCGTATGGAAGCGGAAGAAGCAGGACCGCTCTTTGCCCACGGAGCAATGATCTACCCCATGAACCCCGATCCTGGTGAAAGGACCCACTGGTTCTTCTCGAAACAGCGGACCCTTGTGCTCGACCACCCCGCTCAGCGGCTTTACATACCCTGCGGCAGGTTAACGTTCAGAGCCTCGGGAGAGCCGGGGGCAATGCTCGTGATAGGGGGCGACACCATCGATGCACAAACGGAGCTTCTGCCTGTGCCCGCGGCTTTCCATTCGTTGCGCAGGGGCACAACCATCCCGGACAGACCCGAGAACCGTGGAATGAGGTTACACACTGTCACCCTCCGGGGTCCGGCCACCGTCACGATCCCCGAGGGCGGCAGGCCGGTGTATTTCGACTGGTTCGAGATCGCACCCGTTGCAGAGGCAGGGGAATGAACAGTACAGTGTCGGTCGTGATCCCTTCCCGGAACGGCCTCGAATTCCTTAAAAAACAGCTTCCAGTGCTCATCGAGGATAACCGTCTCGAAGTGCTGGTAGTGGACGACTGCTCCTCAGACGGTTCCACGGAAGCGTTGCGGAAGGCTTTTCCATCCCTGAGGGTTCTGACACGGAACGGAAACCCCGGTTTCTGTTACGCCGTGAACGAGGGGATGGAGGCGGCTTCCTCCGACCTTCTGTTGCTGCTTAACAACGACGTCACACCGGAACCCGGCTGTTTCGAAGGAATGGCCCTATGGCTTTCAGACGCGCCGTCGAGCGTTGCGGTGGCTGTCCCGAAGATCATGAGGCCCGATGGAACCGATGACGGTTCCATGGAGTGGGGTTTCCACAGGGGACTCGCCTTCACGGCGCCGGGAGCTGGCAACCCCTATCCCTCCGGAGCGTGCGCCCTCTGGCGCAGGGATGCCTGGTTCGCACTGGGAGGGCTCAGCACGAGGTACGCGCCCATCTACTGGGAGGATGCCGACCTCGGGGCCCGCATGACCCGTTCTGGCATGGTCATGGCCAGGTACGATGGTCCCGGTGTCCTGCACGACCACGCGGCGACAATGGGAAAAAGCATTGACAGTGAAACCCTTAGGGAGCGCAATCGCTTCCTCTTCATGGAATCATGGTGTTCCTCGGCGGGAATGCGCGCCCGAACCTGGGTGTGGCTGCCGGTTCATCTGGCACTTGCCAAACTGAAGGGAAACAAAGCTTTCACGAACGGTTACGCACAATATGTGAGGCACCGGAATGGCCACTGAGAAACGTTACGGTTTCGGTGTGGAGGCCCTGGCCGGACTGGTGGCAGGGGCTTCGGCCCTGGCGGTCCTGGTCGTTGTAATGGTTCTGTTCCTCATGCTCGGGGAACACCGCAGGTGGTCGACTTCCCTGGCAACCGGAGTCGCTGCGAAGATAGCCGGGGAGATGGGCGCCCACCCCGACCAGGCCGGCCTCGAGGCCGCATGCCGGGGGCTGGTCCCGTCAGATGCCCTGACCGCGGCGGTTTTCACTGACAGCGCCGGCGTTCCGCTTTATGCGTACCCCGATCTGAGCCCCGAAGAGCTGGCCTCAGGG
>JAWOHL010000024.1:0-15701 GCA_046485185.1 Candidatus Fermentibacteraceae bacterium
GCGAAGATGAAGATCAGGCTCAGCACGGCGAAGGCGATCATGACCGGGTAGTACCAGCCGAAAGGCTCGCCGGTGTCACCGACCCACTCCACCATGTTACATCCCGTGTAAGTAAGAATGAGGGCGAGATTCCAGAGCATCAGCAGAAAAAGCCAGATGGTAAGGCATCCGTGCCTTCCGTTGTTCCCGGCGGCCATGATTCCCCCTTTCGTCTGCAACCGTTAAAACCAGATGTATATCACCTGTGACACAAATGGCATTCAGGACTGCGAGGAAACCATTCATTTGGAATGAATATGCCTGACTTCGGGAGTCCGTCAATACTATGGGACAGTCCATTGCAAAAAATCTGTTTCAGAGCAACATCAAGCAGATTCAATTGGCTTACTTCTCGAGTTAATTGTACGACCGGGAGTTCCGGAGAACGGGATGACCAGTTTCTTCCCCCGGCTTTACATACCCCGCCCCCGGGTTTATTTTCGTTTGTTGAATGCTCCTCCCAGTCCACCCCTTGGCAGCCCGATGCAGGCTATTGCGGAAAGGGTTTGATGGGCGAGGAAAACCTGCCGGTTGACAGTCCCAATTTCTGGGCGGGGTACAGGAGCCCTCTTCGACACAGCTGGCGCAGGGACGCCCTGGTGATCGGGCTGATGCTGGTATTCATGGCGTTAAGCCTTCTGTTCCATTTCAGTCTGAAGATCAATGTGGCCTACTCCCACTTCGCCTACGTTCCCATCTTCCTCTCCAGCATCTGGTGGGGAAGGAAGGCGGCCATTGTTCCCGTTTTTCTCGGAGCCTGGATAATCGCTCTGGAACTGCTGGACGGGGTCACCCTTCCGATATGGCCCGGGCTGGCCAGGGTGGGGGTGTTCCTTGCGTTGGGGTTTCTGGTTGGGGAGCTGAACCATCGCAGGCGCTTCGCGCAAATGGAGTTGCGTGCGGCCAACGTCAAGCTCAGAAGGCTTTCCAAGCTTCACCGGGATTTCCTGCACATAGCCATTCATGATCTCCGTTCTCCGGTTGGGGCGGCCTCGGCGCTCCTGACGGGGTTGTCCACCCTTGCCGGCGATCGAATGGCGCCCCGCGAGAAGCACCTTCTGGTCCGGGCCCAGGCCAGAATGCAGGAGGTCATCTCCTTCCTCCGGGACTTTCAGCTTCTCTCATCCTTCGATTCCTCCCAGCTGCGCAACCAGGCGGTGCGGGTTGACGTGGGGAAACTGGTGAGGCAGGTGGTGGTGGAGAACCAGGGTTTGATCTCGGGGAACAGGCACACTGCGGTTCTGGAGATATCCGATACCGCTCCTCCGGTGGCTGCGATACCGATCCTGGTCAAGGAGGTCATAACGAACTACCTCACAAACGCCATCAAGTACACTCCGCAGGGTGGCCGGATCACACTGCGGTGCATCGACATTGGGTGCAGGGTGCGGGTTGAGGTGGAGGACACGGGTATCGGGATCGATCAGGAGGATCAGAAGAAACTGTTCCAGGAGTTCTCGAGGATCCGCAGGGAACCCCGGGAGGGAGAGATAAAGATCCCCGGCATAGGTCTGGGCCTTTCCATAGCAAAGAGAATAGTCGAGATGCACGGGGGAATGGTTTTCCTGGAAAGTGAACCAGGCAGGGGCAGCGTGTTCTCCTTCGAGATTCCGGCCTGTGAACCGGGGGATGACCCGGTTCTCCTGCCTGAGATGAGCGAGTGATCAACGGGGAGTCCGGCCTTACCCGCCGCACTCCTCCCGTCCGAATTCCTGAATGCGTCTGAGGTAGCCCGTAACTTCGTCGGCCTCGGCCTGATTAAGCCGGTTGAGGGCGAAGCCCGCGTGAACAATGACGTACTCTCCGGGGCTTGCGTCGGGAACTCCCGCCAGGCAAACCTCCCGGACCGCTCCTCCGAAGCTGACCCTGGCCCTGCGGGTCAGGGGTTCATCCCCCCAGACCTCCAGTACCTCACCGGGAACGCCGAGACACATCTCTACTCCAATCCGCTTCTTTCATGGTGATTATACCACTGCGGCCGTTGGGGACATCAGGGGCTTGCATCAACGAAGGCTTCCTCGATAACAGTCACCAGCTCCTCGAGGCATGCCTCGACCTGACGGGAAAGACCTTGTCCGAATGCTGTTGAAGCGGGTTGTACCGCAAGCATGAGTATGCGCGCGCCACAGAGATCCTCAAGTTGCCTCATGAACAGGGCGGGAGACATCGTGTGGGTGGAAAAACCTCCGACCTGATCGATCTCATCCCTGCCAAGCAGAGCCGGCTCGCCAGGGTTCGCGCCAATGTCTGCCGCGTCGGCGACAAGCACCAGCTTCGGTTTCATTCTGGCAACGGACCCCAGATAGTTCTCAGGGGTTGTTCCCGCGTCTATGGTATGAACAGGGATGCCTTTGAGCCTGAAAACCAGCTCAGGGCCGAACCCGTCATCACCCCTCAACGGGTTCCCGATGCCGAGGATAAGGGGCGCGTCCCGAAGACACGCCCTCAGTTTCCTGGTGAACTCATTCGTTGTAACGGGTGGTCTCCCGGCGACACTTCACGCAGAGGATCTTCACTCTGTCGGAACGGCCCCGGTCCCTGAGAACGGGAACGATATTGTCGTCCGCAACGCCCAGTTCCTTCAAACGGGCCAGGTAAACCGTGGGGTTGGAGAATGCCATCTCGTCAAGTCTGTCCGCAAGCCAGGCCAGATGAGGCTTCGTGGCAATGATGGTCCCGCAGACCTCGCAGAGCTGCAGGTCGAGCTCGATGCTCTCGCTGGCCTGCGTTCTGTCGAAGTATGAGAGCTCCCATTCGTTGCCGAGCTCAATGCCTTCGTGGTCAGCGATGCACGCTGCCTGGCACTGGCTGCAGAATATGCACGTGTCGGTGTAGTGGATCATCCTGCGTTTGGCGGCATCGGGTGGATCCGTCAGGTCTTCGTGGGCGATGGCCCCTGCGGGGCATGCTTCCTCGCAGGCCAGGCACCCCAGACACTTCTCCGGGTTGAATACGGGCTGTCCGCGAAAGTTCTCGTGCGGAACGTGGGGCTTTCCGGGAAAGTCTGAGGTGTAGGGCTTCGTGAACAGGGATTTGACCGCTTCACCGAGCTCCCGAAGTTTGGGATATCTCACTGCTGCGCCTCCTTGTCACGTTCTTCCAGGGCATCGCAGGCGCTGCCCTTCCAGAGCTTGATCCCCGCCTTGTGGGCTCCCCGGGAAATGGCATGTGCTGACACCGGGGAGGTGAGCACCAGGAAGAACACCGCCAGAAGCGCCTTGAAACCGGTGGATGTGAACCCCGTGATCAAAAAGGTTCCGATGAGGATACTGCAGGTTCCCAGGGTGACGCACTTGGTTGAGGCCTGCAGACGGTTGTACACGTCGGGCAGGCGGATGAGCCCCAGACAGCCAAGGACATCGAAGACCAGCCCGGCGGCTATCATCACAAGGCCTATCGTATCAGTCATCGAAGGTTCTCCCTTCCATGAACTTGGCCAGGGCAAGGGTGCCTATGAAGCTCTGAAGGCCCCAGGCTATTCCGATGTCAAGATACCATGACCGGTCTGTAGCCAGGGCGAGGATCGCGCAAAGACCAACCACCAGAATCCCAAGGATGTCCACTCCCACTATCCTGTCCGCGGGGGTGGGGCCCTTCAGGATCCTGAAAAGCACCATTAGGGCGCTCAGGATGACAATGTAAAGGGCCCTGGCGAAAAACCCGGAATGCGCCCTGTCCGACGGAAGAAACGCCCCATCGGTGGCGTAGAGAATGACGACCAGAAGTATCCCAAGCAGAACCAACGCCCCGAGTATCCATCTGACAGTCTTCATGGCACGACCTCTTCGAAAATCCTCCTGAGTATCGGCTCGAATCTGCCTCCGATGGCCCTGCTGACCGAATCGATATCCCTTCCCCGCACGTATATCCAGTGTATGTAGAGGATCCCCTGTTCCTTGTCCACATCCACCGTAAGGGTGCCGGGGGTCAGGGTGATCGAATTGGCCAGGAAGGTGAGGCCCATGTCGGACTTAAGCCCGGTTTTCAGTTTCACTATCCCGGGGTTGATGGGCAGACCGGGGTGAAGCACCCGGTAGGCAACATCGAAGTTGGCCTTGATCAGCTCCCATGTGAAGACCGGCATGTAGAGGAAGATGAACGTGAGAACCCTCAAGGGATGGCTCAGCATATGGTGCCTTATGATGAACATCCGCCCCATGACAGCCGCCGCCAGCAAAGAGGCTGCAGCCCCGGCAACAAGCTGGAGTACCGTTGGGGGCCAGGAAAGAAGGCACCATACCACAAAGGCCGCCAGGAACATCAGAGCACGGCTTTTCACAGGCGAACCACCTCCCCGAGGGTGAGGATACCATGGTCGAGCACCCTGACCGCAGGGGCGAGAACCATCTCCTTCACTTCCGGAACAAGCATGAGACCCCCCACAATGCAGAGCAGCGCCAGGACAGCCATGCCGAACCTCATGGGCCAGGGCACCTCCCGAACGTTCTCGAAGCCCTTCCCGAGCTTTCCAAGGAAAGCGAATTTGGTAACCTTGAGGAAGGAGGCCAGGGTCAGAATGCTCACCAGGATAGCCCAGGCTCCGTAGAACCACTTTCCCTGCTCAACGCAGGCCATGACGATGATGAGCTTGCTCCAGAACCCGGAGAAGGGCGGAACGCCGGAGATTGACATGGACGCTGCAAGGGTGGTCCAGGAGGTGGTGGGCATTCTGCCCGACAAGCCCCCCATCTCCTTCAGGTTCCTTGTGCCCGTTGCCTGTTCCAGGGCGCCGGAGTTCAGGAAAAGCAGGCTCTTGAAGATGGAATGGTTGAACAGGTGAAAAAGCCCTCCGAGGATCCCGAGCGGAGAACCAAGGCCGAAACCGAGGATCATGTAGCCGACCTGGCTCACCGAATGGTAGGCGAGCAGCCTCTTCATGTCCCACTGCCTGAGGGCCAGGATGACACCGATCCCCATCGAGACGGCACCAAGCACCATCAGAAGGTTCAAAAGGTCCGGACTTGCGCCGTACACATTGAATACGAGCCTGGCGATTGTGTAGACACCGAGGGACTTGATGAGGACCCCGGAGAGCATGGCCGAGATGGGCGCAGGAGCAGACGGGTGTGCGTCGGGCAGCCATGAGTGGAACGGGACGATGGCGGCTTTGAGGGCGAATCCGCTGAGAAGAAGCACCAGCGCGGTGACGGTGATCGGCGCACCCCCCAGTTCACCAAGCCTCTCCGCCATGTGGGCCATGTTGAGGGTGCCTGTGTAGCCGTAGAGGAACGCGATGCCCAGAAGAAGCAGGAGGGAACCCAGGCTTCCCATGACCGCGTACTTGAATGCGGCCTCGAGTTCGTGCTTCCCGGTTCCGAAGGCCACAAGGGCGTAACTCGCCAGAGACGCCACCTCAAGGAAAACAAACAGGTTGAAGAGGTCGCCGGTGATGACGACACCGTTCATCCCGGCCAGCATCAGCAGGAACAGGGTGTGGAACTGCCAGCGCCCGGAGTAGGCGTTCATGTAGCTCAGGGAGTAGATCATCACCAGGAAGGCGACCAGGCTGATAACCAGCAGCATCAGCGACGCCAGGCCGTCCATCACCAGAAGGATGCCCAGGGGGGCCGGCCAGCCACCGACTGCGTGGGTGGAAGGGGGAGAGAAAACCGCGTAGATGGAAAGGGCCAGAACAAGGGCTGCGATCAGTGTACCGATAATGTCAGCCAAAGCGCCCGACTTCCGGGCAGCAAGGGCACAGACGAATGCTCCCGCAAGGGGAACCGCAACCAGCAGAGGAATGTATTCGCCGGCCATCATCCCCTCAACTCCCTTATACGGGTGATGTCATAGGTACCGTAACGCTCGTGCAGCCTCATGGCTATTGCCACCAGGAAAGCGGTGGTGGCCAGTCCGATCACGATGGAAGTGAGCACAAGGGCCTGGGGCAGCGGATCCACCATTGCAAGTTGCCCGGCGCCCGGTTGAAGGATCGGCGCCTCCCCTCCCCGCTTCCAGCAGAGGAGGATCAGGAAGAGATTGACCGCATACTCGGCAATGACGATTCCCATGATTATCCTGATCAGGTTCTTCTTGCTCAGAATGGCGTAGACCCCAACGCTGAAAAGCAGGATGCAGAGCACGTAAGGGAGCCAGGAGTGTATCATTTCCCCTCCCTTTCGCTTCCCCGGAAGGCAACGAGGGCCAGGAATATCCCGAATATTCCTGCCCCCACCTTGATACAGATCGCAATGTTCGACAGCGGGATGGCGCCCCCGCTGACCAGGCTGAACAACCTGCCCTGCGGCAGGAAGTTACTGAAGAATCCGCCGTCGACGAAACCCAGCAGGGCAATCCCCAGGAACAGGACGGCCCCGATGCTTTCAAGAGCTGTCACCGCGTCTTTCCTGATGATCTCGAATGCCTTTCTGCCGCCGAAGGCAAGAAAGAGGTTGATGAAGCTGAGGGCGATTATCACTCCCCCGGCGAAACCGCCTCCGGGGCTGAGGTGCCCGTTCAGGACGATGTAGATGCCGTACAGGAAAATGAGCCCCACAGTGAGCCTTGTCACTGTCTTCACAACCAGGGTCATTCCGGCTACCCCATCATTTCTCGCCATGGTCCTTCACCCCCTTGCGGCGCATCACGGTAAGAACACCCACAACCGCCGTGAAAAGCACGGTGGCTTCACCCAGTGTGTCGTACGCCCGGTAGTCGAGTATGATCGCCGCCACGATGTTGGCTGCTCCGGTGTCCGCGGCGGAGTTAACAACGTACCGCTGGGAAACGAGCATCAGCGGATCGCCGAAGGCTGGAAGGCTCTTGAAGGCAACGATCCCGACCCAAACGGTAAGGGCCGCGAACAGCGCGCCCAGCAGGGATCCCAGGGGTCTGGAACCCAGCCACTCCCCTGAATCCTCCAATGTCAGAGTCGCCCTTATCAGGATGATCACCGCCACTATCTCCACCACAAGCTGGGTAAGGGCGATGTCAGGGGCCTTCAGCAGAAGAAAGATGATGGATAGCCCGAGCCCCACGACGCCCACCGTGATCACAGCGGAAAGCAGGTTCTTCATCTCAACCGCCGCCAGGGCTCCCGCGATCATAAGGGCCATAAGGATGTAGAGTTCCATCATTTCGTCATCCAATCAGCGCGAGATAGAGAGCAACCGCTCCCGCAAGGCACCAGAGCACGTACCTCCCGAGCAGCCCGTTGTGAAGCCCCGACAGGAGTCCGCCCAGGAAGTCGGCGAACCTGAGCCCCACCACGTAGCAGTCGAAGTGCTTCTTTTCGGCCCACTCATACAGTACTCCGAGAGGCTTCACATCTTTCACGGTGGTGTAGAAATCAACGCCGGACACCCTCATGGACGGCCTGGCATCGAGATCCTCGCCTCCGATGAAGGGAGCGACTGACCTGGTTTTCCCGGCGCTGCCCAGGAGATACACCAACATTCCAAGGAACAACCCGGCAAGGATGAGTATCGTTGCCGAGCCGGAACTCCACAGTCCAGGGAAGACGGGCTCCCCGGCGAGAACCGGGCTGAAGAGCTCTCCGAACGGGATCCTGTCAGCGAACACACCGAATAGTATGCAAAGGATCGAAAGCACCGCGATCGGGGCGGCGAGGGCGAATGGGGTTCCGGGCCTTGATGTTTCGGCGATCCTGGTCACATGGGGCGAAGCCTGTCCGAGGAACACCGCATGGATGAGCTTCATGAAGCTGGCCAGGGTGAGTGCGCTGCCCATCATGGCCGCTGTGAGCCAGATGATCCATGTCCAGCCGTTCCCGGCGGTGCCGATGATCCCCTGGTAAATCATCCACTTGGAGGCGAAACCGTTGAAAGGCGGAACCCCCGATATCGAAAGGGAAGCCACGAAGAAAGCCCCGAACACCAGTGGCATAAGTTTTCCCAGCCCGCCAAGCCTGTGGAGGTCGGTGGTCTTCATGCTCTTCTCGACCGCGCCTGCGGCCATGAAGAGGCAGGATTTGTAAATGGTGTGGTTGAACATGTGGAAAAGGGCACCGGCAATGCCTATCGGATTCCCGGTGCCTATGCCCAGGACCATGTAGCCTACCTGGCTCACGGCGTGGTAGCCCAGAAGCCTCTTCATGTCATGCTGAACCATGGCCATCATCACCGCGGCCATGATGGTGATGCTGCCCAGGGCCATGAGCACGATACCAAGGGTTCTGTCGAGGATGAAGAGCTCCAGCGATATCCTGGCCAGGAAGAAGACCCCCAGAAGCTTGTCCAACGAGGCGGGAAGATACGCCGTGACAGGCACGGGAGCGTCTTCGGCCATGTCGGGAACCCAGGTGTGGAAAGGCATTGCCCCAGCCTTGGCCAGGGCGGCGGATGCCAGGAGCAGGAATGCGGCAACGGAAAGGCCTCCCGCTAACGGAATGGTCACAGTGGAAAAGGAAAGTTTGAAAAGACCGGAAAGGCCGCTTCCCGGTCCGTAAACCAGCAGCCAGACCAGGGCCAGACCCAGCAGCATCATGGCGTCGGTCCCGCCGACGATGAGCAGGGCCTTCCGGGCGGTGGCGGGCGTGGAGGCAGTTCTTCCGAACCCTATCAAAAGATAAAGCAGCAACCCCAGAAAACCCCACAGGATGACGAGAAGAAGCAGGTTGTCCGCAAAGATAACGCCCAGGGTGAGCACCAGGGTGAGCACTGTGTAGAGGTAATACCTGAACAGGCCCTTCCTTCCCTTCATGAAACTCAGGGAATAGATCACCACAAGGATGAAGAAGAGGCCCGCAAATGCAGCGGCCAGCCAGGCAAGAGGAGTAAAGCTGAAGAGATTCAGGCTGAAAAGGTTCGCAAGGCTCATGTTCTGCCCATCCTCCTCTTCAGGCTCTCGGTTTTGGCCCTGGACAGCTCCACCAGGGCTTCGCCGTCGTAGAGAAGCCTTCCCCGGTGGTTCCTCACCGCCATCCTCTCGGTGCAGCAGTAGCATGGATCGATGGATGCGAGGATGATGGTGGCGTCAGATATGGTCTCACCAACGATGGTGGCCTTGTAGGTGGGCAGGTTCATGAAGGTCGGCGCCCTCACCTTGTGACGGACCGCCCTGTTGGTGCCGTCGCTTCTGACGTAGTGAAAGGTCTCCCCCCGGGGCGCCTCGATGTGTCCAATCCCCTCCCCGGGCGGTATGCTCTCGATGCCGGCGTTGATCGGACCCTCGGGAAGAGCCTCGAAGCACTGCTTCACGATGCCGATGGATTCGAACATCTCCAGGATCCGAACGACCGCCTTGTCGAAGACGTCTCCGTTGGAGGTGACTATCATTTTCCAGTCAACCCGGTCGTAGACCCCGTAGGGGCTGTCCTTCCTGACATCACGGGCGACTCCGGATGCCCTGGAGGTGGGTCCCAGGGCGCTGAACTCTATTGCCTTCTCCTTGGTGAGAACCCCCACCCCCTTCAACCTGGCGTGAAGGACCGGATCATCCAGGATCGCGTCCCTGAGCATCTCCAGCGTCGGGACTATTGAATCGATCTTGGCGAGGACCACGGGGATGTCCTGCTGTCTTATGTCGCGCCTGACGCCTCCCGGGGTGAACATGGCGTAGTTGTTCCTGTTGCCGGAGAGGATCTCCATAACGTCGAGGATCTCCTCACGCAGCTTCCAGGCCCACATGTAAACGGTGTTGTAGCCCAGGAAATGCCCGGCCAGCCCCAGCCACAGCAGGTGGGAGTGGATCCTCTCGCCCTCGGCTATGATGGTGCGGATGTACTTGGCCCTGTCCGGAACCTCCATGGGAAAGATGTCCTCCACCGCCCTTACGTATGCGAAGGGGTGGCTGGTGGAACAAATGCCGCAGATCCTCTCCACAACGAAGGTGCTGTTGTCGAAGGACTTGCTCTCCGACAGCTTCTCGATGCCCCGATGATTGTAGCCGATCCGGACGTCCACCTCAACTATCCGCTCGCCCTCAACGGTGAGGGTGAAAAGCTCGGGCTCCTCCTGAAGCGGGTGGTAAGGTCCGATGGGTATTACTGATCTTCCCATCACAAACCCCTTGTTCTGATGGCGGTTTCGTCCCACTCCGAGTAATCCTGTCGAAGCGGATAGACGCCATCCGGCCAGTTGTCCGGAAGAAGGAGCCTGCGGGGGTCGGGATGCCCCTCGAAGGTGATGCCGAGCAGTTCCTTCATCTCCCTCTCTATCCAGTTCACTGCCTCGATATGCTTCCCGAGGGAGACGATCACGGGATTGTCCCGATCCAGAAGCACCCTGATGTTCAGCATAAGGTTGAGGTCTTCAAGGGTGAAGTGGTAGAGGATCTCTATACCGTCGGGGGTATCGGTGCCCGTCGCAATGTTGAACCTTGCTCCCAGCTCCCTGAAGATGTAAGGGGCGACCCAGGCTATGGCCCTGGGTTTGAGGTTGATGAAAACCCTTTTCGGCGATTTGTCAAAAATGCCCAGAATGTCATCGCCAAACCTGCTGCCGAGATCTCTGAGAACCTGCTCCCTTGTCATCAGCCTTTGCCCACCTTCTCTATCAGTTTGACGACCCCGGCGATGATGGCCTCGGGTTTCGGGGGGCAACCCGGAATGTAGGCGTCAACGGGAATGATGTTGTCCAGGGGAACCGGGCAGTTGTAGCTGTCCATGAATATCCCCCTGGAGCCGGTGCAGGTGCCGATTCCCACCACAAGGCAAGGTTTGGGCACCTGTTCGTAAAGGACTTTCAGCCTCTCCACGCTCATCCGGTTGCAGGAGCCGCTCACCAGCAGGACATCAGCGTGCCTGATGCTTCCCGCGAGCAGAATCCCGAACCGCTCAACGTCGAACCTGGGCGTGAGGCAGTCAAGGGTTTCGATGTCGCAGTTGTTGCAGCTTCCCGTGGAGAGGTGGAACACCCAGGGTGACTTGAGAAGGGCTTTGAGTTTCAGGCTCATGAACTCACCTCTCAAAGGCCCAGCAGGGCCAGTATCAGAGAAACGGCGGCGATGACTGTCATGGGTCCCCAGAAGAACCTCATCGCCTGGTCGATCCTCACCCTGGGGTTGGTGTTCCTGATCACTGTGATCAGGGCAAGGACACCGACGAACTTCAGAACGCTCCAGAGAATCCCCCAGCCGGCCAGGGAAAAGCCTCCAAGGAACATCTGGATCAGGAAGAAAGGCAGGATGAACAGCATCATGTTCTTGGTGAGCTTGTATATGGCAAGGCCGGTGCCCGAGTATTCGATAAGCGGCCCGTGGACTATCTCCGTCTCAGCCTCGGGAGCGTCGAATGGAACCAGTGCCAGTTTTGCCTGAATGCAGAGCAGTCCCACGAGCATGGCAAGTATTCCGGACAGGTTGCCCGCGAAGGCGCCCGCCTCCCGCTGGGTCAGCAGGATGTCTCCAAGGCGGATGGAGAGCCCGGAGTGAACGACCGGCACCAGCATCGCCAGTATGAAAGGCAGTTCATAGGAGAGGACCAGCTTCATCTCGCGGCTGGCTCCCAGGCTTGCCAGAGGGTTCCGGGAGGCGAAACCTCCGATAATGATGCTCATTGATGGAATCGTGAGCAGGTAGATCACAACGATCCAGTCACCTGTAAAGCCCGTCTGCGGGTGTATCTGGTTCATCCAGAGCACCGAGGCCGCAGTGACGGCTCCCGCAAGGCCCAGGAGGGGAGCCCCGAGGAAGACCGACCTGTATGAACCTGTCGGAACCAGAGTTTCCTTCCCCAGAAGCTTGATGATGTCAACCAACGGCTGGTAGAAGGGCGGACCCACCCGGTACTGCACCCTGGCGGTGACCTTGCGGTCAACCCAGCTGGCGGTCAGTCCCAGTATCGAGGTGACAAGGAAGCCGAAGACCAGAAGGTTGAGCAGGATCATGCCTCCTCCTTCTTCCAGTGCCTGGAGTGCACCATCAGGTGCTCTCCCGCGACAAAGCAGTCCTGCATATCCTCCGGTTCGCCTCTAATGAGCCGCAACGCCCCGTAGGGGCAGGTGGAAATGCAAACAGGTTCGCCTCCCCTCCGGGAAAGGCAGTAATCGCAGTTCGAAGCGAAACGGGGCACGATCTCGGGGTAGATGGTCCCGTAAGGACAGGCATGGGAACATGAACGGCAGCTCACGCACCTGAAGGTGTGGCGGACCAGCATTCCGCCCGGGTCTGCAAGCTTCTCAAGGGCTTCCTTGGGACATGCCTTCACGCAATGGGGCTCTTCGCACTTTCGGCACACCAGGGCGTACGTGGCCAGTTCTATCACCGACAGAATGCCCTGGTTGGCCTTGCTGTGCCATGGGTAGCTGCAGCGTATCACGCACTCGGGACACACCGTCGAGGAACAGATGTCGAGGTCGATGAACAGCCTGGTGTTACCGGTCGACCCGGCTTCGACCGCCTCCCGCCCCTGAAGCTGCTCAACCGTGTTCAAGAGGTTTTTTCCTTCCATGGTCAGTCCCAGATCCCGGGAATGTCTTTGATCTGCGCATAGGTGAACACCGGCCCGTCCTTGCAGCAGTAGAACGTTCCAAGCCTGCAGTGGCCGCACTTCCCGAAGCCGCAGGACATGTTCTTCTCCATGGAGAGGTAGATCCTCTCCGGTGGAATGCCCATCTCAAGCATTCTGAACGTGACGAACTTCATCATGACCGGGGGGCCGCAGGAAACTCCGACGGCGTTTCCAGGGTTGACGCACGAACTGTCCATGATGGATGTCACAAGCCCGGTGGCGCAGCTCCATGTTTCGTCGCACTGGTCGGTGGTGAGGCGGATGTCGAGGTCGGGCCGGTCCAGCCAGCCCATTATCTCGTCGCGGTACAGGAACTCGCAGGGCTGCCTGCAGCCGGCGCGATAAGCAAGCTTCCCGAGGTCGCCCCTCATGTCGAACAATGAATACATGAGGGTTCTAAGGGGGGCGAGCCCCACGCCGCCACCCACGACCAGAACTTCCTTCCCCTTGAATTCGTCAAGCGGGTAGCCGTGGCCGTAGGGGCCCCTGAGCCCGACAATATCACCGGCTTTCAGCTCGTGGATGGCTTCAGTGACCTTCCCGACCTTTACTATGGTTATGTCCATCTTCTCATGGTCGCCGCAGAAGGATGAAGGCGTGAAAGGCGCTTCACCGACGCCCGGAACTGAGACTTCCATGAACTGCCCGGGGGAGAAAGAAAGAGGCTCCGAGGGCCGGAGCCTGATAGTTTTAATGGAGGGGGTTTCAGTGATCATTTCCAGTACTTCTGTTTTCACTGACCTGTACGGGTTTTTATCCATTCTCCACCAGTCTTCTCAATACGCGCCTTATGTCGATTTTGCCGGGGCAGGCCGCTGAACACCTGCCGCAACCGGTACAGGCGAACTCTCCGGCAACCTTTGGGAAGAAATCGAACTTCTTCTCGAAGCGGTTCCTCAGCCTCATCCACAGCCGGGATCTGGGGTTCTCTCCGCCGGCGACCCGGGCAAAGTCGTTGATCAGGCAGGAATCCCACATCCTGAACCTGCCTGTGGTTCCCTGCGCCATCTGGTCGTAGAGATAGAAGCAGTGACAGGTGGGACAGATCGTGTTGCATGCCCCGCACTCGACACAGGTCGCTGCCTCTTCAGCCCACAGTGGATCATCGTATCTTCCGGCCACAGCGCCCTTCAGGCTTTCGGCGCGGGGTGTTCCGCCGGCTTCCGCTATTGTCCGCAGTTTCTCAAGCACGGCCTCCCTGTTTTCTCTCCGTTCCTGCTGCTGCTCTGGTGAAGGATCGGTGAAGAGAGAGGAATGAGCCGCCATGAGCGCCCGGCCTTTTTCCGAGCCTGCCTCGGCAAGAAACCCTCCGCTCACCGGCGAGAGGTTGATGTCGAACCCCTCTTCAGGGTAGGGCAGCCCGTCGAGGGATGTGCAGAAACATGTTTCAAGGGCGTCGGTGCAGTCAGCGGAGATCACGAGGCTTTCCCTCCTGAGGCGTTTGTACGTGGGATCGCCGAACTCGTGGTCGAGAAAGACATGGTCGAGAATACGGAACCCTTTCAAATCGCATGCCTTGGCGCCCACCACGCAGAGCGGCTGGGGCTCCCGGCCGGGAAGGTTGGGTTCGAAACCCGTGGCTACCTTTTCGCGCCCGGAGAAGAAGAAGGCCTTGAGGGGCTCTACCGACCTGACACCGCCGATGAAGGCGCTGCCCGGGTCTGATTTGTCAACGGATGTGAAATGTGACTTGCTCCCGCTCCCGACTGGGAAGAGGAGTTTGTGGGACCCACCGAGAGCCTTCAGTAGTGACTCGAAGTGAACCCTGCTCAAAAATGTCATGGGCGCTTCATAATTCTGGTCAATAACCGTGTCAAGACCCTTTGGCGAACGGCTCATGGAACGACCACAGACACACACCTTCGCTCAAAAAAAGCCCTTCGGAAGGGGGAAAGTCAGGGCTCTTGAGAAATCAGCCCGACTAAGGAGACGAAAGAAATTCTCCCGTGGCGCCCGCAGGCGTGCCCTTACAGCGATTCCCACCTGCTCCTCAGGAAGCTGCACAGCTCCTCCATGCCCTGCCCGGTCTTCGCTGAGATACGGAAGGTCTTCACCCCGGGATTCAGGCTTATGCACTCACTTTCGACGCGGTCCATATCGAAATCCATGTGAGGCAGCAGATCCGTCTTGGTCAGAAGGAGTACGCCGATGCGGCAGAACAGCGAGGGATACTTCAGCACCTTGTCGTCCCCCTCGGGAAGGGACAGCATCCCGATCTTGATGTGCTCGCCGAGATCGTAGGCGCTGGGGCAGATCAGATTGCCCACGTTCTCGATGGCCAGGTACTTGAGGGGCTTTTTCTTGTCCAGCGACGAGAACGCTTCCTTCACGGCTGCCGCATCAAGGTGGCATGAGCCACCGGTCTCGATCTGGACGGCCCGGCATCCGGCCCGGATGATCCTGTCGGCGTCCCTGCGGGTCTTCACATCCCCCTCGATAACTGCCATTTCCGGCCCTAACTCGGCGGTAAGGGCTTCGAGCAGGGTGGTCTTGCCGGCTCCCGGAGAACTGATGATGTTGAACGCAAGAACGCCGTTCAGGCCGAATGCCCGCCGGTTCTCCGCCGCGATGTCATCATTTCTGGTCATCACTGGTGATGTGATCCTCATCGGCATCCTCCTCGTCAAACTCAACGCTTTCCACAAAGAACTCCCTGCCTGAGACTATCCTTCTGTCCCACGAACCGCACGCCGGGCAACCCGGCGAAAAGTCATCGCTGTGCCATGCATGGCCGCATCGTGAGCAGAGCATTTCCGCCACGGTCTTCCGAACGACCAGCTCAGGGCTCCCCAACCCCTTCGCTGAGGCAATCTCGGTGAAACAGAAGGAAAGGGACTCTGCGGAAACCCCGGAAAGGGGGCCCATCACCACGGTGACCGTGGAGAGCCTTCTGGCTCCGCCGAGAACGGAGACTATCACTTCGGCCATGTCCTGCGCAAGGGAGTACTCGTGCATTTCCTTCAATCACCTCAGGCCAAGTATAAGGTGCGGTTCCGACCCTTCAAACCGCCGGATCCAACCTGGGAGGAAGTTGCGGGACCATCCCGTTGCTTATAATCACTGAATGGATGTGCAACGCTTGCAGGTTTCCGTGGAGGGGGCGGTCCAGGGCGTCGGGTTCCGTCCCTTTGTTTACAGGCTTGCCAGCCGATTGGGCATCACCGGGTTTGTCTGGAACTCCTCCGGGGGAGTCGTCATCGAAGCCCAGGGCAGGGAAGAAGACCTGTTGGCATTCGTTCGATGCCTTCGGGAC
>JAWOHL010000102.1:0-6126 GCA_046485185.1 Candidatus Fermentibacteraceae bacterium
GCATAAAGCCTAGATCATGTCCCCGCCCATCCTTGAACAAGAGCCGGCTTGGTCTCCGGTCCCGTGCATCACAAGGGCCGAGCACAAGTACGCTATCCTCTTTATCAGTCCAGGGCTTCACTTTGGGAAAGTCTGCAAGCGAGACGATGAAGCTATCCTCGGGTTGACCAACCTTTCACCGAAGCTCCTGAAAGTTCGGTTAAGGGCGATGCCCCTGAGCAGGATGCCGTTCGCCCGTGGCTGATCTTTCAGTATCTCCTGAGCCTGGCGGACGAACTCCCCCACCACCTCGGCAGTCCGTGCGCAGTCCGGGGAAGATGATCCGACCGGCAGGGGCTTGAATCCGACCGCGCCGGGGTCGGTGTCGGAAAGACCGTCACGGAACTCCCCTCCCCTGAACACCACGCAGGCGCGGTGCTCCTTCACCGGGCGCACCATCACCTGAACACCGGGTATGGTTATGGCATCGAGCTTTTTCGCCAGAACGGCGCTCTCCCCGGTTGCGATCCTGCCGGCCCTGCGGTCTGTGATGACACCCTCGCCGTCAAGGGTGCAGAAGTTGATGCGGGCCGCCAGATCACCCATTTCGAGGGGAAACCCGATACCCAGCACCTCGAGCACACCCCTGCCTATCAGATTGTCGACAGGATCGTAACCGAAAAGGGCCATGTGCGCGGGACCGCTGCCGGGCGTTATACCCTGGGCCACTGGCACATGCTGGCCTATTGCGCTTTCGCGGGCCAAAGCGTCGAGGTTAGGGATGTCTGCGGCCTCCATGGGGGTTCTTCCCCCAAGTTCCGGAACGCTCACGTCTCCCAGGCCGTCAAGCACTGCAAGCAGTATCTTCCCCCCGCGGGGAAGAGCAAGGCTCTCAGCCAGTTCAACCGATCTGCCCATGGCGCTCCTCCTTGAACACAACACCGTGACCCGGGGTGATCCTCCCGGCCAAAAACGGTCTTTCACCGACTTCCTCGAGACTCTGTATGACCCGTTGGGGTTCGGGCGTAACAAGAAGAAAACCCGCCCCCATGTTGAACGCAAGCCTCATCTCCCCGGTGGGGATCCCGCCCCGGGAAGCTATCAGGTCGAATACGGGCGGGACTGGCCATGTGCCGTCGATGACTGCTCCCAGACCATCCGGGAGTATCCTTACAAGGTTGCCGGGGATCCCGCCCCCAGTGATGTGAGCCATGCCGGTGAGCAGGTCCCGGGAAAGAAGGGGCGCGACGGCGCTGAGGTAGCTTCTGTGGACTGCCAGCAGAGCTTCCCCCACGGTGGCCCCGAGCAGTTCATCGGGTCTTGCCGACAATGAGAAACCGCAAAGTTCAAGAAGCACCTTGCGGGCCAGTGAGTAACCGTTGGTGTGAAGACCGGTGGAGGGAAGCCCGACTATGCCGTCCCCGGCGGTCACGGCACTTCCGTCAACAACGGAGCCCTCTTCAACTACCCCCACAATGGTTCCCGCCACATCGTAGTCGCCGGGGCTGTAAAAACCTGGCATTTCGGCCGTTTCGCCGCCGAGAAGGGCGCAGTGGTTCTCAAGACAGGCGCCGGCCATCCCGGTTACGATCTGAGCAGCCGTAAGCGCTGAAAGTGAACCGCAGGCTATATAATCCATGAAAAACAGGGGGGAGGCCCCCTGCACGAGTATGTCGTTCACGCAGTGGTTTACCAGGTCGGCGCCCACGGTGGAGTAATCCCCCGCCATGGAGGCGACCTTGAGCTTTGTTCCCACCCCGTCGGTGCTGGCCACGAGAACGGGGCTCTTCATGCCGGGAAAATCGGCCCGGAAGAGCCCGCCGAAATGGCCTAGATCGGAGAGGACCCTGCTGTTGAAGGTTTTCTTCACTTCTGCCTTCATGAGGGACACAGCCCTGTTGCCCTCTTCTATGTCAACGCCGCTCTTCCTGTAATCGAGGGGGGCCATTACTCGATCCTGTCCAGCTGGTTCGTGGAGAGATAGAAGGATAGCCTTCGGGAAACAGCCTCGTAGTCGATTCCTCTGAGGCCGTCAACGCCGAAACCCTCGATGGCGAAACTGGCGGTCACTGAACCGAAACACATGGCCCTGGCGATGTTTTTCAGTGTGAGTTCACCCCCCGACCCGGAAAGGCTTGCCAGCATTCCGGCGGCGAAACTGTCTCCCGCTCCGGTGGGGTCGACAACTTTGTCTACGGGAACAGCGGGCATGATGAAAGGTGTCTTTCCGCCCAGCACCATGGCGCCCTGGGCGCCCATTTTCACCACGACGAACTTCGGCCCCGCGTCGAGCAGGAAACGGCCCGCTTCTAAAAGGTTGCCGTAACCCGAGATCTGCCTCGCCTCGGACGCGTTCACGAAAAGGAGGTCAACCCGGTTCACGGCTTCGAGTACGAGTTCCCTCCTCCTGTCGATCCAGAGGTTCATGGTGTCGAGGGCGACCCAGCGGGGTGCGGTGACCTGGTCCATGACCCGAAGCTGAAGCTCGGGATCGATGTTGGCAAGGAATACACAGGGGGTTTCCCGGTATGACTCGGGAAGCTTCGGCTCGAACCCCGCAAACACGCCAAGCTCTGTTCTCAGGGTCTGGGCGTCGCCGAAATCCGGCCCGTAAACACCCTCCCAGCGGAAGGTGGGCCCCTGACCAGTCAACAGACCTTCAAGATCGATATTCTTTGTGGCAAGGAATTCAAGTTCCCTCTTCGGAAAGTCTGGACCCACGACTCCCACGATCCTCACCGAATCGAGGGAGCACGCGGCGAGACCGAAATAGACCGCCGACCCGCCCAGGGCATCCTCGGTTTTCCCCGCCGGGGTCGTTATGGTGTCGAGTGCCACTGATCCCACTACAAGAATTGACATGAAAACCTCTACATTCTTTCCGGGGCGCTGATGCCCAGAACTTCAAGAAGACCCTTCAACCCCTCCCGGCAGGCCAGGCAGAGAAGCATCCGCGCCCGGGTGAGGTGAGGATTCGCCTCGTCCATCACTTTGTGCTGCGTGTAGAACCCGTGGAAAGCAGTGGCCAACTCCGATGCAGTCTCGGTGATCCGGTGGGGCGAAAGGTCTGCCGCGGCTTCAGAGACCCTCACAGGAAGGGCCTCGAGCAGAGTGAGTACGGCTCGCTCCCTGGGTTCACGAAGCAGGTCTGCGGCCTGCCCGGCATCGATGTCCCTGTAACGGTCGCCTGCGATCCTTAGTATCCCCCCTATCCTGGCAAAGGCGTACTGAATGTAGAACACGGGGTTTTCCTCGGAGTCCTTCCGGGCCACCGCCAGATCGAAATCCATATGGGCCTCGGCTCTCCGTGTCAGGAAAAGGAAGCGTGTCACATCAGGGCTTCCGACTTCGTTCACCAGATCCCGAAGGGTTACGAATTCCCCGGAACGGGTGGACATCCTGACGGTTTCGCCCCCCCGCGAGAGGGTCACGAACTGGTGAATGACAGTCCTCATGGTGCGCTTCACCCTTTCGACTCCCAGAAGGGCCGACACGGCGGCCTCCACATCCCTGCAGGTATCGATGTGATCGCTTCCGAAAACGTCAACAAGCAGGTCGTAGTCCCTGGAGAACTTGTCGAGGTGGTACGCGATGTCGGGCATCCGGTAGGTGTATCCGCCGCCGGTCCTGCGCACGACCCTGTCCTCCGGACGGCCCAGTGATGTCAATTTCAGCCAGAGCTTCCCTGACCCGTCAGGGTCTTGATATGTGAGGCCAGCCTTGTCAAGGCGTTCAATTGCTTCCTCTACAGGGCCGGGGATAAGCTCGCTCTCCGCGAAATACCTGTCAAAACATATATCCAGAAGTTCGAGGTCGTTCTTGATCAGGTCGAACGCTCGTTCCGTCGCAGCCTCCCTGAAACGCTCACGGTCGTCCGGCCATGCGATGCCGGGCTCGCTTGCAAGAAGGTCTCGGGCCCAATCCATGATGTAAAGACCCTGATAACCACCCTCGGGCACAGGCATGGAGCCCCCCCGGAGCTGGTCACAACGGGCTGCCAGAGACTCGGCCAGCCTCTCCATCTGTCTGCCGGCGTCGTTGAAATAGTACTCGCGTGAGACTGTCCAGCCAACTGCTGAAAGCAGGCGGCTTATGGCGTCGCCCAGAACGGCCTGCCGGCAATGGCCTACAGTGAGGGGTCCGGTGGGATTCGAGCTGACGAACTCCACCAGAGCCTTTCCTCTCGGGCCGCATTCACCAAGCATTCCCGCAAGACCCTCCCGGGCCAGTCGGGTCGCCACCGAAGAGAGATAGCTGTTGTTCAGGGTGATGTTCACGAAGCCCGGTCCGTCAACGGTCACACCGCCCACGAAGGGCAGTTCCGAAAGCCCCCCGGCCATGACAGACGCTATCCGGCGCGGCGGGAGTTGCAGAACCTTTGCGAGCCCCATGGCCGAACTCGATGCAATGTCACCGAATCCGCGCTCGCCCGATTCACCGGCTGTAACGGAACAAAGGTGTTCCTCGGGGCATGCGAACTCCCGGCGCAGGGCCGTGCGCATTCCCTCTGCTATGCTACTCCTGGTTGAGAACGGGGAATTCATCTCCCGCGCCCGTCTCGCCGTCTTGATAGTCTTCGTACGGCGCGTCGCTCCACAGGGTTTCCAGGGAGTAGTAGGCTCTGGTCTCGGGAAGGAAGATGTGCACTACGAGATCAACGAAATCCAGGAGGATCCAGCTTCCCTCGTCGTAGCCTTCGCCGTGGTGCATCTTTCTCCCCAGTTTTCGCATCTCCCTTTCCACATGATCCGCGACGGCCCTGGTCTGTATCCTGGTGTCGGCGGTGGCCAGCACGAAAACATCCATCGTAAGGGGGAACTCGGACATGTCCATCGCCCTCACTCCGTGACCGTGGCGCTGATGAATCGCCTCGACCACCGTGCCGAGGATGTCAGGGGCTTCGTTTATCTCCGTCAATCGATCCTCCCGTCTCAGTTGGGGGTAACGGGCATGAACGTCCTTGTGGCAAGGTCGCGCCCGAGATACACGGTAACATCCACTTCAGGCGCCCCCTGCAAGGGAAGGCACCATACAATGCTGCTGTCAGGAACGCCCAGCCGTTCGGCCACCGCCGCCGCAGCCGCAGGTCCGGGAACGTGTGAGACTATCACGGTCTCGGTGTAGTCCAGCCTGTCGGCGTTCATGGCGCTGGAGGGAGCGATGAAGAATACGGGACCGCTCCTGCCCTCAAGGTGCCGCTGAACTTCGCGCCCCTTCCCGTTGATGCTGGTGCCGTTCATGACCATGACCCTCACAGTGTCCGGGGAGGGGACGTCGTACACGGGCTGCGGTATCACGGGCCGGGTCTCGGGGGAAGGGTGCCCCACCGGGTTGTAAACCACTGCCAGAGTTATGGCGCATCCTGACAGAATGCCAAGTACCACCTGCCATATCCTGCCGGTGTTGTTTCTGGCCGTTCTTTTTCGGCGGGCTGCGGTCACGGGTCGCTCCGAAAGCCCGGCGAGAGCTTCTCCCAGGCCTGCTCCAGTGACTGGGACAGGACCCTTATGCCTCCGACCGAGCTCATGAAACTGGTGTCGCCGTTCCAGCGAGGGAGGACGTGAAGGTGAAGGTGTCCGGGGATTCCGGCGCCCGCTGCGCTTCCAAGGTTCCATCCGCCGTTGATCCCCTGGCACTTCATGGTTTCCCGAAGGACGCCCTCGGCGGTTCTGACCATTTGCATCATCTCGCCTGCCTCTTCATGTGAAGCCGACGAAAAATCGGGAACATGGCGGAAGGGAACTATCATCATGTGGCCGTTTATGTAGGGGTAACGGTTCAGGACGACGAGACAGCGCACACCCCGAACAAGCACAAGATTATCCCGATCCTCCGCGCCGCGCAGCCCGTACCGGCTTTTCGCTGGTTGAAGTGTCGCTGGCCCTCATGGTGGCCGCGGTGGGGCTGATGTCGGCCTTCGCGCTCTTTCCGGCCGGCCTGCGGTCCGGGCAGACCTCGTCTTTCGAATCGCGCGCCGCATTGCTCGCCGCCGATATTTTCAACACCTACCACACCTATGCCATGGTGACGAACGAAGCCGCCCTCAGACGGTGGGCGGATGCTTCGACAGCCGCAGTTCCTGGGCGGTGATGAACTCCAGCAGCGCCGGCTGGCCCGCCTCGGTCCGCGCGGGGCATCGCGCGGACC
>JAWOHL010000105.1:0-13938 GCA_046485185.1 Candidatus Fermentibacteraceae bacterium
GGCAGAGGTCAGAAAGAGCCCGTTCTGGCTAGCGACCTCCCTTCGCGCAAGGGCGAAAGTCCTGCAGGAACTCGGCTGGAACAGTGAATTCGAGCGGACGATCCAGGATGCGCTGAGCGCATCTGAAGCATCGGGAGACGAGATAATCACGGCCAAAACAAAAATGACCCTCGCCAACCACCGAAGCAGCGTCGGGCTCTCAGAGAGCGCCATGGCTTTGTACCGTGAGGCTGCGGTAACGCTGGAAAACCATGGTCTGGGCTCTGAAGCCGCGTCGCTTCTCTCCAACATGGCGGTTCACGCCTTCAGACAGGGGGATGATCGGTTATCGGAGCGATACGCTGAACTGGCGGTTCAGACACACGCCAGACACGGCAACCTCCAGGGATTGGGCTACTCCCTCAACAGTCTTGCCATCGCGTGCGCCAGGAAAGAAAAGTTCGACCGGGCCGAAGAGCTTTTCCTCGAAGCGCTCGACGCTGCAAGGAAGACGGGAGACAGGGTACATGAGTGTACCGTGCTCGGAAATCTCGGACTGCTGGCCACCAAGCGGGGTGACATGAGCGGTGCCATGGAGTACACGAACGACTCGATAGAACTGGCCACCAGCTCCAGGAACTACCGCACCACGGCCACGTCATTGGTGAACAGGGCAAGGATCCAGTGGCTATCCGGGGACAGGGAAGGCGCTTGCGCAAGCGCCAGGGAGTCCCTTAAGGTGAATGAACTTGCCGGCGACGTTCTTAACACGGCGTACGCGAATGGTGTCCTCGGGCTCGTCCTTCTGGACAGCGGGGCGACCGAAGATGCCTTGAGCGTCTGTGAGGAACTCAGGCAGTATGTGGATGAGCATTCCATAAGAAAGGAGATGCTCGAAGATTACTGCAGATTGCTCGATGACCTGGAAAGTCTTGGATTCAAGGTTGCGCGGCCAGCGGTCTGGGCCGGCAGGGTTCCTTGACAGCGCCTTGCTTTTATGTAATAAAGCAAACAGTGGGGGCTTGGTTTAACTGCGTATCATCTGCCCCGTTTTTGTCCGAAATGGAGGAAAAAGAATGAAACTCATGTACACGTTATCGATCTGTATTCTCTTCGCGGCAGGCGCAGCCTTCGCGGACTGGTCCGACAACTTCGATTCGTATGCCGCCGGCGGTGGCATAATCGGTCAGGGCGGCTGGGAAGGCTGGGACGGCAACCCCGGATACGATGGCCTCGTGAGCACGGCCCAGGCCCAGAGCGCACCCAACTCCTTCTCCGCCATTCAGACCACCGACATCGTCCAGCAGTTCACCGGCGTCAACTCGGGCATCTGGTCCATGTCCGCGAGCTGCTACATTCCTTCGGGCTCCACCGGCACCCAGTACTTCATCCTTCTCAGCATCTACATTCCCAACGGAACCAATGAATGGTGCACCGACATCAAGTTCATCAACAGCACCGGCCTCGTTGGCACCGAAGAGGGCACCGGCACCACCAGCATCATCTACGACCAGTGGGTTCCTGTAGAGGTGGTTTTCGACCTCGACACCAACAACCAGAGCGTTTACTACAACAACGTCATGTTCGACACATTCTTCTGGAGCGAGAACGCGACCCTCAACCTGGCCGCACTCGACATCTTCGGCAACAACGCCTCCCCCATCTTCTGGGATGACATCGTTCTCCAGCCCTCCTTCTCGCTCAGCGAGACCACCTGGGGCCACATCAAGGCCTCCTGGTAACCTTCTCAGACCCATCAGGGAGCCGGCCCAGAAAGCCGGCTCCCTTTTTATTACAGAAAAGAGAACCCCGCCTGAGCGGGGTTCTCAATTATGGTACCGGGGGCGGGATTTGAACCCGCACAGGCTATTCGCCCACTAGGTCCTTAGCCTAGCGTGTCTGCCAATTCCACCACCCCGGCACACTCATCACACGATTGCCAAAAGAAATGAGAAGATCATGAAAAGCACCGCGAGTGCAGTTGTTGCCCTGCTGAGGAAGCTCACGGCTCCGGTGTTACCGAAGCTGGCCGTGAGTGCGCCGCCGCCCCCGAAAGCGCCGGAGAGGCCGTCGCCCTTGGACTTCTGAAGCAGAACAACACCGACAAGCAGGACGCTCACGACAATATGAAGTATGGTGAGTACAAAGGTCATTCTTTCGTTCCTTCCGGTGACGCGGGTATATAGCATAGACGGGGATTTTGTGCAACACCCGGACGGACTACGGGCTATCTGTTTGTTTGTCAATTGCTTCATGCACCATTGCGAGCGTCAGGTTTTTGCCGGGGCATTCAGTTGAACTGCCCTTGACCTGTCTGTGGAGCAGCACGGAACTCTTATTCAGGCCGTACGAGGCCATGAGTTCACGAAGAACGCCTCCGAGGGTGTGCATCTGGGCCGGCGTAGGTCTGCCAGTCATGAAGTCACCCACGAGGCAGATGCCCAGGGAAAATTCATTGGCTCCCTTGGCATGGGCGCCCCTGCAACATTCGGGTCTCCCCCTTTCCAGAAGGCCGTCAGATGAATGTGTTCCGTTGCCGATCACGAAATGGTATCCCACATCCCTCCAGCCCCTCGCCAACCGGTGAAGGACCCTGAAAGCCCCAGCTCCCCCGCTTTCGGTGGCGGAATGGTGAACCACCAGTGCAGAAACCTGAAGAAGCGTGTCACATCCCGCGGGATCCGGTGGGGTGGCGGCCTTTCGGCAGTCCTCCTCCGTCAGGTTTTTTATGGATACCCCGAGACCTCTGAGCCATGGGATCAGGGGAACGGGTTGGTCAGTAAAACCTTCCGAGGGTATAATTGTGTTCATTGATTGCCTTTTTCAGCGTTTTCTCATGGAGGGAATAATGTCTTCGCAGGGTCACGGAAACAAGGTTGGTGTTTATGTCGATGTGAGCAATCTCACCATGAACGGCGGTTTCGGGATGCGGTACGAGATCCTCCGCCAGTTCGCCTGCAGGGGGGGCGGTTACCCGGTGAGGCTCAACGCCTATGTGAGTTTTGACGATGCAAGGGCCCGTACGGACAGGGAGTACAAGGAAGGGCAGAATCGCTTTCATACGGCGCTTCGCGACATTGGTTACAAGGTCATACTCAAGACGGTGAAGTGGTACAGCGACGACTCGGGAAGCAGGTACGGCAAATCCAATGTGGACCTTGAAATGGGCGTTGATGCCCTGCTCCAGTCCGAAAGGCTCGACAGGGTCCTCCTGGCGAGCGGCGACGGCGACTTCGTCAGGGTGGTTCACGCCCTGCAGAGCAGGGGTTGCCGGGTCGAGGTGATGGCGTTCGACAACATCGCCCTTGAGCTGCGCCGCGAAGCCGACATGTTCGTCTCGGGCTACCTTATCCCCAATCTCCTCCCCTTCAAAGCTCTGGAGACCCCGGGGGTCTGGGGGGAGATAAACTCATGGGTGAGGGGAATGTGCGTCAGCCACGACAAAGGGTTCGGCTTTTTCAGGTACATGGTGAAGAGCAACGACGAACTGTGGCGCATCGACAACCGCGATCCCCTCTCGCCCTACGCCAACATATTCTTTCACGACTCGAACCTGCCGGACAATGTGGACTACTTCAGGCTGCCTGACAGGAACCTCGTCTTCGAGTTCCAGATCAGCGAGGGTACCGAGCCCGGAAAGCTTCAGGCCAGGAACATCGGCTGCATAAAGGCGCTCACCTGAAACGCAGTTTCGGCCATTCGCATCCGGGGAGACACCTGGGGGAATCTTCCGAAGGATCAGGCCTGTATCAAAGGCGAGGCCAGGTTCGGCGCCAACCTGCTGCTCGGGACCGCCGGGATCTACAGGCATGTCCACGGATCAGACGAATACCATGACTGGGTGGTCTAGCTCGGTGTTGGGCTGAGGATACAGCCCGCGAGGATCAGGACTCGTTCGACGACTTCCTCAAAACCACCGTGAAAGTGCTTCCAACATCGGGAGTGCTTTCCACCGACACTCTACCGTCGTACATGGCGGCTATCCTCTTCACGATGTTCAGCCCCAGGCCGCTGCCAAGGATGTTACGGGTCTTGTCGTTCTTTATCCTTACGAACTCGCCGAAGAGGCGCTCCCGCTCATCTTCCGACATGCCGATCCCGGTGTCCGAAACCGTCAGCATCACCTCATCCGTGGAATCGGAGAGCTTCACCTTGACCGTTCCGTTGTCACGGTTGTACTTCACCGCGTTCGAGATGAGGTTGTTAAGGATTATCTCGATCTCCCCCCTGTCCCCTGTCATGAACAGCACTTCCGGTGAATCCAGGGTGATGGTTATCCCCCTTGCCGCGGCGTCGGGGAGCATGGTTTCCCGGCTGGTCATTGCGGCGGCCGCAAGATCCACAGGTCCAAGCTCCCGCTTTTTCTCACCGCTCTCTATCCTGGTCAGGTCGAGAAGGTCGAAGATGAGCTTCCGCATGCCCTGCAGCCGAATGAGGCTTCTTTCCACAACCCTGGGCAGTGTTTCGGGATTCTTCAGGGCGGTGCCGTCCTGAAGCAGGTAGAGATAGCCCTCGATGGCGCCCAGGGGTGCCTTCAACTCGTGTGCCAGCACGCTTATGAACTGGAAGCGGACCCGCTTCTTCTCCTCGGCCAGCTCCCTGGCCTCTCGCAGAGCCAGCACATGCTTGACCGCCTGTCTCACCGCGACCTTCAGCTCGGCGGGGGTGAACGGTTTGGGAAGGAAGTCGAATGCGCCCTTTTTCGTGGCGCTTATGGCGTTTTCAAGCGAGGCATAGGCAGTGATCATGATAGCTATGACGTCAGGGCTGTGCTGTTCCATCCAGTTCAGAACATCGATGCCGGTTATGCCGCCCATTCTGTGGTCGAGCAGCACTATATCCGGCGGCGCTGACTGAATGATCTCTATTGCCTGCTCACCGCTGTCCGCTTCGTCAACGGTGAGCTTCACCATCATTCCGGTGTCGTCTGTCTCGGTCTGAAATCCCCTTAGCGCCCGGCGCACTCCCATGCGCATCCCGGCCTCGTCGTCAACGACAAGGAGTTTGAGGATGACTTCTTCGCTAGCCATTCAGCAGCCGTCGCATGGTGGCATCCAACTGTTCGAACCGCACGGGCTTCTGAAGAAGGGCGTCGGCCCTCATCCAGCCGCCGGTATCCGCGGATGAACCGAAGTCGATGCCGGTTTCACTTGTTACGGCGGTGACCATTATCACCGGAACCTCCGGGTACATCTTCTTTATCCTGTATGCAAGCACGAAACCGTCGTCGTTCCGGTCCATCATGAGGTCGATGACCGCAAGGTCGGGCTTCGCGCCATCGAGAGCTTCCATTGCCTTTTCGCGCCCGGGAGCCGAGTGTACGATGTGCCCTGCGGACTCGAGCATGTACCGCATCTGTTCTATGAAGTCCTGGTCGTCATCCACCAGGAGAATTGTCAGGTGCTCCTTCATTGTCGATCCTTCCTTCATCCTCATTGACCCTCCGGGGGAGGGTAACGGTAAATGTGGTGCCCGTGGGACCTTTCCCGGGGTCGGTGCTGGAAACGGCCGTTATCCCTCCACGGTGCATTTTCACTATTCCGTATGTCACCGCAAGCCCGAGCCCCGTACCCTTGCCCCTGGGCTTGGTGGTGAAAAACGGCTCGAAGATCTTCTTCATGTTCTCGGGTTCGATCCCCGTGCCGGTGTCGGTGACTTTCATGCTGACCTTGTTGTCGCGGTCATCGAAGGAGAGAAGCAGCCTGCCTCCGTTGCTCATGGCCTGGTAGGCGTTCTGGACGAGATTGATCACGACCTGGGCGAACTGGTCGTCGTCCAGGCTCACCATGGGGTCCTTCATCCTGTTTTCAGTTATGAACTCCACACCATCGGGTCTTGGCAGGTCCGACGCGACCTTTACCGCGAAAGCCGGCAGATCGGTTTCCCTGCGGGATACCTTGTTCTGCCTTGCGAAGTCGAGCAGGCCAGCAACGATCTTCTTGCACCGGTCCGCGTGCACGGCTATCGTCCTGAGGTCTTCGGCCAGTTCCGGGTCTTCTGCGGACCTCTCGTCAAGAAGCGTGTGGGCGTACATGAGCACCACGCCCAGGGGGTTGTTCACCTCGTGGGCGATACCGGCCGCGAGCTGGCCCATGCCGGCCATTTTCTCGGCGTGTTTCAGGGCGACCTTTGTCCCGGCAAGTTCGTCTACAGTGAGCTTCAACTGGTCTATCGCGTAGGGAAGGCACATCTCGCTCTCCGCGAGCCCCTTGAGTATGGCTATGGCATGCTCGCGGCAGGTATCGTATCCGCATGCTCCACAGTTGAGCTCGTCTTCAGGCGTGAACTTGCCCATCCGGTGAAGGATCTCGTGGACATCGTCTTCTTCCGGGGATGAGAGCCTTGTGTCCTTCTCGGCGAAACCCCTTTCGAGGTCCACCTCGCCTGCCCTCTCAATGGCCACGTTCCAGTGGTTGAAGTTGATCTCGTTGAGCTTGTTCCTGGAGTACTGGCTGATCCTTGCCCTGCGGCGGAAGATGGCCTCTTTCGTCGACATCCCGGGGCCCATGATGCAGCCGTCGCAGCAGAGCAGTTCCAGGAGCCTCGCGTCCATGTCCATGTTGCCGAACTCTTTCAGGGCCTCGAGGAATCCCGCCCTGCCCTCAGCCGTCACAATGTCTCCCGATACCAGGTCTTCCTTTATGTCGGCGGCCTGAAGCATGCCGCCGCTTATCGGGAAAACCATCCCGAGCCCGGGGGAGGGAGGGTTGAAAGACGCCTCCTCCGCGTCATCCGGGTGGACACCGGCCTTCCGGAAGAGTTCCTCTAGTTCGATGAAGGTCAGGACCTGGTCCACCTCCGAAGAAGCCTCGTCCTTCTTGGCGATGCAGGGACCAATGAACACCACCGCAGTGTCATCGCCGTAGAACCGCCTCACGACCCTGGCCTCGGCGACCATGGGTGATACGATGGGTGCGAGGAAGGGTATGAGCTGCGGCATGTACTTCTCGACATAGGTCACGACCGCGGGGCAGTTAACGGCGATGTAACGCCTGTCGGGATTCTTGCGCAGCAGCTCCCTGTAGGCGTGGGCGACGAGGTCTGCGCCGAAGGCGACCTCGGTCACAGGATGGAAGCCCAGTTTGTTAAGCATTCCAACGAGCTTCCGGGGTGTGATGCCGGGGAAATCAGCGGGAAAACTGGGCGCTAACATGGCTGCCACCCTGCGCCCGGAGGCTAACAGCGTTTCAACATCGGAGATGTTCACCCTGGCCTTCTTGGCCCCCCTTGTGCAGACCTTCACGCAGTTGCCGCAGGCAATGCACCTTTCGGTGACGACCTCGGCCTGGCCCTCCTGAATCCTGATGGCTTTGGCCGGGCATTCCCGAACACAGGTGTAGCAGACCCTGCACTTCTCCGGGACCGTCTGGACCAGGGGTTCCGATATCGCGGCCATTTACTTGAGAACCTCCCTGGGAGAATATGTGGTATGAAGGATGTGATGAGCCTTCCTGCTGCCGGGCTCGTCAAGATGGTCACGGTAGAGGGCCGCGATCGACTTGTTCTCGTGGGCCACCCTCAGGCTGGCGTTCCTGTCGATCTCGTAAAGGCTCTGCATTCGCGCCCTCACCCTCTCGGGATCGGTGAGGAAGGGTTGACCGCCGCCGTTGATGCAGCCCCCGGGACATGTCATCACCTCCACGAAGTGGTATTCGCGCCTGCCCTCGAGAATGTCACGGAGCAGTCGTCCCGCATTCCCCAGACCACTCACGACTGCCAGTTTCAGCTCGAACCCGTCAATGGTCATCGTTGTTTCCTTGACTTCGTCCAGCCCCCTGACCGCCTCGATCTTCATCTCCTTCAGGTTCTCGCCTGTCAGCATGTGGTATGCGGTTCTGGCCGCAGCTTCCATCACGCCTCCCGAGGCGCCGAAGAGCTTGCCGGCCGAGCTTCTCTCTCCGAAAGGGCTGTCTGCCTCCTCGCCGTCGAGTGCAGAGATGTCGATGCCGAACATCCTGACCATCTCAGCAAGTTCCCTGGTGGTTATCACGGCGTCCACATCGGGGGCGCCGTCGCCCATCTCCGGCCTGGCGGCTTCGAACTTCTTTGCGGTGCAGGGCATAACTGAAACGCTGAAGACCGTCCTGGGGTCAAGGCCCGCGGCAGGCGCCCAGAGCCTCTTTATGACCGCGCCCATCATCTGCTGGGGGCTCTTGCATGTGGATGCGTTGCCAAGCATTTGTGGAAAGAACTCTTCGAGGTACTTGATCCAACCCGGGGAACAGCTCGTGAACATGGGGAACGGGCCACCCTTCCGAACCCTCTGAACAAGCTCGTGAGCTTCCTCCATCACAGTGAGGTCGGCGCTGAAACTGGTTGGAAAAACCCTGTCGAAGCCCATCCTTCTGAAGGCTGCGTTCATCCTGTCCACGATGTCGCTTCCGGGTTTGATGCCGAATTCCTCGGCAAGCGTCACCGAAACAGCCGGGGCGTGCTGAACCACCACGGTCATGGCGGGGTCGTCCAGGGCTTTCAGAACCCTGTCCACATCCCTGCGCTCGGTGAGTGCACCCGTGGGGCAGACCATCACGCACTGGCCGCAGTTCACGCAGCTTGAGACGTTCAGCCCCTCGTTGAATGCGCATCCGACCTGTGCTGTGCTGCCCCGCCCGGTGAAATCGATGGCTGAGACTCCCTGAACCTCGGAGCAGACCCTCACACACCTTCCGCAGAGTATGCACTTCTCGGGATCGCGGATTATGGAGGGGCTGGACACGTCCAGATTGATCCTGTTCCTGGCTCCCGAATAGCTCCTCTGTCTCACCCCCAGCTCCTGAGCGTAACGCTGCAGAACACAGGTTCCGTTGCCGGGGCAGTAAAGGCAATCGTCGGGATGTGAAGCGAGAAGCAGCTCGATTATCGTCTTTCTGGCGGCAACGGCCTGGTTCGAGTGGGTCGCGATGTCCATTCCGTCAGAGACAGGGAACGAGCAGGAGGGAATGAGCCTTCCGGTTTTCCGGTCCTCCACCACGCACACCCGGCAAGTGCCGGTCGGAGGGAGTCCTTCCATGTGGCAGAGCGTGGGAATGTCGAGCCCCATCCTTCTCGCCGCGGAGAGGATGGTCTCGCCATCCCTGGCTTCGATCGTTTTTCCGTTCAGTGTGATCTTCATCGTCAACCTTCCTCACTGAACCTTGACGGCGCCGAAGGGGCAGACCTCAAGGCAGGCGCCGCATCCGATGCATTCCTGGGTCACAATGTAATGAGGGCTTTTCCTGGCGCCCTTGATGGCGCCAGAAGGACATTTCCTGGCACAGAGGGTGCATCCCCTGCACTTGTCCTCGTCTATGGAGTAGGTTAAAAGCCCGGTGCAGACGCCCGCGGGGCACCTTCTCTCGAAGATGTGGGCCTCGTATTCATCCTTGAACCACCTGAGCGTACTGAGCACCGGGTTGGGAGCCGTCTGGCCAAGGCCGCACAGGCTTGTCTTCTTTATGACCTGCCCCAGTCTCTCAAGGTTCACTATGCCACGGAACCTTTCCAGGGACTGCTCGGGAGTCTCGTCACGGTATCCACGGGTTATGGCCCTCAGTATCTCGAGCATCCGCCGTGTTCCCTCGCGGCATGGTATGCACTTGCCGCAGCTTTCCCTTTGTATGAAGTCCATGAAGAACTTCGCCACATCGACCATGCAGGTGTCCTCATCCATCACCACGAGTCCGCCCGAGCCCATCATGGCTCCGAAGGCGCCCAGGGATTCGTAGTCTATGAGGAGGTCGGTATGCCCTGCCGGAATGCATCCGCCCGACGGGCCTCCGATCTGAACGGCCTTGAAGGCCTTGCCGTTTGGAATGCCGCCACCCATGCCGAAGAGGATCTCATCCAGGCTTGTTCCCATGGCGACCTCGATCAGCCCGGTGTTGGTGATCTTGCCCGAGAGGGCGAACACTTTGGTTCCGGGGCTGCCGGGCGTGCCTTTCGAACGGAACCAGTCCGCTCCCGAACGGATTATTCCTGGAACGTTGGCGAGCGTCTCGACGTTGTTTATGACTGTGGGTTTGCCAAAGAGGCCGCTGACGGCAGGGAAGGGCGGTTTTGGGGAAGGCATGCCCCTCTGGCCCTCGATGCTGTGGATCAGCGCCGTTTCCTCGCCGCAGACGAACGCTCCGGCGCCCATCTTTATCATGATGTTGAGGTCGAAGCCGCTGTCGAAGATGTTGGTGCCAAGAAGGCCGTTCTTCTCCGCCTGCTCGAGGGCGACTTTCAGCCTCCGTATGGCCAGGGGGTACTCGGCCCTGATGTAAATGTAGGCGTTGTTGGCGCCGATAGCGTAAGAGGCAATCGCGATCCCTTCGATCAGCCTGTGGGGGTCGCCCTCGATTACCGCCCTGTCCATGAATGCCCCGGGATCGCCCTCATCTGCGTTGCAGATCACATACTTCGATCCCGAGGGGGTGTTCAGGGCGAACCGCCACTTCCTCCCCGTGGGGAAACCGCCGCCGCCCCTGCCCCTGAGGCCGCTTTCCTCGACGGTTACGCAGACCTGCTCGGGCGTCAGGGTCCTGAGGGCGGCGGAGAAAGCGCGGTACCCGCCTTCGGCCATGTATTCAGCGAGGCTCACCGGGTCCATTATGCCGCAGTTCTCGAGTACCCATCTGGTCTGTGGGGCAAAGAACGGGTGTTCATCGATCAAGGGGATCCCGCTCCACGGCTCACCGCTTCCCGGGAACTGACAGAGCGCCATTTCAGAAGGAGCCTCGCCCCTCACCAGCATGGAGTCGAGAAGGACGCCGACCCTGTCATGCGTAACTTCCCTGAATGAGACCCTGGGCCTTCCCGGCAGAGCGATGTCGACTATGGGCTCAACTGCGCAAAGGCCTATGCAGCCCACCTCCACCATGGCGCAGGTCAGGGAGCGGGCTTCGCAAAACTCACGGATCGCAACCATCGTCGCCGCAGCTCCCGCTCCAAGGCCGCAGGTCCCGGCGCCGACGAAAATGACAGGCATTGTCGTGCCTTTGCGGCTGACCGCGCCCTTCCATGATTCCCGTTTCAGGCTACACGATTCATCGCTGTGGCAGAGTGGCCCCTCAGTGAGGCATTCCACGGCCCGGGGACAGGGAGAGGCGGGGGAATGGGTGCACAGGGCGCAGCAGTTTTCCAGCATTACGGGCATCAGCCCACCTCCTGGGATTTTTTCCGGCAGTTGTCGAGAAGCACCGGTATCTCCTCGGGAGTGACCCTGGCATGGAACTCACCATTGATGGAGATCACCGGGGCAAGTCCGCAGGCGCCGATGCACGCCACCACCTCGATGCTGAACCTGCCATCCCGGGTGGTCCTTCCCGGCTCAACGCCAAGTTCGCGTTTGAGCGTTTCGAGGAGCTTTGCCGAACCCTTCACATGACAAGCGGTTCCCCGACAGATCTGGATATGGAACATGCCCACCGGCTCGAACCTGAACTGGTTGTAGAAGGTTGCCACACCGAAGATCTGGCTGGTCGGGACATGCAGATGCCGTCCGATCATCACCACGGCTTCCCTTCGCAGGAACCCCTCCGCCTCCTGAACCTCCTGGAGGATCGGGATCAGCTTGTCCCTTCCCGCTCCCGGATACTTTTTCAGTACCCTGGTCACTTTGCACTCGCCCATGGATCAGCTTCCTTCCCGGGGCTGTCCGGAGAAGAACGCCACCTTCTCGAGGGAGGCGGTTACATCCCGGTTTTCCAAGAAAACATCTGCCGGCAGCCGAAGGGGAACCGGCGCGTAATTGAGTATTCCCTTGATCCCCGCGTTCACAAGGCGATCAGCCATTTCCTGGGCGCTGTCTACCGGCAGGGCCAGGACGGCGGTTCGGATCCCCTCGGCTGGAATGATGCGGGGAATCTCTTCTATGCCGTAAACCATGCAGCCGGCGATCACACGGCCGGTTTTTCTGGAATCCGTGTCGAAGGCGGCGGCCATTCTGAAGCGGGGAACACGGGAGGTGAAGTAGGTTGTGAGCGCTCTTCCCAGGTTTCCCATTCCAACAAGCGCGATCTTTCTGACCCGGTCGCTGCCGAGGAAGAGCCCTATGCTCTCTTCCAGTGCGTCGACCGAGTAACCCTTGCTGGGGCTGCCCGTGTACCCTATCGCCATCAGGTCACGTCTCACCTGCGCCGGCGTGACGCATGCCATCGAGGCGATCTGATGGGAGTAAAGGCTTGTGGTTCCCTTTTCCAGCCATGCCTCGAGAAGTCTTCGGTACAGACTGAGCCTCTCGACAGTATTTGCCGGTATCGCAGGCTTCATTTGTCCCACCAATCACATAGTCATTGTTTTTGCCGTAACGCTGTTACTGTTTTCACAACACTCATATTCTACAACCCGTGAAGAGTTCGTCAACCCGTCCTGTCTTCTTCATATTCCCAGTATGGAATACCACGGGAAATGGTTCATCATTGTCAACCCCAAAGCACAGAGTGGCGGGGCGGGCGGCTCATGGCCCGAAACACAGCGAATGCTGGAGGGCACGGGGCTCGATTTCACTCACGCTTTCACCGACAGCGCATCCACAACCTTCGCCCTGACACTGCGGGCGCTATCCGAAGGTTTCGGCGGTGTGGCCGTTTTCGGGGGGGACGGAACGCTCTCCTCAGTGGGGGCGGTTCTATCTTCGGTCGAGACTCCCCCCGTTCTCGGGCAAATCCCGGCGGGCAGCGGGAATGACTGGATAAGAAGCCTTGGGATCCCCCAGGACAGGGAGTCCGCCGTGCGTCTGCTTGCACAGGGTCTCACCAGGCTTGTCGATACCGGTGTATGCACCGTCAGCGGCGTTCGGAAGCCTTTCATCAACTCAGCGGGCCTCGGTTTCGACGCGTTGGTGCTTAAAAGGACCCTCGCCCTCAGAAAGCTGCTGCCCCTGAAGAAAAGCGGCTATCTGGTTTCCCTGTTCATTGCCGCTCTATGGCCGCCCCGGTTCAGTGCCACGGTTCTGGCCGACGGAAAGGCCTTTCACTCGGGTCGTTACTTCTCGCTCACTCTGGGTGTGGGAAAGTTCAGCGGAGGCGGGATGAGCCTCTCCCCCACGGCCGTGATAGACGACGGACTGCTCGACGCGGTGCGTATAGCCCCGGTGTGGTTCGGAACCATCGCCGCGAACATCGGAAGGATATTCAACGGGACCCTCATGGAGATGAAACAGGCCAGAGGAGCCAGGGCGGCTTCCTTCATCGTGATACCGGAGGGAGATGTGCTTCTGGAACTCGACGGCGAATTCCAGACCTTTGAAACAAGGCCCGAAAAGCTTTCGTTCGAAACAGGTCCGGTCCTCAGGGTCATCTCTTCCCGAACCTGATTATCCTCCCCAGCTCTTCCGGATCGTCCGCGAGGTACACAGCGCCCAGCTCCGTTAGCCTCTGTGCCGGCGTAAAACCCCAGGTGCACCCCACAGGGATCATTCCGGCGGCCAGGGCGACCAGAATGTCCGGCTCACCGTCACCCACCATGGCCGTCTCACCGGGTTTGGCGCCCATCTCCCCCAGCATGGCGAGGGCTGTCTCTCCTCCCGGTTTTACGGGCCCGTCGGGAAGCGCTCCCCGTACCGCCGCGAACCGTGTTTTTGGAAAGAACCGCTCGAGGCTTCCCGTGACCGCACCGTGGGGCTTGTTGGAAAGAACGCCCATGCTGACCCCGAAGTGAGAAAGCTTCCGGAGCAGTTCAGGAATACCCGCGTAGGGTGCTGCGGTGCTTTCCTTTACTCGCAGGTGGGCATCACGGGCTTCGGAGGCCAGTCGCGCAACGAGTTCAGTTTGGGCGTCAGGGCCAAGTATGCGGTGGAGCTGACCAACCCCGAGGACGACGGCGCTTTCCTGCGCGTGGTCAACTTCCCCACCCGCGGCATCGGCGCGCGCAGTCTGGAACAACTGGCGGCATTGAAAAAACAAGAGAGTTGCAACAATGGATAAAAATGAAGCTATAAAGAAGGTAAAGCAATACAGATTATTGCTTAAAGATCACTTCAACATTGAAGCCGTATAC